>CALLMH010000049.1 GCA_938007965.1 uncultured Saprospiraceae bacterium | reverse complement strand
CCCAATAGCGTTAAAAGTCAGGTAAAGTCTTGAGATAAGAGATGGCTTGTTTAGCAAACACTCGTTTTTTGTTTCGTTTTTGGGTCAAGCCAAAAATGAAAGCCCGAACGGCGAGTGGAAGTTAAGGTTGAAATTTATTACTTCTTATTTACGTATAATCAAGCGTAAACGGGGTATTCATTCAGCAGTAAGCCGAATGAAGGGCTATATAAATAAGGATATTCAGATCTACTGAATATCCCTCCCTACAAATAAAAAGAGGTTACCATTTCTGATAACCTCTCGAATAATATTTATAAAAAGTCAAATTACTTAGACCATTCTTTAATATTGTCTTTATTCATTTTTATGTAATCTTCGTTACCAGCTTTTGTTGCTAGATCCAACGAGATTTTAGCTGTTTTTACAGCATCTTTCATGTTTCCCATCTTTGCGTATAGCTCAGACATTCTTTTCATTTGCCAGAATTTTTTATCATTTCCAGCGGTAGCCTTAGTCATCCATGCCAATGCTTGGTCTAGATCTTTTCCAGCTGTAAAATAGTAAGATGCGGCATTGTAGTAATCTGCAGGTGATGGACCAGCCATTACTTTTTCTATGTTAGCCATTACCGTTTTATCAGAATCAGAAGATATCTTTACAGGTACTACTGTGTTCGCCCATTTTATATTCATTGTAGCTCCATCAGATTTCAAATCATCTAGAGTGATAGTAAATGTTTCTGTCATATCAGAACTTTTCTTTGGCGTTACACTTACAGCTAGGGTAGGCTGTGCATCTTTGTAAGAACTCCAGCTTCCACTCTCAAATTTATAGAAGTGTACAGCCCAATTGCTTGCTCCAGGCATAGTTAATAAACCGTATTTTCCAGCTTTTAATTCTTTGCCTTCGATCATTACATCATTTGAGAAAGTTACCTGAGTTACAGAGTTAGCACCTGTTCTCCAGATTTTACCATTTGGAACCAATGCATCCGCTCCGAAGATGGTTCTTCCTTTTGCACTAGGACGTGAGTACTCAATTGTCACTTCCGTAAGACCTACTGTCTGCATAACTTTAGCCGATGGTGATGGTGCAGGAGTTTTGATTTGTGCTTGTGCAGATATCGCAAGAGCAACAAAGCATAATACTGAGAATAAATTTTTCATAATTGTATTGAAATTAAAAGTTTGAATAATATTGATAATATGAACCATACGGTCCGAATTGCATAACACGATCTTTGGGTAAAAGTTCTTTTGCCATGTAAAAAGTAAATATTTTATATAAATACCTTCTACATGTAAGCGTCTAATCTTAAAACATGTATGCTAAGTTGCCACCGATCTGACCATTACATTCGTCGCAGAATATAGTAGTGTATTTCAGTTCGAATCTTAGGTGATTAATTCCTAAGCCTGCGCCAAAATTGTAGCCTAGGTTGGAATCCGATCCTCCATTAAATGAGGTTCTATAGAGAGCCGGCCCAGTCAGTACATACAGAGGATTACTCTCACCAAAGGTTATAAGGTCATAAGTGGCGTCTACATCTACACTCCAACTTGTAGCATCATCTACAAAATAGTAAGAGAATTTCGGTTCTACATCAAATCCATCTACCAATGGTAACTGAGCACGAAGTTGTACACCGACGTCATTCAGATACGTCGCACCCGCGCCAACACTGAGTTGTCCGTAGCTGATAGAAGTAAATAATGATAAGAATAAGGCTGTATAAATTATTTTTTTCATAAGAGTTGTTAGTTTTTAAATTGACGATCTATTTTTGAATTTTGTAATAACACGTTTTGATTTTTTAATCCTTATAATTTGATAGGGACTTTATCTCTGAGCTGTTGAGTGATCTGTAGCTGCCTTGTGCGACATCAGCAAACATCATAGATCCTATCTTGCACCTGATCAACCTCAAGCATGGAAATCCGACTGCGGCACACATTTTTCTGATTTGTCTATTCTTGCCCTCAGTGATGGTGATTTCTATCCATTGAGTTGGGATGTTTTTTCGTTTGCGGATAGGTGGATTTCTCATTGGCACTTTCGGCTCTTCTATGATACTTATCTTACAGGGTTTTGTTCTGTAAATACCAGTCTTTAATTTAATATCTACTCCTTTTTCCAACAGAACTTTTGCCTGATTTGATATTTCACCTTCTACTTGCACCCAATATGATTTTGATTTTTCACTCTTGGGGTCCAATATTCTAGTTTTGAAATGATTGTCATTTGTAAGCAAAAGTAGACCTTCGCTATCCTTATCAAGTCTTCCTACGGGATATATATCCTTTTCGAGAGATAAGAAATCCTGCAAAGTAATATGTTGAGGTAATTCTTTTGTAAATTGACTTAACACATTATATGGCTTATTAAATATGTAGTATTTCTTTCCCGCCATTTTAGACGTTAAATCTGAAGTGCATAATGTCTCCATCATTTACTACATATTCTTTTCCCTCTACACCCATCTTTCCTGCCTCTTTTACAGCGGCTTCAGATCCTAAGGCTATATAGTCATCGTATTTTATTACTTCCGCTCGAATAAATCCTTTTTCAAAATCAGTATGAATTACACCAGCTGCTTGAGGTGCTTTCCATCCATCTTGGATTGTCCATGCTCTTACTTCTTTCTCACCAGCTGTAAAGTATGTGATAAGATTGAGTAGTTTGTAACTTGCAGATATGACTCTATTGACACCCGGTTCAGTTAATCCCATTTCTTCTACGAATTCCATTCGCTCTTCTTTGGTCTCTAGTTCTGCGATATCGGCTTCGATGCCTGCAGATACTAATAATACCTCTGCGTCTTCATCAGCAACCAATGCTCTGAATTTCTCGGTCATCTCATTACCAGAGGTTACACTAGATTCATCGACATTACATACGTATAAGATTGGCTTAGCGGTGAGGAGATACAGTTCTTTGTATAAATCTTCGAATGCTTCATCAAGTGTAAAGCTTCTCGCCGGTTTTTCTCCTTCTAGGTGCGCTCTTAATTCTTGTGCAAACTCTAGATTCTTTAGTTCTTGTTTATCACCACCTTTTGTTCCTTTTTTCAACTTTTCGATACGCTTATCCATCGTATCGAGATCTTTGAGGATCAATTCTAAGTCGATGATTCCCTTGTCTCTTATGGGATCTACATTTCCGTCTACGTGTATTACATTATCGTCTACAAAACATCTCACTACATGTATGATAGCATCTACTTCTCGGATATTGGCAAGGAATTGATTTCCAAGTCCTTCCCCTTTACTGGCTCCTTTGATAAGACCTGCTATATCAAGGATCTCTACGGTAGTAGGTTGCACTTTTTCTGGATTTACTATTGCAGCGAGCGCATCTAATCGAGCGTCAGGCACTGTGATGATTCCTAGATTAGGATCCTTCGTTGCAAAAGGATAATTAGCCGCCAGAGCCTTTGCAGAGGTAAGTGCATTGAATAGGGTAGACTTGCCTACATTCGGAAGACCTACGATACCACATTGAAGAGCCATATATATTTATATTTATTGTGTTTAGATTATAGATTCTATAATTCGCCACAAAGGTAATAAGAAATATGAATGAGTGATAGATATGATTAGGAAAGTATATGTGATTATAATGTAATGACTAGGCCCAAGTCAGCAAAGTGAAAGAAAGCAAAATTGAATACTTGATCTACATCTGCACCACCTTCTATGACTCTATAACCACCTTTTATTTCGATTTTATTTTTGATAACTTCATAGAGGAGTCCCGCGAATACATCTTCGGCTCTGCCAACAGGTCCGACCAATGCATCGCCTTTAAGAAGGAGTGATAATCTGTCAGCAGTGGCATACGAGAGCTGGAAACTTACCAAAGGAACATAACCTAAGTCAGTATCATCTGCTGTATCTTCTAGTTGACTTAGTGCTATCCTAGCATCTCTGACAAGAAGACTAGCTCCGAGGTCAAATTTAAACTTTGATCTATTTATGATCCTATATCTATAGCTGAACCTGTAAGTATTAAATTGATACGATCCATTGATATTATCACCTGTAAAGTTGGTTTGGGCAAAATCTATAGATTCTTTGCTCGAATCGTTATATTCTACGGTAAGGGGCGCAGCAGTCGCTTCTAATGTATGGCGATCATTAATCAGATATGCAATCTCTCCTCGAAAGAATACTCCTGATCCACCATCATCAAAATCATCATTTAGTGAAAATAGAGTGCCTGCGTTTTGGTCTCCATTGGGTACCCTTACATTATTGCTCTGAGTAGTAACGTAACCAGACTCTATACTGAGCCTAAGTTGGGCATTGCTGATAGTGATAAATGAGAGTACAAAGAGAAAGGTAATTATTTGTTTCATACAGTTTTATTTTTA
The DNA here is from genome assembly GCA_938007965.1 of uncultured Saprospiraceae bacterium. Taxonomy (GTDB): domain Bacteria; phylum Bacteroidota; class Bacteroidia; order Chitinophagales; family Saprospiraceae; genus CAJXUU01. Next base: position 42,590 of record CALLMH010000049.1, on the reverse strand, counting down.
AAAATTTCGATGGGAGAATTTTCCATACTAATTGCATCTGTATCGTAAGGTACTTATGGAAGTAGTATGCGATGTTTGTTATTGTGATTAATTTGTGCTGTTTGTATTATTTTCGACGAGTTTATTGATCATTCCGTTAAAGATGAAATGATGGAAGGGTAGTACGGAGTACCAATATAATCTACCCATAAGACCCCGTGGTCTGAAAGTAGCGGTTTGTATCAGTCTGTCGTCTTCGATTTTGAAGTCTAGCCATGCTTCACCGGGCAATTTCATCTCTGCAAATAATAACAATCTACAACTGCTATGATCAGCAAATAATACTCTCCAGAAATCAAGAGCATCGCCGGTTTCAATTTTATATCTATTCGTACGACCTCTTCTCAGTCCTACGCCTCCAGCCATCTTATCCATATATCCACGGATTTTCCATAACCAATTAAAAGCGTACCATCCATTTTTTCCGCCTATACTCCATATTTTTTTTCTTGTATTTTTGAAGTCATGGACAGGTCTACTTCTTCTATCCACAAAACAACCATGCTCTGGGACGTTGACGAATTCTGACAAGTTAGGCAGACTACGACCACTTACTGCGGAATCTTTCCAACTAGAGGCGATATTATCTGTTTCTATCCTTGCGAATGCAAATTCCAATGACTTTGAATATGTGGACGGCTTCATATCCAATATCTCAAAAATCCGACTGTCCCTACAGACAACTTCTACCTTCATACTTTCTACTAGAGCTTGGGCTAGCATATATGAAGTAGATGTCACAAAATAAAGCCAATATGAGCTAAGTCTGGGAGTCATGACAGGCACTGTATAGATGTACCTTTTGAGTTCACGAGCTTCTGCAAAGCCCAATAACATCTCCTTGTAAGTTAGTATCTCTGGACCGCCTATGTCAAAATTTTCATTATAGGTTTGCACTTTTCCTACACAACCAACTAATAGATTGATCACGTCTCTGATCCCGATAGGTTGGCATCTTGTCTTTAGCCACTTTGGAGCGATCATTATCGGTAATTTTTCGACTAGATCTCTGATTATTTCAAACGATGCACTTCCAGAACCGATTATAATACCAGACCGTAGAGTAGTGAGATTATATCTGCCTTTGGATAGTTCTTGCTCTACGACCAATCTTGATTTTAAATGGTCGGATAGCTCGTCTTCATTTACGATACCACTGAGATAGATGACTTGTTTCGCATTCGTTTTGTTGATTGCTGCTCGGAAGTTTATAGCTGATGTCTTTTCTAGTGATCTGTAGTCTTTTTTCGAGGACATAGAGTGTACGAGGTAGTAAGCTATGTCTATATCGTTAGGGATATTGGCCAGGGATTCTGGGTCTAGAAGATCTCCCTGTATTACTGTGACAGAATCTTGAAGTGATTCTTGGATATACATACGCTGTGGATCTCTTACGCAGCACACTATAGTATGACCCATCTGGACTAATACTGGCAGTAGTCTTTTTCCTATATATCCTGTGGCGCCAGTAAGTAGTATCTTCATATATTATTTTGTAATGATATTTCTTTGTTTGCAAATTCTATGAGTAAGAAAAGATCCCACTCGGCATACTCGATTTTGTCGTGTCTCAACAGTGTAAATAATCGTATTCCTATATTCTTTAATCTATAAAGCCATACAAACCCGATTATGTTTGATGTACTGACAATTAAACTTTGTTGGTTATATCAATCAATTTTCAAATCGGATCATCAATAGGATACAATTTCTCAGTCAAGACCCATTTTATCAATATTAGCTAGGCTTACATTGAGTGCTCTCATTACGCTTTTCTTTTTAGAGGTATGTTTTTCCATTTTAGTGAGGATCGAACTTAATAGGACCAATGCTTCATCGATATATTCACCTTTGTTTAGCATGACACATTCTGCACGAGCACTCTTTGCGGCATCCGTTATTTCAGCTCTAGAAGCTTTTCCTGTTTTTGCTAGGTTTTCTAATACTTGAGTTGCCCATATCACAGGAACGTGGGCTGCTTCACATATCCACATGATCTCATCTTGAACTTCGGCTATCCTTTCTGCACCTATTTCGACCGCTAAATCTCCTCTGGCTATCATCACACCGACTTTTGATTTCTTCATCGCTTCTAGTAATAATATAGGTAGATTTTCAAACGATTCTTGGTTTTCTATTTTTAGTATCAGTCCGATATCATCTTTATCGTATTTTTCCATCTGTGAGTGGATCATTCTTATATCTTCCACTGTTCTTACAAATGAATAGCCTAGTATATCAGCATTGTCCATTACGAAAGGCATATGTTCTAAGTCAGCTTCGGTCAAAGACGGTAGATTGAGCATTGTGTCAGGGAGATTAATCCCTTTTCTTGATTTTAATTTGAATCCAGTTTTTCCTGTTTTTATGACGATTACCTCGATCTCTTTATCTCTCTTTTTTATCACTTTAGATTCGACCATTCCATCATCGAAGAATATTCTGTCACCTATCTTCGTATCGGTAAGTATCTCAGGAATAGAGACTGCCACTGATGGATAATTTAACTGCTGCCCTTTCTCCCCGTATATATTGTCGTTTACTTTTGTAATATCTGTGGTAAGTATAAGATGGTCACCTTTGTTTAATCTTATGAATGACTTAGTTTGTCCATTGGCTTTTACAATATTCACATTTTCGGTTCGGATTTTAGGGCCTGATAGATCCATGTAAATATTACATTCTAGATCGAGTTCTTCAGCTTCTGTCTTGATGTTTTTTGTGAGTTGCTCCCATTCATAGGGCGTTCCGTGGCTGAGGTTTATTCGTGCGATCTCCATACCATGCAAGATGAAATTACGAATAATAGTGCTATCATATGCCGCTTCTAATGGCATGGTAACCATTATTTTAGTTTTTCGATTGTTTCGTTTTGGTGTATTAAATAGTTTATTGATGTTTCTATTTATGAGTTTTTTGCTGGATTTGTATCCTATTGTCTCTACATCAACTTGAGGTTTCCAGTCCTCTCCATTGAGTATTTTTATGAGCTTGAGTACTGATATTACATTATGCATGACATAGCTTTCGCAACTTCTCAATGCTGAGATTCCTAGCTCAGATAAGTGATCATGGACTTCTCGTAAATCGATTGTTCGTAGGGTTACGTATCGCACTAGATTTTTTATACTCATCTTATTGTCAGGATGCGCGTTTTCTGCTACTTTTTTAGCGATGAACTCCTTATTGATAAGCTGTCTATATACGTCGATGAGGTTTTTCTCTAATTTCTTCATAGATCCTTAGGTAATTGATTAATTAATCAGGTGTAAGATTTGATATTTGTCCATGGTGATACACTGTCCTGTGTGGATATGGAATCTCTACATTTGGTTCAGCATCGATTCGTTTTTTGATACTTTCCAGCAGATCACATCCTAATACAAATGCATCAGGAGCATTTTTGCCCCAGGCCCATGCTCTGAGGTTTACTGAACTGTCCATCAGTCCTACGACTCTTACTACAACTTTGGGTACACCTGCTGCGATATCTTCGGGTGTTCTAGGATCGAGGTGAAGTGGATGTGCCTCTACTTCTTCGGCCATTATTTTCTTAGCTAGGTCTAAGTCACTTTTGTAGCTCACACTTATGTCTACCCACTTTACGATACGGTCATCTCCAAAGTCAGCGTTCACTATGACCTCATTGCTTATTACTGAGTTAGGTATGATGATCCTTCGATTTTCAAAATTTCTGATTACAGTATGTCTGAGGGTTATGTCTTCTACGATACCTTGATGAGTCTGAATCGCAAGTCTATCATTGACTCTGAAAGGTTTGAAAATTACTATAAAAATCCCACTGATCACATTACTAAGTGCATGCTGAGCTGCAAAGCCGATGGCAACAGCCAGTATACCTGCCCCCGCTAGTAGTGATCCCGCTAGTGCTCTGAAATCAGGCATAGAATATATAGCGATAGAGAATCCTATTAAGTATATGCACGCTAATGCAACATGCTTTATAAATTTATAGTTAGTCGGATCAGAGGTCATGAATTCTGTAGACCTAGTAACTAATTTTGTAAGAAACTTATTGGCTATGTAGCCTACAATTAGTGTAAATATGATGATGGATAGAAATACGGATATACGGATAAGATACGGGGACATCATATTAAATTCTAGTGTTTAGTTCAATAAACCTTTTATTTGGGTCGATGTTCGACATCAATCTAACAATGTTACATTGATAAAAGTTACTTGAATAATAGAATAAAATGATATAAAAAGCTCTAATAAAATACTTGTACCTTAGCAATTTTATTGACGTATCTACTTCTATCTGATAAGGGTTACAGTGCCTTTAAAAACTTCCTCAGAACCCACAAGTTTGATCAGGTAGGTATATACTTCCGCAGGAGCAATATCCCCATTGCTCAGTCTACCATTCCATCCTACAGCTGGTGTCTCATTGTCGTACATCAAGTTTCCCCATCTATTGTATACTTTGAATGTTTCTACCTCGATCAAGCCTCTGAACTTCTCTGCCGCTATAAGATCAAAGAAATCATTGTGATTGTCTCCATTTGGTGAAAACAGATTCGGGATTTCAGGATTTGCAGCAATACTGATATTGAGCGTATCCATAGATACACATCCAAATTCGTCTTCTACTGTGATCAGATATTCTAGGATAGCTGGATCGATTGGTATTGATTGATTTGTAATATTTTCTTCCAGCGTCGTAACACCCATCGCATCTGGATCTAGTGTGTACGTATAGTCCGTATTTAGATTTGTAAACTCTATAAATGCTAAATCATCTAAACAGTTCAAAGAGTCTATATAGTCTAATACTGGATTGGGCTGTACGATCAATGATTGACTAATACTATCATCACACCCTGAGTCTTCATTGGTTACGCTCAATGATATGTTGTATGTGCCTGGTGTATCGTAATTGACTATCTGTTCTGCATTGGTAGATGTCTCACCATTACCAAAGTCCCATTCATAGGTAAGGTCTACACCAAAAGTGTCCGCAGGATTGAACAAGTCAACAGGGCCAAGACAGATAATAGGGTTTGTCGATATATCAGCTACCACTTGAAATGCTGCAAGTGGAACATTTACTGATGTCTTACATCCACTCTCTGATATGAGTGAAAGCACAATGTCATATGATCCATTAGGAGGGTAGTATCCAAAGGTATGTGTCGCAGGATTGGTATTGTCTATCACCGTACCATCTCCGAAGTCGTAGGAGAAGTCTACTACGTCAACTGTATCAACCAATGTGAAAGTCACTTCGTCCTCAAGGCATATTTTATTGTCAGAATCACTTACTAAGATGTTACCACTAGGCTCGATCATAGTAATCGAAATCATATCCGTATCACTGCATCCATAGATGGACGATGCTGTCAATGTAATATCATAAGTTCCACCCACAAAAGGCGATGATGTCGTGGTCGGTTGCGGGGTAGATATGATCTGACCTGTTCCAAAATCCCATAAGTATTCTCCGGGACCATCTAGGAATGAATTGTTTCCAAATTGTACAACACCGTCAGATACACAAAACTCTCGTCCATCGAGATCTATCTCCGCGACAGGTAATTGTATTCCTTGCAAATTAAGATCATACTGGTTTTGACATCCCGTACTATCTTCTGTAATGATCAACGTTACTGGATTCACTCCCGGTTGTATAACTTCAAAACTTGGATTCTGATCATTTATCGTCTCTCCACCAAATAACCATGTGTAATTGAGAAAATGTCCTTGATCTGTAAAGTCAGTTGCTTGGATGTTTACAGTTTCTCCAATACATACTATGTTGCCAGGATCTAAAGTCAGATCAGTCGTCGGTTCGTAGGTTGGTATGATTTGAGTGATCGAGTCTACACACCCTAGTGCATCTTCTATTGCTAGTTGGATTTGAAGCCCATCTACATAATCTGTAAAATTTATACTTGTTGGGTTCTGAGTCATGGCACCAAAATCCCAACTCCAAGAGGTCAGTGTCGTATCAGAAGTCGACAAATCTGTAAAATCAATATTTGCTGGAAAACAAACTATATCATCATTGATCGTGAAATCTGCATTGATTTCTAGTGCTGTAGTCTGTTTGTCTAGTGTATCTGTACATCCATTGACATCCTCTGTAATCAATCTTACTGTGTGGGTACCAGGGCCAAATGCTGTTTCTACTTCTGGAATGTCTAGCGTTCTAGGACGAATGGCCACTCCCAACCAAGTATATCCTTTACTGCATGATACATCTACATCTACACTAGCACTAGCGCTGATGTCTATACCTGCATCGGCACATACGAATTCTGGTAAATCGAAATCTGCTTTTGTGGCACGTATTTGTAAATCCACGGAAGCAGTATCAGCGGGACATGTCGAATCATCTGTCGTAATGAGCATCACTTCATACATCCCTGTCGAATCAAAAGAATAGTTGAATGGATTCGTAGCGATAGTATCCATATTTATCGTATCTCCATTCATAATCCATATAGAAGTAGAGGCATTGATACTACTATCTTGGAGCATCACGGTTAGTGGTTCTTCACAGTTGGTCATATATTTTATTCTAGATTTTGATCCATTTACAGTGACGGTAGATCCATTGTCTATTTCACTGAAGCATCCATTATATTCTAGCGTAAGGGTTACTGGGTATTCTCCTGGGCTGTGTACAAAAGTATGTTCTCCCAATGTATTCGTATAACAGTCACTGATGCGACCATCATCAGTATTGAAATGATAAGCATCAACTCTTGGATCCATATTGTCAGTGCTCATCATTATCGTGTCATACATACAGATTTCTGATTTGTCTACTTGATAATCTGCAGTTAGTGGTTCTCCGACGTATATGAAGATGCCTGCAGAAGTATCACGACATCCATCTACATTTTCTATAGCTATTTTGACGTAATATTCACCGGGCTCGGTATAGGTGTGTGTCATATCTTCGGCAGTATTGGTATTGACCACTTCGCCATCGCCAAATGTCCACGACCAACTTGTAATCGCTTCATTTGACCTTGAGTCTTCGGCGAAGTTTACAGTTAGCGGTGCACATCCTCTACTGATATTCGGTATGAAGTGAGCCTGTGGTGCTCTATGGATAAAAAACGTGCTGTCCTCAGCTGTACAGCCTGCATGTGTGGTCACATTTAATATTACAGAGAATGTATCCGATCTATTGATATAAAACGAATCTCTTGGGACAGGCGCATAGGTATACATTTCTGTAGACTGTCCTAAAAATCTATCATCTAATTGCCTTACATAATATTCGTATTCTGCATAGCCTGTATTTGGATTGGTAAAAGTATATGTAGCTGGGTCTAGACAGGTCACAAGTGGGTCTATGGTAAAGGCCGCACTTGGATCTTCGACAAATATAGTGAAGAATGAATCCGCCTTACATTCACTACTCGCGATTGCAGAAAAATTGACGATCTTAAGTCCTGAGGTGTTGTAGGTGACTGTAGGATTTCTTTGAGTTGATGTCTGTGGCGTCGATCCGCTTCCAAATGACCATGCAAACTGGTTGGCATTGCTATTATTGACGATAGTATATGGTAAGTTTATACAAATCGTATCATTGACCGCCAAGTCGATATCCGGTTTACCAACTTTTACAGTTCTACTTATTTGTACTTCGCAGCCGTCACCATTATCCGCAGTAAGTATGATATTGAATATACCTTCCTCTCCGTAGGTTATACTACCAGGGTTATAGTCCGAGGAGGTCTCTCCATTTCCAAAGTCCCAAGTGTATATATAGCCTGATTCGTCTTGAGTATTATTAGTAATGACGAATGTTCCAGGGACATCACACGATACGGTTTGGTCTAAGCTGAACCCTGCATCTAGCTTATCTGTAACGGTAATATAGTTGGTAAATGATTCAGAAACAGTACATTCTTCTTCATCCGAATCAACTCTTAATGTAACTGTATATACCCCTTCATTTTGATAGGTATGTGTTGGGTTTTGTGTGGAGGAGCCGTTGCCATCGCCAAAATCCCACAGATATCCTGATACAGTAAGTTCAGGGTCGATGATACTCATATCGGCAAACATGACTTGGAAGGGAGCACAGCCCGACTGTTCGTCAGCGGAGATCATTACTTGCGTAGGTTCGTATACTATTATGGTTGTTTCGCCTATTTTGGTTCCATTCTCGAATAGCTCTACGATGAATGTCCCTGACTCGTCAAATGTGTGACCTGGCGTTTCTAAAGGACTAGAGCTACCGTCACCAAAATCCCATTGGTGATTCATAAGTCCAGCGGGTGGGGTAAATTGCACTGTAAGTGGAGAGCAACCTGAATTTATATCAGCTGACTGTCCCATAATATTGAAGGACACAAAAACGATATATAATATTGTGGTGATTTTTTTCATTGTTATAATTTCTGTCGAAATAAAGAATTGGTCATTGATAGATATTACAGTCTACCAAAGCTTAGGATTAGCATTGAGATAGGTATTCGCCATTTTAATAAATTGCTCTCGACTAAATCCACACGAACAACTATAATAAGACATTATATTTCCAACATCGGGGGAGTAATAATCACCATTTGCATCTGTCCCTTCCCACACAAATTCGCAACCATCTTGCCATTGGATAGGTGCATCTAATATGTAGGGATCAGCGGGGGTGTCGCATAGTCCATCTCCAGCGGTTTCGCAGTTTGAGCCATCTACTAATTCTGGATCACCACCAAATGTATGACTCAGACCAAACACATGACCCAACTCATGGACCAATGTCCCTCCAGCGCACTTGAGCACTACAGTAGAATTCGATGCAGATGCATTACCTCCTGCATATCCACATAGTGTCGGAGTCTGTAGTTGTGATGCTAGATAGATATTTATTCTATTTTTTACATGAAAAAGATTCTTGATCTCAGTATCTTCTAGGTCAGTGGCTATACTATCAAATTCGTAATTAGTGATGGTATCTATGCCACACAATTCGAATCGTGCACATATAGGAGCGAAGGCTTCTGAGGCTGTAGCAAGATCTGATCTTAGCATATCAGGCGTAAAGTTGGCTATGCCAAGACTGTCAAGAAAGACATGTGCATGGACCTGGAAAGTCTTATTGATGCAGGGTAAGTCTTTATTGAGGGTATGCAATTGGGCAGTTGCAGAAAGAGTGCTCAGGAAAGATAATGCGATTAAGAGAATTATATTTTTCATAGATAATAATTTCGTATGTCAACGTTTTTTTTTGACGAACTCTCGTATATCAGAGTATGTCTATTAAGTCCTATGTTATCGATTTCAATTATAATCGTGGACAGTATATAATTGGTTTGACCTTCGGTTTTTTATTTACAATGAATATCCTAGAAACTCCTAATTCGTAAGCAGCATCATATCCACCATGATCGGCAATCGTATGGTCATATGCGAAAGAGAATAGATACCCTTTATAGTTGGCACCCAAGAGCAATTGGATAGCATCCCCGAATCGCAATCCTAATCCAGAAATTAGAGATATATTACCTTTCTTTTTTAGTAAGTATTCATTTCTTATTTGAAGATTTATATTATTTGCACCAGGCATGATCGATACGAAAGCCGATGGTTCCCAGATCATTCGCTTGCTAGTAGCTCTTCTGTATTTTGTGTGGAAGTTGATACGACTTCCCTCTGCACTTCTGCCTGGCCCAGCTAATGTATCCACACCAGTACCATTGAATAATAAATCAGCATTTAAGATATTGTGGACGCCAGCTCCTATTTCATACTTTGAGTACCTATCAATATTTCCCTTGTATAATAGTCCGATGTTGAGATGACTTGATGGAGCACTAAATCCTTCAGTTCCTTGTCCTGTAATTTTTTCTGTATCTGGATCTACAACGGATCCTGTTAATCCCATATATTCTGTAAATGTATTCAATGGATCAAAACCTCTATTGGAGAATCCATATTGAACTCCTAATGTAATTACGTTCTTAAATTTTTTATCCAAGCCGATGTGATAAGATACGCCTGGGTAGAAACCAGACCAAGTCTGCGCTACGTCTCCAGCTTGATCATAGAATAGCGTAGCTCCGACACCCACCCAGTGCTGTTTTGACAGACCAAATATTATAGGCGAATCAATAAACAATCCTCCACTAGTATATGGGAAGTTGGCTTCGGGACCAGGTCGCCATTGATCTCTTAGTATCAGCCCAGCCCTATAGGTCCCTGAGTAGGCTCCTGTTTGAGCGGGATTGAAGTAGGTAGGCATTATATTATTATTGGTGAAATGTATGCTCTGACTATAGATATAATCAGATGACAAACAAATGGTCATAATAATGGTAAAAAGTAGTTGGATTCTTTTCATAAATATTGATTTCGGCTTATCAAATTCGATTAGGTTGAAGAAAACCATCATATAATAGATTACCAATGTACTAATAAACGCTGCATTATGATGTAGATTTCTTTATAATTAATGTCGTGATGATCTAGAAAGTGAAGAATTGGTGAGATCTAAATCGTAGTAATAGGTCGATATCTATTAGTAATAAATATACTATTTGAAAAATGACTGCAGGTGATTACATTTTAATCAACTCACGATGGATCTTCCAAACTTGGTGTATAAGAGATGTATTTCCGCTATTGTCGATGATGAAATCGGCTACTTTTGTCTTCTCTATTTCGGGAAGTTGATTGTCTATTCGCCTTTTGACTTCATCGAAGTTAGAGTTATCTCGTTTTACGACTCTTTTGATTCTTTCTTCTATTGGAGCGGTCACCACGATAAGATAGTCTAGTTGTTTGTAAGATCCGTTCTCTACAAACAATGCAGCTTCTTGGAGTGTGTACTTGCTATTTTGATTTTGTGACCAGTGTTTAGCATCTTTTCTTACAGCAGGATGAACAAGTTCATTAAGTTTTTCTAGTTTCTCTTTGTCCGAGAATACTATAGAAGCCACAAATTTGCGATTCAGCCTTCCATTTCTATGATAAGCTTCATCACCGAGGAGTATTTTGATTTTAGATTTGAGCTCTATATCGTGATTCATTAAGCGCTTCGCCTCTTTGTCTGCGTAGTAAACAGGAATGTCCAATTGCTCGAATATTTTACATACCGTTGTTTTACCAGACCCAATGCCACCTGTCACGCCTACATTAATCATCAGATTCTATTATTTTTTCAATTTTACAAAATGGAATCATCGTTTTTTCATCTATCTGCTCAGTACTTATTTGGAGTAATTTTGCTTTTAATTCGATGAGCGATTGGTCAATTTGACTCCTTGGAACTTCTATTTCAATAAATGGTACCGCTTCGAATGTTTTAGATATTATATTGAGATTGAATGATTTGGTCACATTAAGCACATGTCCCATCTCAGCATAGTCAAAAGTTAATCTATATATATCAGAGAGTACACGGTCTTCTTTCGTTCCAGCAGATAGTGCCTCGTGCGTTGCAGTTTTGTAGGCATGTATCAGCCCCGATGCTCCGAGTTTGGTTCCTCCAAAATACCTGACCACGATGACGAGAGTATCGCTTAGATCATGACTAAGTAGCTGTCCATGTATGGGCTTTCCTGCGGTTCCAGATGGTTCTCCATCATCATTGGCACGGTACAGTTTTCCGTCGATACCGATTCGGTATGCATAGCAGAAATGTCTGGCCTTTGGATGCAGATCTTTTACCTCAGCTTGGTAATATTCTACTTCTTCTACATTTTGTACAGGGTATGCATAAGAAAGAAACTTGCTTCCTTTTTCTTTATACTCTCCCTCAGAGGATGAGGCTAAGACTTGATAGGTATCTTTTATAAGTTTATTCATAATTACGAAATCGAAAGATACTAGTTTTAGGTGGTTTTACAATAGTAAGCGAATCACAATCAAAAGCTATTGATAATGTGTACCATAGAAATCTTAAATATAACAAAAAACATATTACAAGTTATACAGTTATAAACTTATGATTACCTTTACAAACAAGAAATGAATCGTTAACTGGGAGCCTTCGAAATATTTAGAGAATGCTTCAAAATTTAAACAATATAAAATGAGTAAAGTAACCGTCGTCGGAGCTGGAAATGTGGGCGCTACAGTAGCGAATGTACTAGCACACAAAGACATAGTGAAAGAAGTAGTAATTCTTGATATAAAAGGAGATTTTGCCAAGGGGAAAGCTTTAGATAGCTGGCAACAGGCACCTATAGATTACTATAGTACTAAATTAACAGGTACTGCTGATTATGCTGATACAGCCGATAGTGATATCGTAGTAATTACAGCGGGAATACCAAGAAAGCCAGGTATGAGTAGAGATGATCTGATCACTACAAATGCTAAGATCGTAGTATCAGTTGTAAACTCTATCAAAGAGCACTCAAAAGATCCTATCATAATAGTAGTATCTAATCCATTGGATGTGATGACTTATGCTGCATTTAAGGCTGCGGGAGGAGACTCTAATCGTGTGTTCGGTATGGCGGGTATCCTAGATACTGCAAGATATAGAGCATTCTTAGCGACTGCATTGGAAGTGTCTCCAAAGGATATTCAGGCGGTATTGATGGGAGGACATGGTGATACGATGGTACCACTTCCAAGATATACGACAGTAGCTGGTATCCCAGTAACTGAGATGATCGGAGAAGAAGAATTAGACGCAATTGTAAACAGGACTAAAAAAGGTGGGGGAGAACTCGTAGGACTTATGGGAACTTCTGCTTGGTACGCTCCTGGTGCTGCTGCTGCACAAATGGTAGAGTCAATCGTAAAAGATGAGGGGAGAATATTCCCTGTATGTGCATGGTTGACTGGTCAGTATGGTATCAATGAGATGTATCTCGGTGTACCAGTAAAACTTGGTAAAACAGGAATTACTAAAACAATTGAATTACAATTGAATGATGATGAAATGGCATTGTTGAATGGATCTGCAGATGCCGTAAAAAGTGTCATGGATAAGTTTAATGGAATGGGTTTGGTATAATCGATTCATTCAAATCAGAAATATTTTCAGAGCCTTCATTTTTATGAGGGCTCTTTTTATTTGTGATGTTGAGTCAGGGATATTCCGAGGGATATCCGTAAATAAAGAATAGCCTTATTTCATAACAGTTTTTCAAACTACTTCTGAAAAAAATATGCATCTATAATTAATACCAGCATTATCTTGTAGCACAAAAAAAGCCGAGTGTTTAAACTCGGCTTTTTAAAAAATATATACTTGAAATCTAGTATAATTACTTCAGATCAAATCTATCAAGGTTCATTACCTTATTCCATGCTGCGACGAAATCATTCACAAACTTAGATTTGGAGTCGCTAGAAGCGTATACTTCTGCAATAGCTCTCAACTCAGAATTTGAACCAAATACGAGGTCATTTCTTGTTCCTGTGTATTTCTTCTCACCAGTAGTTCTATCCTTCCCTTCGAACAAGTCATCTCCTTCATCTATAGAAGTCCAAACGGTTCGTATATTCAATAGGTTAACGAAGAAGTCATTGGTCAAAGCCCCCGGAGTATTTGTAAATACTCCATGTTTAGAACCATCATAGTTGGTATCCATCACTCTCATACCACCGATTAGTACTGTCATCTCAGGTGCTGTCAATGTCAACAATTGTGACCTGTCTACAAGCATTTGCTCAGCGGTTACCGAATATTTTGTTTTCATATAATTTCTAAAACCGTCTGCAATAGGCTCTAAAAATGAAAAGGAATGTGTATCTGTTTGCTCTTGAGATGCATCCATTCGACCAGGTGTAAACGGAACTGTTATATCATGTCCGCCGTCTTTTGCTGCTTTTTCCACACCAGCACATCCTGCGAGTACGATGAGGTCTGCCATTGATACTTTCTTATCGAAACTTGATTGTATGCCTTCAAGGGTATCAAGAACTTTAGCTAATTGGGTTGGATTATTTACTTCCCAATCTTTTTGTGGGCTAAGTCTCAATCTACCACCGTTTGCTCCACCTCTCATATCAGAACCTCTAAATGTAGACGCAGAAGCCCACGCTGTAGATACTAATTCTGATACAGATAAACCAGAAGCTAATACCTTAGCTTTTAGGTCTGCAATATCAGCCTCATTGATCAATTCGTGATCAACTGCTGGAATCGGATCTTGCCAGATTAACTCTTCAGAAGGAACTTCCTTCCCTAAGTATCTAGACAATGGTCCCATATCTCTATGTGTTAATTTATACCATGCTTTTGCAAATGCGTCAGCAAATTCCTCAGGATTAGCGTGGAAGTGCTGAGATATTTTTAAATATTCCGGATCTCTCTTCATAGCCATATCGGCTGTGGTCATCATAGGTGCATGTCGTACATTAGGATCATGAGCATCCGGCACTGCATCAGATAATGCGCCGTTCTTAGGTCTCCATTGATGAGCTCCAGCAGGAGATTTTGTTAGTTCCCATTCATGTCCAAGAAGATTTTCGAAATAATTGTTGTCCCATTTTGCAGGATTATTTGTCCATGCCCCTTCGATACCACTTGTGATTGTGTGTACTCCAATCCCTGTCTCGAATGTGCTGGCCCAACCTAGACCCTGTGCCTCGATAGGTGATCCTTCTGGTTCTGGTCCTAAGTGATCTGCATCACTTGCTGCACCGTGAGCTTTACCGAATGTATGCCCTCCAGCCGTAAGTGCTACAGTCTCATAATCATTCATAGCCATACGGCCAAAAGTTTCTCGAATGTCAGCGGCTGATGCAAGCGGATCAGGATTTCCATCTGGTCCCTCAGGGTTTACATATATGAGGCCCATCTGTACAGCTGCTAGAGGAGATTCGAGTACTCTTTCTGCCTCATATCTTTTATTTTCTAGCCAAACTCCTTCTGATCCCCAATAAATATCTTTTTGAGCTTCCCAGATATCAGCACGTCCTCCAGCAAATCCGAAGGTTTTGAAACCCATAGTTTCCATGGCAACATTTCCGGTAAGGATAAATAGGTCAGCCCAAGATAGAGCTCTACCATACTTTTGTTTTATTGGCCATAAAAGCATTCTTGCTTTATCTAAATTACCATTGTCTGGCCAACTGTTCAAAGGTGCAAAACGTTGGGCACCTTCTCCACCACCCCCACGACCGTCACTCGTCCTGTAGGTACCTGCGGCGTGCCATGCCATTCTTACAAAGAAAGGGCCATAGTGCCCATAATCGGCAGGCCACCAATCTTGAGAATCAGTCATGAGGTCTGCAAGATCTTTTTTAACTCCATCATAGTCAAGTGACTTGAATGCTTCAGCATAATCAAAATCATCGTCCATTGGGTTAGATTTTTCAGAATGTTGCCTTAATATATCAAGTTTTAGTTGGTTTGGCCACCAATCATTATTAGTTTGACCACCTCCTGCACTTGCTTTTACAGTGCCTCCCATAAAAGGGCAATTAGCGATGTCTCCATCCATATTGTGATTATCCATAAATTTATTTTTATTCTAATTTAAACTCTAAATTAATGATATTAGTTTAGATCAATGCATATAAAATGTCAATAATTATTTTCCGTCTGAAGTTAATTATATGGACTCAATGTAAATGCAATTATATGCTTGTTAGAAGGGGGGAGTAAGATGTAAGCATAAGACAAAATTTCGTCGTCTCATTTGATATCGTAAAAATGTTTTTTCAGTGCTAAGGTCGCCTATATGACTATACCAAATCTTAAGACCAATCTTTGGTATAGCAAATCATACTCTATTGAGCTTCTAGAATCCCATTGATTGCCATATTTCCAGGTAGCTTGTTGGAATTTGTAGCCAATGTCGAAAGCGTACTTTATGTCTGATCTTCCAAAACTTATACCTAGGCTAGGGTAGAACATGAATCCACCTTTGGCATCTACGATACCTTTATTTTCATTCTTGAATGCAAGACTATATCCCGTTTGTAAATTCAGTACAAAAGTAGAGTTCTTTGGAAAAAAATAACTTCTTAGATCTAAAAATATTGGATGCATTCTTTCACCTGAATTGTATGCATATTGATCCACAGAAGTGCCGACACCAAGACAAAGTAGTCTATGGAATCGATATCCTGAGCTAAACGATGCCGTATATCCGTTCCGTCCTGAAGTTCGAAGACTGTTGTTGCCTGGAATGATTCCAGCCGTCAAAGAGTAATAAATATCATTCTCTCTAAAAACGTAAAAGGATGTATTTGAAGCCTTGGTAATTGCTTTTAGCATTTTTATCTTAGATGCAGGAAAAAACATTTCTTGTCCCCATATAGTGGTTACTTTTATTCCAAGCTCTTCATTCCAATCTATAACAGATACTTCAAGTTCGGATCCATTTTTCAGATAGAGTATAGCTTTTTTGTTTTCTTCGATTTCTATCTTTTGCTGCCCATAACCTAATAATGAAAAAGACAAAAAGCAAAAAATCATCAACATCTGTTTCATCTTCCTATTACTTTGAGAGTGAAATAAAGCTTAGCTCTCTCAATGCACTAGGATCACTACTATCGTATTGATATAAACCTCCGTTACCAACTACGATCATATGCTCCGAACTCAGTGGGATAATATCGTAAGCATTTATATTCTTGATATGGTCTAATTGATTTTCATCAATCTTATTATGATCTGATTTATCAAAAACCCTTAGTCCTGCATCTCCATCACATATGTATAGATCGTCATTTACTACAGCTAAGCCATGAGGATTTGTCATATCGTAAGATTTTTTCAATTGAGGGTTTTCTACGTTAGTGATGTCCACTATATCCAATTGATTGGTAAATGATTGGCATAGACTACCGTTCCTCAATGTGACGTATGCGGTTTCGTCTTGAACGAACACTGGATCACATGCTCTAGCATGAGTGAATCTAGAAACAAGTGTTGGCAATGCAGGATTCGTTCTGTCATATATAAACATTCCTTGCGTTCCTCCTATGAATAGATAATCTCCATAGGGAAACAGGGTTTCTATAGTACCCCAGTCAACTTCTACAGTATTCAGTAATTCTGGTTCGGCGAGATCAGTAATATCATAACTCATTAATGCTGTAAGGTTCAAAACATATAGGTAATCTCCTAAAACGGAAAACCTGGCAAAAGATCCTCCTTGCCCAGTGTTAGAGTTGTTGTTACTGATGACATTCACATCTAGTTCAAATGATGCAGAGGACTCAGCAAATATTTGGTTACCGCTCCAAAACCAAGGACTATTGAAATTAGGATCGTCGCAGCTTATCTCTATGGTTCTTTCTGTTTCTTTGGTGTATACGAAGTAACCCTGGTCTTCCCATAAATCATATACTTTGAAGACTTCTTCTTGTCGATTAAGTAATGTAGGATTTTTGATATTTGAGATGTCTATTGATAGCAGATCTACATAATTATCAGCATATAGAATATCATTTTTTATGGAGATGTCTAGATTGCCAGGGATAGATATAAATCCTTCATATACTGGTGAGGAAGGGTCAGAATTATCGTATAAGTGAATCCCTTCGTACTTTTCATTGATGAATAGTGTTGAGCCATAATAATAGATTTTACCCGGATTCTCCAATAGTCTAGTCTCAAAATATTCGATATTATCAACTCTAAATTCCGATGGGTCTGCGAATACTGATTCGTACTCTATAAAGGTACGAGTCGCTTCACATTTATCTTCAAGACAAGATGAAAAAGAGAAAATTAAAAGAAGTAAAATTGAAAACTTTAAGTAATTTATTATTGTGTTCATATTATAGATTTATTCGTACAACAAAATGGTTCATAACTCTAATATAGTTAGCTTATTCTAGAAGGTCAATTTTCTGGTGTCTTTCTTACCATCTCTTATGATAACTATATCAATGGTTTGACCCTTTTCATGTGCACCTAGCGCTTTCATATATGTCATCATGTCTACTATTTCTATTTCTCCCATTTTTGTTATGATATCACCTTTTTTTAGATTCGCATTGAATGCTGGACGATTATCTTTTACACCATCTATCCTCATCCCTTTTCCATTGAATAGGTAATCAGGGATTACACCAAGCGTAACTTTAAAGTCAGGAACTTCTGTGCTTTCATCTCTGGTTTTTTGGAAAGTCAGCTTACCTCTACCTTGTGTATATATAATGATGTCATAGATGTAATCTGTAATATCTATGATGCCCTTATAATTGATCAAGTGAGCATCATCAGATGGCTTGTGATAGTCTTCGTGCTGTCCTGTAAAAAATTGTAAAACAGGAATATCCTCCAAATAAAATGAAGTGTGATCTGTAGGACCGACGCCAGATTTTTCTTCTTTTACTTTAAATGATTTTCCAGATTCGATTTCTAAAATTCTATTCCAAGATGGGGTAGTGCCTGTACCATAGATAGCGAGTTGCCTGTCCGCATTTAATCTGCCAATCATATCCATATTAATCATATAATTCACTTGCTCGAGCGGGACAGTCGGATGTTTTGTAAAGTAGTTACTTCCCCAGAGGCCCTTCTCCTCACCACTAAAAGCTATGAATAGATAATTCAAAGTAGTGTCTCCTGAAGTTGCTAATTTCTCAGCGATGCGGAGCATACCAGCCACGCCACTTGCATTGTCATCAGCGCCATTGTGTATTGCGGGTTCACCGACATAAAGGGATCCTTCTTTACCATATCCGAGGTGGTCGTAGTGTGCACCAATGACAGCGGTATAGTCAGCTTTATTATTTATCAGTCCTAGAATATTCATTCCAGTCACTTTCTCATCATCTGGACTAGGCTTATCTGCATGAGGATTACTTTTTATGACTTTATTGAATGTCTGAATATAACCGTCACCTGTGCCTCCTGGTAAGAGACCTATTTGTTTCATCCTTGTCGAGATATATGCAGCGGCTTTTTTCTCTCCTCTAGTTCCTGTCTCTCTACCTTCCATATCATCTGACGATAGTATTTCTATATCACGTTTTACAGTTTCTGTAAAATAGGTTTTGGATATATTGGGCTTTGTCGTTTTGCAACCGACGGAGATAAATATGAATGATAAAAGTAATATAATTGTATGCCTCATTTTTTGATTGTTATTTTATTCTACAAAGATATTATTTAATACAAAGCGTCTTAGATAAAAGAAGCCTTGTTTTTATCTTATTGATATTGTGTTCTTAAAGATCGTAGTAAGGTCGTCAATATCTAAACTGGCAGAAAGGGTATAAGATAAAATAGCATAAAATAGAAAAGCTTACCGAACCTGATGGGTTTGATAAGCTTTTCTATTAATCTTATAATTAATGGAATAACTTTATTTCAGAAAAGTCTTTTTCTGTAGTAAAATCTCTTATTTCTTGACAAATTTCTTTGTAATCTTTCCATTCGCAGACTTTATATCAATGAAGTATACGCCCGAGCTAAGGTCTGCAATATTTTCTGATCGTGTGTTCGGATCTAGGTTTCTCACTAATTGTCCCGAGACATCAATTATGGATATGCTCTGCACATCTAGAGTAGAATCGTCTAAGGTAAACTTTATAAAATCATCAGTAGGGTTAGGAAATATTTGAAGACCAACCGATGCGTTCTCAGTTTCTTCTGCGTTAGTCATTATTCTTGTGAACCTGTATATTGTCCCATTTGGTACATTACCATTTAAGAAACTTTCAAATAAGACAGTAGTGCTAATTGCATCAGGCGAACTTGGGTCACCTTCTAAAGCTAGACCCTCTGTAGCTATCGGTTCTGCATAATAATCGTCACCAACGACTCTATCAAATATGCCTACCGAAGTACCAGTTTCATCATCATAGGATAACGATGGGTTGGCCACATTATTAGGACCGAAATGTACTTCTATTGTATTTGATCCTTCGTAGAACCATAGTTGGAAATTGGTAAAATCGGTAGAAATACCATCATCAAATAGTTCTGAATAAAATCCAACATTCCTCCATTCTATTTTTAGTATTTGTGATCCTAGATCTCCATCTAATCTATATGAAATAGGAGACAAAGATTCCGTTGGTTGATCATTGTTTACATCGTAAGCTCTGTCAACGATATCGGCTCCATAAGGTAAAATAACAGATACATCAGGGTCCATATATGGGTCTCCGAATACTAATGTACCTCCTAAGCCAAGACCTAGTGTTATAAGGTTATATTCTTGAGTATAAAATTCGAAGTTGAAACCTATCGGGATATTAAACTCTGGGTCGTCCCACGATATACCTTCATTCAATGATATCGTATCTGTCAGATCTGTATAAGTACCCGTTGATACTTCAAAAGCATAACTTTGTGCTTGAGTATTAATGCTTATTATAACAAGTAAAAGAGTAAGTAAATTATTTATTTTCATAATAGATAGATTGTAATAAAATTATACTGAAATGTAATGAAAAACAACACGTCAAAATGATAGGTGTGCTAATATAACATATCATTCTCAAATATATACTATTATTATAATATTTACTCTAGTTTCTTTTCTTTTTAGTTTTTTTATTATTTCCTATTATGTTTCTGCTGTCTTTCCCAAGTATTGGTTTTGGGAATGGTGCTTCGGCTTGAGTTTCATGGTATATTTTATCAATATAGTTGAAGTATTCACCGTCCCATTTATATCCTACATAACTGCCATCAGGTAGCATGGTTGGGCCTTGCCCCGGCATTCTGCCCATTCGAGGTATGAGATTATCTAATACTATCATATCTAGGCTAGGATTGAAGTTCAATGAAACATTAGAATCGCTGGCATAATCAAGCACCAATCTAGTTTTGATAACTCCGCGTTCGCCTTTTTCTTGCTTTTTGAATACTTCTGAACCAAATACAGGTTTTCCATCATCAAAAGAAAGGACATCAGCGATCTTTCGATTTTCGTAAGTTTTGTGTGCATCATAACCAAATAAAATATAGATGGGTTTACTGTCTTTGTAAACGGTCAATATGTTATAATATAGCACACCTGCCCAATCATCAGCGGATAAAATATCATATTCTAAATCTTCATCTTCATCAGAGCTTGTGAGCTTATGAGCCTTTCCATCTTTTAGCACATATCCATAATAATGATTATCTCCTTCTTCTTTTAGTAATTGCCATGTGACGAGGGTAAATGATTCATCTTCTGGTTTTTTTACCGATAACCATTGTATACTTTCTAGATCTTTCATGGAGAATTGATCCGAATTTAGCCATCGGTCAAAGAGTGCTGCAAACTCTTCATGAGCTCGCTGTTTGTGAATAGGGTTACCGGCATTGGCTATTACATCCGCATAAAAATTAAGATCATCTACATTTGTTCTAGTCTGCTGTGCATGCAGATTAATAGTCAAAAAGGTAAGGATGATTGATAAGATTGAAAACTTCATTTTGTTACTTTTTACATTGTAGCTGTGTTTTGTTTCCCCAAACAATTTATGACACCGCATTATAAAAACAATTGTTAATCACTCTATTAACGAAAAGTCTAGATCAATAATTCTCTAATGATATATTTTTTAAGGTGGGAGATAAAAAAAAGCCATTCCTTTCAGAATGGCTTGGTTGTTGGTTTTAACAGTTGCAATTATGCAATCGATATAAAAGGTTCAATTACCATGCCATATATTACTTTTAGCGTAATATGTAAATTTAAAATCTATATCCTAAGCTAGCTACAAATCTTCCTGGTCTCTGAGCAAAATCATACGAATCACCATAGATAGTTATATGATCACCAAATATGGAAACGTTGGTTTCATAATTGAAATCAAATCTAAATTTCATTACATCTAGACCTAGTCCACCTTGCAGTCCATATGTAGCATTTCTAAATTGTTGGGCATATCCATTTATTGCGGTGAGATCTGAAGCTGAATTGAGGAAAATATGAGCAACTGGTCCACCTTGTATTCTAAATGGGCCGATCTTCATTCCTACCATCAAAGGGATATCTAAGTTGTTGTACATTTCGCTTCGGATATTTGAAATGATACCTGTGTCGAATATCTCTTCAGTAAGGTCATAATCCACGCTACTGCTATTTAATAAAAACGATGGTTCTATGAATAAATTGGCAAACGAAACTCTAGTATATAATCCAAAGTGAAATCCGTAATTTGCCTCTCGGATCGATAGTGACATGTCATTTTCGCCATTATTGAAGAGTATTGACTTAGGTGATAATTCTGTAGAACTAATTCCCATCTTCATCCCCATCTCAAACTGACTATACGATAGGGAAGAGAGCATCATAAATAATCCAAATAATATCTTCTTCATAAACTAGAATTTTTTACTGTGCTTGAATTATATTATGATTGATTCTAAAAAATACAAGCAAATAAGGTTAAAAAATAGTAACCTCATTGGGAATTAGATATTAATCATTTTTAGAGAACCAACATATTTGTAATAGCGTTTAGTTATCTTTGTCACAGATTAACGACAATACAACTCTATTAGTTACTCTTTTATTTTGAAGAAGAATTATAATGTTCGTATTATGCTAATAGACAGTGTATTATGAGTGTTGTTTTTGAAACTCTCGATAATACAACATGTATGTTATTTTTCTATAGATTAATATTTTTAGTAATATATCAAAAATGATGCCTTCATGGATATCAATCAGGTAAGCTTTATAGGTAGTTTTGAGAGAGAATCTCAATGCCCACAAGAAATGGTTCCAGAATATGCATTTATAGGAAGGTCAAACGTAGGCAAATCCTCGCTGATCAATATGCTTTGTAATTATAAAGGTCTGGCAAAGGTCAGTAATACCCCTGGGAAGACACAGACTATAAATTACTTCAAAGTAGATTCTTCCTGGCACTTAGTTGATCTGCCTGGCTATGGATACGCTAAGATATCTAAAAAGATGAGAGAGAAATGGGAGGACATGATAGAGCGGTATCTTATCACCAGGCCTCAGTTGCAGTGTGTGTTTGTACTTATTGATTCTAGGCATAAGCTGCAGAAGATAGATCTAGAATTCATTAATTGGATGGGCGATAGGAGAGTTCCTTTTGTGATCGTATATACTAAGATAGATAAACTGAGCACAAAATTAGTCGATACGCATGTAAAAGCAATACAAGATGGCTTGTTACAATACTGGAATGCGCTTCCTGACCAATTTATAACGAGTTCAGAAAAAAAGGTAGGAAGACAAGAGATATTACATTATATTGGAGAATTAAATAATAATTTTTGATTTTTACATTTAGAATTAATCAGACAGCTAAGGAATTGGAGAGTACATTACCGCAAATATTACCGAATATAGAAGACTGGCCGATCTACAAAGTCAGCGAAGATAGAGCTCAGTTTATCCAAGAGCTCAATGAGTATACGCGTAACAGACTATATACAGAATCCAAGGTGTCCACTGAAGAGTTATTGGAAAAGACTATCTATCTAGAAAAACTGCGTTCTAAGAATAATCCATGGAAAGTCGATCCAGCTGACGATAAAAGCTACTGGAAAGAATTAGAGAAAGAAATAGAGTCTGCAAAAGGGTATGAAGATAAAGAGGTTCGTCTAGAAGCAATCGTAGATCGAATCATCAATAGATATAATGAAGAGATCGTAGGTAATTTCAAGAAGAAGACTTTCAAATTTTCGAGAAACTTCTTACATGCCTTCTTCAAAAGATTATTGAATCCGGCTACATTCAAAGGGCAAAAACGACTATGGGGAAATAGATCTCAGACACGACAGAAAATAAAACTTCATGGTCATGTAGACGAACTTAGATCTCTATTTACCAAAGGTACAGTGGTCATAGTACCTACTCACTTTTCTAACCTAGATTCCATACTTATTGGTTATGCATTGGACGCTGTGGTAGGTGTCCCCGCTTCATCATACGGAGCTGGATTGAATCTACTTGACAATGAAATCGTGGCTTATTTCATCAATCGACTTGGTGCTTATCGAGTAGATAGAAGGAAGAAAAACCCCATATATCTAGAATGCCTGAAGAGTATGGCGTCGTTCTCATTACAGAAAAATGTAAATCAGATCTTTTTTCCGGGAGGCACCAGAGCTAGAGATGGTAAATTAGAAGAAAGGCTAAAACTAGGTCTTCTTGGTTCTATGGTAGAAGCTCAGCGTCACTCTATCACTGATAAAATTGATAATAAGATCTATGTAGTTCCATTGGTTGTAAGTTATCATTTCGTATTAGAAGCGAAATCATTGATCGATCAGTATCTCAGATCTACCGGAAAAGAAAAATATACTCGATCAAAAGAAAAAGGAAAATCATCTGGCAAATTGATGAAGTTCCTATGGTCTATCATTAAGAAAGAGTCTGATATAGCACTGTCTTTTGGTCAGCCGATGGATGTCTTCGGACATGCAGTTGATATAAATGGAGTTTCACTAGATAAACACGGAAATGAGATCGATATAACTGGATATTTCAAGTTAGATGGTGAGATAAAAACAGTAGCACAGAGAGAAAAAGTCTACACAAAACTCCTCGGCGAGAAGATCGTAGATAGCTATAAAATCAACAATGTCGTGCTTTCGAGTCACTTGGTTGCATTTGCGGCATTCAGGATTCTACTCAATTCTAATTCTGAACTTAATCTGTATGATGTTGTAAATATTCCTACGGCTAATTTCGAAATCGATCAGATCTTATTAGAGAAAGTAATCAAGAAAATGATGACTGCTCTGAAGCGAATGGAACAGCAAGGGAAAATAAAGTTATCAGAACAGCTGGACAATAGCATATCAGACATCATAGATGATGGTCTTCGTAACTTGGGCCTGTATCACCCACAAAAAGTGCTGAAGAAAAATAAAGAAAATAAATATATCTCTGAGAATTTTAGATTATTATATTTTTATCACAATAGACTTGATAGCTATAATCTGGAGGATTCTGTAAATTGGGATGAACTAATTAAACGAAATAAACCAATAACTGAAAATTCGATTCTGTGAGATTTATAATATATGATTTAGAGGCAACATGTTGGCTAGGAAGACCCCCAGGTGGATTGAATGAGATCATCGAAATCGGTGCTGTGATGGTAGATCCAACTGGCGAAATATTGGATAGTTTTAGCAAATTTGTAAAGCCAACTATCAATCCTAGGCTTTCTGGATTTTGTAAGAAGCTCACAAGTATCAGCCAAGAAAACGTGGACCGAGCAGATTTATATCCTAAAGTCATCCAACAATTTCAAGAATGGATTGATATATGGGATCATGACTATAGACTCTGTAGCTGGGGACAGTATGACAAAGTAATGCTCACTGACAATTGTGCACTACACAAAATGGATATCGACTGGTTAGATCCATCAACTGATCTTAAAGCCGAATACCACGAGATAAAAGGTGAACACAAACTCACGGGATTGAAAAATACGCTCAAAAAAGAAGGGTTAGAATTTACGGGGATCCACCATAGAGCTATCTCAGATGCTGAAAACACCGCCAAAATCTTCGTCAAATACGTCGACGAATGGAGATGGTAAAGAACAATTTTTGTAGAGAAACTAAGTTTCTCGGGAAAATTGTTCCAGTACTCACCTAAATTCACTGCAAAAGTAAAAGAACAATTTTTGTAGAGAAACTAAATTTCTCGGGAAAATTGATCAATGATTCAATAACTTAAATCGTCAACTCCCATTTCACTCTTCCTCATCAAACTCATACGCGATTAGATCCTCAATCATCTCTTTCAGATTAGGTTTAGGTATCAGTCCATTGATTACTTCTATTAACTTCTGATCTTTAATGAACACCAAAGTCGGGATACTCTTGATTTTGAAGAAAGCTGACAATTGAGGATTTGCCTCTGAATCTACTTTTGCTATGATCGCTCTATCGCCAATTTCATGTGCCAATTCATCTATAATAGGAGAAAGCACCTTGCACGGTCCACACCACGAAGCATAGAAATCTAATAAAATCCCTTTGTCCGTATTCTCTACAATCTCCTTGAATGATTGATCAGTTATTTGTAATGCTTTAGGCTTTTCTTTTTTGTTCCAGAACATTGTTTTCTTTTATAAACCGTAAAGATGCAAGAAACGAATATTTATTTATTCTAAATGTCGCATATCTTAGAGATGTATTACATTTATAATTTTTCTACAGCTGTAATTTGGGTTAGACATTTTAGTAAGAATCAATTAGTTTCAGTGAATAAAATGCATCTAATTTGTTATTCGAATCTGAAAATAAATAATGTCAGCCAAAAGAATATTATCCCATTCCCAAAAAATCCTTTTCTTTGTCCATATAATAAAGAATCAATGAGCGACAAAAACGTAAAAAGTACCAATACCATTTCAATAGATGTTAGTCTAAATGAAGAAAAGCATCCTGTAGGATTAAGATGGAATAGCACGGC
This sequence comes from uncultured Saprospiraceae bacterium, assembly GCA_938007965.1. Lineage (GTDB taxonomy): Bacteria > Bacteroidota > Bacteroidia > Chitinophagales > Saprospiraceae > CAJXUU01. The sequence goes on along the minus strand of CALLMH010000049.1, from coordinate 16,278 downwards.
AAATCCAGATGGAACACCAAGCAAAGAATGCAAAGCTATGTTACTTTCTTTATTTGACAAAGATCATCTAGACACATATAAGATCGACCTATGGACTAGTGAGATGCAAGTAGCGGAGATGGATAGATTCATGTTTCAGACTTTGAAAGCATTAGCTGATACGTACTTTAAGGCTACAAGAAATCAAGAATTGGCAAATGATATGCAGCGTTTTGTGCAGTACTTTGGGGAGGAGACTGAGATCATAGCTAAAGGAGAATAAATTGAATTTTTCTGGCTTCTATACTGATAATACAGATTTTGTAGCTTATTCTCAAGAACATTTTTGGGGCGTATCAGTCGTACTATTATTTGGCATTTGGTTTCTCTATATGGGAAAGTATAGATGGAGCGAGCAAGCACAATGGAAAAATGCAATTATATTTACTTCAGTGCTTTACGCAGTTCAATTATTCAAGACTTGTATCAGGATATATTTAGGTAATTTTGATTCTGCAACGGATCTGCCTTTAGAGTTATGTAATATTATCCCATTGATTATGATCATTGCGCTATGGAGAAAATCTAGAACCCTTCTTTCCGTGATTTTTTTTTGGATTATGGCGGGTACTATACAAGCTAATATCACACCCACTTTATTGAATACTTTTCCCCATTATGAATGGATCAGATACTGGGCGATACATACGGGATTACCTATTATGGCGATCTATTCTTTCTACGTTCTCGGATTCAGATATACGTTTAGAGATATCGTAAGGTCAGCATTGGCTATGAATATTGTCGCTGCAATTATTTATATGATTAATATATCATTAGATGCTAATTATATGTATCTGGTAGCAAAACCACCACCTGGTACTATATATGATATCTTGGGGCCGTGGCCTTGGTATATTGTCAGCCTTGAGATTGCATTGCTGATTTTCTTTTCTATTGCATATCTCCCGTTTCGTCTCTATTCTTACCTACACGATCCGGCCTAATTCAAATTATCATTCAAAGATATATCTCATAATCTGTTCTTCGTCCTCTCCAATTCATCCACATAATTTAACATAGCTTCATAATATTTAATAATTCAGTAATTCGAATGTACCTTTGTCCTTCGTAAAAATTAAGTCTACATTGAAGATATTAGTGTTGTGTCCAAGATTTCCCTATCCTCTTGAAAAAGGGGATAAGCTTCGGATATTTCATCAATTGCGATACTTGGGTCTGCAGCATGAGGTTCTCCTGATAGCACTTACAGACGAAGACGTATCTCCTAATCATATAGAGATCGTAAAAACTCATGTCCAAGATGTGAAAGTGTTGAAAATTTCCAAAATAAGACGTACAATCTCGTTACTCAAGTCCACATTTACAGATACACCGTTCCAAGTAGCTTACTACTATGATGCTAAGATAGATCGGGAAATTGCATCAATCGCCAAATCTTTTGGACCCGATCATATATATTGCCAATTGACGAGGATGTCAGAGTATGCCCGTAATCTCCCATATCCGAAGACACTAGATTACATGGATGCGCTAGGGGTAGGAATGGAGCGTAGGGCGGAAGTCGTAAGTGGAGTGTATGCTTCTGTGTTTAAAAAAGAAGCAAGAAGATTAAAGCTGTACGAAGAAGAAATATATCATTCTTTTGATCATCATACTATTATAAGTGAACAAGATGCCCGTCAATTGACAGATAAAGACATCCATATTGTACCCAATGGAATCGACACTGATTTTTTTTCTCCTAGAAAAGCTGTTAAGAAGTATGATCTCGGCTTCGTAGGTAATATGGGTTATCCTCCGAATATAGACGCCTGCGAATATTTGGTAAGAAAAATTCTTCCGTTGCTCGATCCGAAAATCAAAGTCATACTAGCTGGTGCAAGACCTGATAGACGAGTAAAACAACTTGCCTCCGCATCCGTTACTGTTACAGGTTGGATGGACGACGTGCGGATAGCATATGCAGAATCAGGGGTTTTTGTAGCTCCATTATGGTTAGGAACGGGACAGCAAAATAAAATACTAGAAGCTATGGCTATGGGAGTGCCTTGTGTGACTAGCGCCTCAGTGAATAATGCAATTGGCGCTGAAAGCGGAAAAGAAATCCTAATCGCGGATAACCAAGAGGAATTTGCGGAAGCTATTAATTCTTTATTGAATGATCCTGAATTATATAAGAGTATCCGAAGAAATGCTCTTACTTTTGTGCGGCATACATACGGCTGGGAGAATAGTGTAGAAAAGCTGATGCAAATAATGATGAAAGGGTAGTAGCTATTCTCTATAGGGAATGAGCTATTTTACAATAAAATATATTTGACATAAAAGAGTATAAAAATCATATATGGTTACCACAGTAGACAATAATAATATTCAATTAGACAAGATAGAAGATGCGATACAAGCCATCAAGAATGGTGAGATAATCATAGTCGTCGATGACGAGGATAGAGAGAATGAAGGGGATTTCATATGCGCCGCCGAATGTATCAATCCTGATATGATCAATTTCATGGCCACACATGGAAGAGGGTTGATCTGTACACCGATAGAAGCTGATAGGGCAAGAGAGCTGGGTTTAGAACTTATGGTAAAATCCAACACAGCACTGCATGAGACAGCTTTTACCGTTTCTGTAGATCTGATTGGTCAAGGCTGCAGCACTGGTATCTCATCTTATGATCGGGCTACAGGAATCAAAGCTATGGTAGATCCCAAGATAAAAGCGGAAGATTTCGCTCGACCGGGACACATCTTCCCTCTGATTGCTAAATCTGGTGGAGTACTCCGAAGAACAGGTCATACGGAAGCGGCAATTGATCTGGCCAAATTAGCGGGTTTCTATCCAGCTGGTGTCCTCGTAGAGATATTAAACGAAGATGGTACGATGGCTAGATTACCACAGTTGAGAGTATTGGCTGATAAGCTAGCTCTGAAATTGATCTCTATCAAAGATCTTGTAGAGTATAGAATGCGTACAGAACGTATAATATCCAAAGAAGTAGAAACGGATATCAATAGTGAAATGTATGGAAAGTTCAAAGTAGCGGCTTACAAGCAAAATACGACTGATGATGTACATCTCGCAATATATAAGGGCAATATTACGCCTGAAATACCTACTGCGGTAAGAGTCCACTCCAATACAGAAACAGGGGATGTGATCGGTCTACTATTTGATGGATATGCGGATAAGCTAGACAAAGCGATGAAGATATTGTCCAAAGAAGAGAGTGGAGTATTTCTATATATGAGACACGGAGAAAAAGGGGATCAGATCATCCAAAAACTGAAATCAATAGATGAGGATCCAAATAATGATCCCGTGACAAGTTCAGAACAAAGAGATTTCGGTATAGGTGCACAGATATTGAGAGATCTTAATGTCGGTAAGATCAACTTAATCTCAAGTCATGATAAGAAGAGGATAGGGCTAATAGGATATGGTCTAGAAATAGTAGATCAAATAGAACTGAAGTAAACAAGATGTCAAAAGAAGAAAAGATAGTGTCAGATGAAGAATTGGAATCATTCCATGAACTGATGCATATCGTAGTAGATAAAGGTCAGAAGGTAGAGCGTATCGATAAATACCTGATGAACAGAATGGAAAATCAAACCCGAAATCGATTGCAAAATGCATGTCGTACCGGTCTGATAAGGGTAAATGGTGAAGTAATCAAACCCAATTACAAAGTAAGGCCGCTTGACGAAATCCGGGTCATGATGGAGCATGCTCCTCTTGGTGGTACTGGATTGATCCCTCAGGAGATTCCGCTAGATATAGTGTACGAAGATGACGATATCATGGTGATCAATAAGCAAGCGGGACTTGTAGTTCATCCTGGCGTGGGCAACTGGTCAGGTACATTGGTCAACGGATTGGTCCATTATTTCAATTCCAAAGATCTACCTGTGATGAAAGGTAATCAACCAGATAGACCAGGTCTAGTCCACCGAATAGATAAGGACACAAGCGGACTACTGGTAATCGCGAAGACCGAAGAAGCTATTACGGGATTGAGCAAACAATTCTATGATCACTCAATCGATAGAGAATATATCGCCATGGTATGGGGCAATGTTGAAGAACAGAAAGGGACTATACATGGTAAGATAGCTCGTCACCCTACTAATAGAATGCAAATGTTCGTCTATGATGACGAAGATGATATAGGCAAAGATGCTACCACACATTATGAGATTTTGGAAGATCTTTATTATGTAACTTTGGTGAAATGTAAACTCGAGACAGGTCGCACACATCAGATCCGTGTACACATGAAGTCGATCGGACATACGCTATTCAATGATGCAAGGTATGGAGGAGACAAGATATTGAAGGGAACCGTATTTACAAACTACAAAAGATTTGTAGAGAATACTTTTGACCTTCTGCCGAGGCAAGCATTGCATGCAGCTTCATTGGGTTTTGAGCATCCTATTACTAAAGAAAGAATGCATTTCGAATGCCCTCTACCAGAGGACTTTAGTCTTGCACTGGAGAAGTGGAGAGGATATACCGCGACAAGGAAAGAATTAAAACAATAATGAATTTAGATCGTAGAATTGAAATCTTGTCAAAAATAGGACAAGAGATATTAGAAAAACCTGAATGGTTGGCTGCCGCTGTACAACAGGCATACTATGCTAATAAGTGGTTCACCATAGATGCATCTTGGAACGCTCTAAATGCAATAGCTTATCATTTTTTAGACGAAAAAATATTATTGGAGTGGGCCGGTGGATATCCGATAGAAGACGATATGCAATCTAAGTCTATCGGTTTAGTTTTGGCTGGGAATATTCCGCTTGTTGGCTTTCACGATATATTATGTTGCTTTGTTGCTGGTCATATTGCTATGGTAAAATTATCGACAAAGGATGAGATTTTGTTGACAGCATTGGTTGGAAGAATGATTGAACTAGATGCTGAGGTTGAGAGTCGTATCTTATTGACAGACAAGCTCAAAGGGTTCGATGCCATCATCGCTACTGGAAGCAATAACTCTAGAACCTATTTCGAAGAATACTTCGGCAAATATCCCAACATCATAAGAAAAAATAGAAATGCTGTAGCTGTAATCAGTGGTGAAGAATCAGAAGAAGAGCTAATAGCACTAGGTCATGATATTTTCAATTATTTTGGTCTTGGTTGTAGAAACGTATCAAAAATATATGTGCCATCAGGATATAATTTCGATCTCATGCTAGGCACACTACACGATCACTACAAAGAACTAGCGAATCACGATAAATATAGAAATAATTTCGATTATAATAATGCACTTTTGATGCTCAATAAGGTCAAGTATCTGATGAGCGGCAGTCTGATCATCACAGAATCCGAACAAATATCCTCTAGAATAGCCACTGTGCATTACAGTTTCTATGATAAGCTTTCAGAGCTTGAGTCAGAGCTAGAAGAAAGAAAAGAAGAAATTCAATGTATTGTCACTCATCTGAATTTGTCTCGCCACGAAACTTTTTCTTTTGGCGAAGCTCAGAAACCAGGAATCAAGGATTATGCGGATGGTGTTGATACTATGAATTTTTTGACAAGTTTATAAGTAGATATCAATGGCAACAAAACAAGAAAAAGTAGAAGATATTATTAATATTCTAGAGAAGTTGTATCCAGTGATACCTATACCACTAGATCATAAAGATCCATATACTTTATTGGTAGCTGTATTATTATCCGCTCAATGTACCGACAAAAGAGTAAATATAGTAACTCCTGACCTATGGAAACTTGCCGATAATCCCTTCGATATGATGGTACAAGATCAGGATGATATCAAGGCGATCATCAGACCTTGCGGATTATCTCCGCGAAAATCTAAAGCGATTCGAGATCTTAGTGAGATATTAGTGAAAGAACATAATGGTCAAGTTCCTGCATCATTTGAAGCATTGGAGCGATTGCCAGGAGTGGGGCATAAGACAGCATCTGTCGTTATGGCTCAGGCTTTTGGAGTGCCAGCATTTCCAGTGGATACACACATCCAAAGACTTATATATCGCTGGTGTCTGAGTACAGGAAAAAATGTAGATAAGACTGAAAAAGATTGTAAACGCTTGTTCCCAAAAGATAAGTGGAACGATCTTCATCTGCAAATTATATTTTTTGGTCGAGAATACTGTCCTGCAAGAGGGCATGATCCTTATAAGTGTCCGATATGTAGTAAGTACGGTAGGAGAGAGATGTTTAGGAAGTAGATGTAGAGGAAGTAGATGGTTTTCTTTTTCTCGGGATTCTATCCTTTCTCAATAGCTCTATACTCACTTCCTTCGCAAGCTAAAGTGACGCGCGTTTACTATGCAAGCCACTCTGACTAAGGTGACGCGCGTTTGCTATGCAAGCCACTCTGATAAATTGGGTTCTGTTTTTAACGAAAATTAGTCTCCGAATAACTACACTGATTAGGCCACTTTAACTTGTTGCGACAACTTTATAAAGTACCAGATTTCATAAAGTACCCTTCTTCTGAATATCCCTAAGTATATTATTCTCATGAAGTCAGATACATAATAGCTTACAGTATATCTGATTTATATTTTATTGACATTCTTATAGGAACAACTTATTTAAGGCTATCTTCCATTTTGAATATATGACTATACGACATGATTAAAAAGATACTACTTACGCTTATCGGAATATTGATTATTGCTTTAATTTTTGGTTTCATATATCTTAAAAATACTGCGCCAAATTATAGTGGTCAAATATCATTTGAAGGAATGGAATCTGTGGTGAATGTAAAATATGACAATTATGGGATACCGCATATTTATGCTGATAATGATGAAGATTGTTATAGAGCATTAGGTTATGTGCATGCACAGGATAGATTGTTTCAGATGGAGATGATCAGAAGGCTAAGTTCTGGCAGATTGTCCGAAATACTAGGGGAGTCCATGGTAGATGCGGATAAGTATTTCCGAACACTAGGGATCAGACGAATGGCTGACTATACGGTGGATGCTTTGAAAAATACGGGAAGTAAAGAAATGCACCGTCAAGTAGATGCTTATCTTGAAGGTATTAATGAATATGTGAATAATGGAAAAACACCTTTAGAATATAACATTATCGGAATACCCAAAGAAGAGTTTTCTAGGGCTGATATCTATACCATACTTGGATACATGGGGCTAGGATTTACATTGGCTATAAAAGAAGAACCGATTATTGATCAGATATATCGAACGTATGGTGATGCGTATCTGTCGGATTGGGAATTCAATAAGTCCTATCTAAATGGTATCGAAGTAGCTGATTCGACTAAGGATCTTAGTAATGTGTTTTCACATGATACAGAGTATCACCTTAATCAAGTAGGCTTACCCATCTGGGAAGGAAGTAATGGCTGGGTCGTCGCACCTAAGAAATCTAAATCAGGTAAAGTTATATTCGCCAATGATACTCATATAGGTATCTCACAACCATCAGTCTGGTATGAAGCACACCTCAATTATCCTGGTTTTGAGTTTTATGGAAATTATCTAGCGGGTGTACCGTTTGGTATAATTGGTCACAATAGATCTATTAGTTTCGGTCTGACTATTTTTCCTTTTGATGTGGTAGATATGTATAGAGAAAGGTCCAATCCATCTAATGAAGATCAAGTGTGGGTAGATGATCACTGGCAGGATCTGGAGTTGCAAAACGAGGTAATTAAAGTAAAAAACGGGACAGACGTCACTTTTACAAGAAAAGTATCACGCCACGGGCCCATAATCAATAAAGTATCTCCTATATTGGCCGAAGTAGAGAAGGAACCTATATCCCTATGGTGGAATTTTCATAAGCAGCCTTCGCCGACACTCACCGCCTTACATGAGATGAACAATGCAGAGAATATGACTCAAACCAAAGCTGCAGTTTCCAAGATTGATTTTATCGGGCTCAATGTCTTATATGGTGATATAGAAGGTAATATAGCGCATTGGGGATCAGGAAAAATACCGAAGCGAGCCCCTCATGCGCTCTCGAAGTATATACTTGATGGAGCAAGCGGCAGAGATGAATTATTAGGTTATTATGACTTCAGCGAAAATCCACAGTTCGAAAATCCAGAATCTGGGTTTGTTGCTTCCGCTAATAATGATCCAGGTATGGTAGGTGACAATTACTTCCAAGGGTATTACTGCCCGGACAATAGATACAATCGGATTGTCGATCACTTAAATAATAAAGAAAAATGGTCACAAGAAGAAATGAAGAAAATCCAGCTAGATGATGTATCTGATGATCATAGAGAAATAGCACAGTTGATTTCTAATATATTGCTAAAAACGATATCGGATAAATCTTCTCTGAAATATAAAGCGGCACAACTTCTTAATGAATGGGATGGAAGTTATAGATTAGATGCTAAAGCTCCGGTCATATACACTAAGCTGGTATATCATAGTATGAGATTGTGTATGGCCGATGAATTAGGCATGAAGAATTTCCAAACGATACAAAGCTCTTATCTGTACAAGGGATCTATAATGAATATTCTCAGCAATGAAGACAGTCCGTGGTGGGAAGATGTTTCCCCCAAAGCGACTTTGAGTTCTAGGAATATATCACTTGCGAGCGCTTTAAATACTACCGTAAGTGAACTATCTACTCAATTGGGAAGTGATATTGATCAATGGACATGGGATAGAGTACATACTATAGAACACGTGCATCCCATTGGTAGAAAGAAGCCATTCGATAAGTTCTTCAATGTGGGACCATATCCCGTAACTGCTGGAAATGATGTGCCGAATAAAATGATGTACACAATTGATTCTTCTGGAGTGTACGAAACTTATAGTTCTCCAGCATTGCGGATTCTAGTAGATTTTGCTGATGTGGAAGCTTCTGAAAGTATCAATCCTACTGGACAATCCGGAAATCCGATGAGTAAGCACTATGATGATCAGGCTGAAATGTTCGTAGATGGTATCTACAGACCTCAATTGATGAATCATGAAACTATAGATAGACAAGCATCGACACTGCAATTTGTTCCGAGCAAAGATATTTCGAAATGAAGAATATCCTATAATCTACTAGACTGTGACAGCCTTGCTTCAGAAAAGATCATTTCACTCACCGCTAAGCTTTTATTTCTGTCTCGACACAGAAACGAAATAATGAATTCTAATATCAACAAGATTATTAGTCTAAAGTCTACAGGAAGGTATATGGATAAGATGAGAAGGGGGATAAGTGGTGATGCTTATGTAGAAACATGTGGTATTTTTGTAGATTTAGTTTCATATATGCACGAGTTAGCTTCCACTGAAAGTAAAACAAAATAATTAATATATATATGATAAATAAAGTTGTAGGTATAGCAATAGAAGATTATCAAGATGATAAACTTGATAAGCTAGCAAATTGCAAAACTGATATTCATGAAATCATTAACGTCTTAACGAAGGAGTACGAATTTGATGACGTTACTATTTATGAAGATATGAATGCAACTACTAGAAAAGCATTGCTACAGAGTCTACAAGAAGTATTTAAAAATGCGATGAAAATTGATACAATTCTTGTACTATTTGCTGGTCATGGAGAGTTCTCACAAATTACTAATACAGGATATTGGCAACCATCTGATGCCGATAGTAGTGATTTTACTTCTTGGATTGATATAGACACAATAAAGAAATTAATTAAAGCATCCCCGGCTCGACATATTGCAATTATGTCGGATTCCTGTTTTTTCAGGGGTGCTTATAAACACAGCACTAAGAGGATTTGATAATTTTGATCGGGCAAAATCAAGACTTGCATTAACTTCAGGTAACCTTGAGAAGGTTTCCGATGGGAAAGCAGGTGAACTAAGTCCTTTTGCTAAAGCTGTGAAGGAGGTTCTTTCAACAAATGAACATGAAAGAATGCCGTTTAACTTGTTTTCAGGAGAAGTAATTCTGAGATTTGGTGATCAATATGATCAATCACCACAGTTTGGAAATTTAGTACATTGTGGACATGAGGGTGGAGCATTAGTTTTTAAAAGACGAAAAACTAACGGCGAGAGAAAAGTGGAAAATATATATCAAGAGATAAAGGATAAATTCAAGAATATGTATATTCCTTTGTCACAAGAAGATGAAGCTGCAATTAATGAATTAGAATTATTGAATCAGAAAAAAAATAAGGCTGTGAGGAATCAGCAGTATGAACAAGCAGCAGATCTAAGAGATCAAGAAAAACAAATATTCAATGCTGCATTAAACCGTACTCCCAATTACATTTCCTTTATATTAACAAGTGTAATCATTTCAGAGGAAGAAAAAAAGTCAACCACACAATTAGATAAAGACTATATCGAATTTAAGGAAGAAGAGCAGAGAAAAGCAAAATTGAAAGAAAAAGGAGTTGAAGAAGTAGACCCGCTTTTAAGTTCACAAGCAATGCTCGTAGCGGCAGGATTTTCTAGATTTTGGTCACTAAGGATAAATCCTGTTGAGCAATTACTAAAACAAGAACAGGATGCTTTGTTCGAAAGTTTAGATAACGGAATAATTGAATTAGCTATCCATTATGTTAAACTTATTGGTAATTCACAAAACCCATTCTTGATTGAAAAATTGAATAGTCTCATGATTATATTGCAAGAAGTGTATGGTACTCAACTTAAATTATTGTTCGCAAATAATAAGTTAACGAGAAATGATATTATGAACCTAAAACAGCAAGAATTAGATATATGGAATTGGATTTTGGAAGTAAATGAAGCAGAATCTAATAAAGATTAAACAAGATTATGTTTACTTATTGAAAGATTACATTCTTTATTCATAGTTCGACACCTCTCACAAAAATATATACATGAAAGCACCCAAGAGTTTAAGAAGACCAACAAATTGGCAGGACTTCGAGAGCCTTTGCAAAAAAACTTTGGGGTGAGATATGGTACTGTGCTGAAATCAAAAAGAATGGTCGATCAGGACAGGCCCAAAACGGAGTAGATGTGTATGGTATTCCAAAGGAAGAAAGCTCATATTATAGTATTCAATGTAAAGGAAAAAACGAGTATTCAAATAGGAAATTCACTAAGGAAGAAATAGATAGTGAAATTGAAAAAGCAAAGAGTTTTATACCAGAATTGAAGAAGCTGTATTTGACTACAACCGCTGAAAAAGATACTAAAACTGAAGAGTATGTAAGAAAGAACATACGGGTCTCATATACGGCGGTTCACCAAATCGAAGTTTTGAATCTTGAGTAATAATCTGTCATAGGAATATACCCTTTACGCTTCAATAGCGATACTCGGATAGTAGGTCCGAGGATCAAAAATACTCTAGAGCGATAGTTACTAAGTCAAAATTCCTCACTATATTAGGGTCAAATTACGTAGGTTACTAAATCAAATTCCTTTTACAATCAAAAGTTAGCCATGTCCAGCTGAAATACAATCACAGTCTAATAGGCATCGTAGCATCGAATAGGGTAGACTATGATTATATTCCTTGGAGTTGCCTGCCATTAAAAATTGTGGACTGAACGAATTATAAGATATGAAAGACTAATTGGGGTTTTCTGCTAGTGATATAAATAATGGATTATAACCGCTTTGAAATATGATATCAAATTAACAGAACAATTGTATAGTGAGGCTCAAGAGAACAAAACAATTATAATTAAACACGAAGACAAGTCGTATATTACGCAACAATATTTTTATAATGAACAAGACACATTACTTAGTATTTTTTACAGTGTGGCTACTATTCAGCTGTAAAGCACAAGAAAAACATCCAAATGTACTTTTTATAGCTATCGATGATTTAAGGACAGAGTTAGGTTGCTATGGTGCTCCACAGGTTAAGTCACCAAATATAGACCAATTAGCCAAAGAAGGTATCGTTTTTAACCGTGCCTATTGTAATGTACCAGTTTGTGGTGCCTCAAGAGCCAGTATGCTAACTGGGATTTTGCCTACCAAAGCTCGTTTTATCGATTATTTGGCGAAAGCCGAAAAAGAAGTCCCTAGCGCGAAGACTTTACCGGGAATTTTTCGGGATGCTGGTTATACTTGTATTTCTAATGGAAAAGTATTTCATCATAACATAGATACTAAAGACAAAAGTTGGAGTAACGCTCCTTGGATGCCAAACATTTCACATAGGGGCAGTTTCGACCCTACTTCTAGCAAAGTGATCAAGAAATCAGGGAATGGTCGTATTTACGAAGCGCCCGCAGTTCCCGATAGTGTATATCCCGATTGGAAGATTGCACAAAAAACTATTAATGACTTGCGTCGTTTTAAAGAATCCCAAGAACCTTTCTTTATGGCTTGTGGTTTTTTTCGTCCTCACATGCCCTTTTATGCGCCAAAAAAATATTGGGATTTATACGATAGGGAAGCTATTGACCTAGCCGATAATCGTTTCCGGCCTAAGAATGCTCCCAAGTTGTTAAGAGGAAGTGGCGAATTTAAAACATACGATTGGGGTGAATATACCCCAGAAACCGATGATTTCCATAAATTGATGCGTCATGGCTATTTTGCATGTGTAAGCTATGTAGATCAGTTGGTTGGAGAAGTACTCAATGTGCTTGAAACGCTGGGGCTCGCCGAGAATACCATAGTGGTGCTTTGGGGCGACCATGGTTGGCATTTGGGCGAACACGAATTTTGGGGAAAGCATAATACGATGCATAATGCACTTCAAATACCGTTGTTGGTTAAGGTGCCAGGTAAATCAAAGGGCAATCAAACGCAAGCCATAATTGAAAGTGTAGATATATACCCGACACTTTGTGATTTAGCTGGTTTGCCAGTGCCTGAGTCGATAATGGGAAAGAGCTTTGTGCCTGTAATAGAAAATCCAAATGCTACAGTTAGGGAGACGGCTTATGCGCGTTTTAAAGTGGCAGATGCTCTGATTACCCAAAAATTTAATTATTCATTGTACGAAAACGGTGAAGAGATGTTGTACAACCTTGAAATCGATCCCGAAGAAAACACAAACCTTGCTACAGATCCCGATTATACCGAAAAGCTCAAAGAATTACGAAGCACCCTAGACAAGAAGATGAATCTTGCAAATAGTTACAATAAATAATACAACAATGAAGAATCTATTTACAACATTCATATTATTATTCTTTTTATTGTTGATGAGTTCCTGTATACGTAGTCCTGAAAAACAAGTAACAAAACCCAATATTATTTTTTATTTAGCCGACGACCAGGATGTATATGATTATGGTTGTTATGGTAATGAAAAGATAAACACGCCTGCCGTTGACCGCCTGTCGCAGGAAGGTATGACTTTTGAGAATGCTTTCACAGCGCAGTCTATCTGTGCTCCTAGCCGTTCGCAACTTTTCACAGGTAGTTATCCTTTAAAAAATGGATGTTTCCTCAATCATTTTAGAACAAAACCCGATATCAAATCTGTTACTACTTATTTGGGAGATTTAGGTTATGAGGTGATTCTTGCAGGCAAAAGTCATGTGCAACCTGCATCGGTTTACGAATGGGATAAAGAGTGGCAATCGGTAAAAGGCCGTGGCCCGCGTAAAGATATTCCATTTGATAGCATTCAAGCTTATTTCAAGAGTAGCGAGAAGCCATTTTGCATGTTTATTACCTCGTATTATCCTCACGCCGAATATTTTGACGTGCCAGCTAAACCAGCCGATAGTTTGGTATTTTATCCGTTTAATGAGGATAAGATAAACGATCCTGTTGCACTGAAGAGAATGAGTGGCTATTATAGAAGTGTGGAAGAAGACAATATTCACTTAGCGAAGGTACTTCAGTATGTTGACGAGGAGTTGGATGATAATACCTTATTTATTTATAGTGCCGATCACGGGGTGTCGGGTAAATTTACGGTATACGACTGTGGATTGAATGTACCTTTTGTTGCACGTTGGCCAAAAGTAATAAAGCCGGGTACACGCAGTGATGCTTTGGTACATTATACAGATGTAGTCCCTACTTTTATTGAAATGGCAGGTGGAGAAGCAATTTCCGATATGGATGGAAAGAGTTTTTTGCCTGTGTTAAAAGATAAAAATGCTGAAATACATGAGTATGTTTATGGTGTGCAGACCAATCAAGGGATTCTTGCCGCATCTGTATTTCCTGCACGCATGATCCGTAGTAACCGATATAAATACATTCGTAATTTTAACGCTGTAGAAGTATCCGAACAAAATATGGGCGATAATGAGTATGTAAATGCCTTTATTACGATAGGAGCCAATAAGTACAAAAATAAACCTTATGAGGAGTTGTACGATATTATTAACGACCCTTTTGAGCAGAACAATTTAGCTCAAGATGAAGCCCATCTTTCCACAAAACAAGAACTGGCTTCTGAATTAAAAAAATGGATGAAAGAACAAGGCGATATATTAACTGGCGAACCAGGATATATGCCACTTATTTGGAGAAAAAAGTTTCTTTTAGATCAGCCAAGGAAAAATTTGTCCGTTCCTGATCGCCTTCAAAATAAACTTAGAAAAGAGGATTACCTGATATTGGATTACTAATGATTAATAAGTAAGTACTTATATATTACATCTATTCAGCCTTTTATACCAGGAATATATTAAAAAAATGTTTATTTCGATCTATCTTGTTGACAACGTAAATTAAATCATAAACCATGAAACAGCTTAAAACAATAGTTTTTATACTTACATCATTTTCAATTGTTGCACAAGATTATGTACCTATGGCAGTAGATAGTGCAACTTGGGTTCTTGCATCCACAGATGAAAATCCAATATTTAATAACATCAAAGTATTAAGAATTGAGGGAGACACAGTTGTAAACTCAAGTACTTATTCTAAAATTTATAAATATACAGTACTCGATAGTAAATTAATTTCCCAAAGTCGTTTGTTAATTGGATTGATTAGAGATGATATAGATGAACGAAAAGTATATGGTGGAATTTTTGAAGAACAAGAACAAGAATTAAGCATATTTCTAAATGCAGAAGGGAGATGTGACTGGGGTAACGTCAATTCATTTAATGAACATTTACTTTATGATTTTTCTCTACAGGAAGGAGATTCCATTGATATTTGCATGCTCACAAATCCAACAATCATAATAAATAAGGAGTCAATAAATCGTTTTGGGTACAATCGAACTAGTTTTCTATTAGAAGATGACGTGGATATAATTATGTCCGAAGGTATAGGAACTTGTCTCGGTATATTTAAAGGTCAAACATGTTTCTACACGGGAGGCGGCTTCACGTATGGATTGGTTAATTATTGTATTGGATCATTTGAAAATTGTGGTTTATTGACGGCGACAAAGGATCAAAATAGAATGCCCAATGATGTTACGATTAGACCTAATCCAATTATAGATAGATTGATGATTTCAAGTTCAAAACAGCTGAATAGAGTAATACTTTATGATTTAAACGGGAGATTTTTAAAGGAGGTAGAAAATACTGATGAAATCAATATGAGTGAATTCGAATCTGGTACATATATCTTGAGACTTGAAGATGATTTGGGAAATCAACATTCAATTAAAGTTTTCAAACTGTAACAGTGCAAAGAAGTGACTCTACATAATCGAGTGGACGGCTCCCACTAGAGTTACTAGCCGAGGTGGGCTTCTCACACCACCGTACGTAGTGACTCCGTATACGGCGGTTCATCAAATCGAAGTTTTGAATCTTGAGTAATAATCTGTAATAGGAATATACCCTTTACGCTTCAATAGCGATACTCGGATAGTAGTGCCAAGGATCAAAAATACTCTAGAGCGATAGTAGCTAAGTCAAAATTCCTTACTATATTAGGATCAAATTACGTAGGTTACTAAATCAAATTCCGTTTACAATCAAAAGTTGGCGATGTCCAACTGAAATACAACCACAATCTAATAGGAATCGTAGCATCGAATTGGCTCTTGTGGTAGACTATGATTGTATTTAATATATATTATATCTCATTATTAATAGTAATAAACTAAGAATATGAAAGGATTAATCTTTATAGTACTTTTCATATCTGCACCTATGTCTATTTTAGCTCAAGTAAGTCAGTTTGAGATTTTCTCATCTTTGGCTTTTCAAGGAACAGACGAACGTATTTTTGGACTAAATGACATGTGGGTAGAAGAATTAACCGAGAGAAATAATGATAAATTTCTGCCGTCGACGTATTTTGATATCGGATTATCTTATCGCCTATTATCCCGAAATAACTTTTCGCTAAAAACTGGAGTAAAATATGGATACGAATGGAACAATTCATACAGGACTTATAATCATTGTATAAT
>CALLMH010000048.1 GCA_938007965.1 uncultured Saprospiraceae bacterium | reverse complement strand
TTCTTCTGATTAGAATTTGGCGTTTATTTTTGACTTATTCGGATTGTAGTTTTCGTCGTTATTTTTCTTTATCTGATTCATCACATTTCTGAAAAATAATTGTAACGTTTCAGACCCTTCATCTCCTTTTTCCCAACTGATTTTATTTTTATTTTCGCCGTCTACCATTTCTATTGAATACAGTAGGTTACCATATGTTTGTATTTTCGTATCTTTTAGTCCTAGAGTCTCATAGTTAGAAAATATCTGATTTACTATATCTTGCGGCAAACTCTTCTGCTTGTCTAGTACACCTTTGGTTTTTGATGCCTTGAATAGTTGCCCATTTTCTAATATCGTATATGAGTTATAGTTACCCGTAAATCCACCACCATGAGAAAGAATTAATTTCTTATTCACTGACTCTTCTGGAGACTCTACTTTATTGGACTTACATGCTATCGACAATACTGATATCATCAGGAAAAACAAAAATTTATTCATAACCGAACTTTGTTGTGGATTAGATTAATCAAAAACCCAATATATGATCATTGAACGACAAATTTGAAGTTATAAATAATATAGATATGTTAAAATATTAATCTGATCTAACTTATGAATGAAAAAGTGGTTATTATTGATATAAAATAACATCTACAGAGTACTATTTTTGGTATCTTTACAATAATAGCTCGATTTTTGTGTTATTTTTAAATACAATCGTTTATAAAATTAAATTAGCCAAGAGACAAAATTCTTTTGGCATCACTAAAAAAATAAGAAAATGAAAAAGATTTTAATCGCTTTGTCTTTATTTATGATGGTAGGAGTTGCTGCCAATGCTCAAACAGCAAAATGTACTAAAGGTGCCAAGTCTGCTTGTTGTGCCAAGAAAGCAAGTGCTTCTGCTGATGCAACACCTGCAACTAGAGTGGCAAGTGCAATGACTGAAGCTGACATAGCTGCAGAATCAAATGAAAACATCACAGCAAGAACATGTGCTGAAAGTGGAGCAAAATCATACTACATGAAATCAGTATGTGAGAAGTCTGGTGCAGTAGCATGGGATCAAGTTAGCTTCTGTGATAAGTCAAAGAAATTTACTAAAGTAGCATCTGCATCTATGGAGAAAGACGTAGAAACTGGTGAAGTAAAAGCTGCACCTGCTAAAAAATCATGCACTAAAGGCGCAAAGTCTGCATGCTGTGCAAGTAAAAAGAAAGTAGGATAAGTTCTACTTTTAATCTTAGAAGATATTGAAGCCGTTCCATTGATTTGGAGCGGCTTTTTTTATATCCTGCACTTTAGCCTCAACTATAATGGTACTGAATATTTGATAATACTTAAAATCACTTACATTATTATATTTCATTACTTTGTGTCAAACTATATTTATATGAATCGTATTCCACATTTTATATTTTTTATAATTCTTACTATGTCAGTTGGTTGCTCAGATGATCGAACACCCAATATGATAATCACCAATGCGAACATATGGACAGTAAATAAGAACAAGCCACAGGCCGAAGCACTCGCAATCAAGGATGGTAAGATAATAGCACTTGGAAAAATCAATGAGGTAGAAAAACTAAAATCCGAAAGCACAACAGTAATTGACGCCAAAGGAGCCTTCGTAATGCCAGGCTGGATCGAAGGGCACGGTCACTTTTCTGGATTGGGGAAAAGTCTCCAAAATCTCAATTTTCTGAAATCAAAAAACTGGGATGATGTCATAGAGCAAGTAAAAGCTAAAGCTGAAACCCTTGAACCAGGAGAGTGGATTGAAGGAAGAGGATGGCACCAAGAAAAATGGGATACTACACCCGAAAATGATGTCCATGGATATCCAGTGCACGATCGGCTATCAGAAGTAAGTCCTGATAATCCCGTGATACTCTATCATGCTAGTGGTCACTCTCTATTCGCCAATGCCAAAGCTATGGAAGCCGCAGGTATAAGCCGAGAAACCGTTAATCCTATGGGTGGAGAAATCGTGAAAGATGGAAATGGCGATGCCATAGGAGTATTCGAAGAACGAGCGATGTCCCTTATATATGAATCATTCAAAGAGTATGAGTCTGGATTGAATGAGAAAGAACTTACCGATAAATGGTACGAAGCGATCACCCTAGTCGAAGAAGAATCGATCAAAAAAGGCATCACTACATTCCAAGATGCTGGTTCCAAGTTTTTTGAAATTGAACGATATGAAGAATTGGCAGAAAAAGGAGAACTAGATCTACGTCTCTGGGCAATGCTCAGACATCCTGTAGAAGAAATGAAAGGTAAAGTGCATACAGCAAAAGTCTATAGGGCAGGCAATAACTTTTTCACTTGCAATGCTATCAAATCCGAAGTGGATGGAGCACTCGGCTCATTCGGAGCATGGCTTTTGAAACCGTATACAGACAAACCAGGATTCATAGGTCAGAATACCACAGAAATCACCGATGTAAAAACTATAGCCGAAATGGCGATAGACAACGAAATGCAACTTTGTGTCCATGCTATAGGCGATAGAGCGAATCGAGTGGTCGTAGATATCTTTGAAGGTATGCTTTCTCCTCTAGATAATGGAAATGAAAAAAGATGGAGAATAGAACATGCACAGCACCTCGACCCTAGCGATATCCCAAGATTCGCATCCAATGGTATCATAGCATCGATGCAAGGGATTCACTGTACATCTGATGCGCCATTCGTAGAGAATAGATTAGGAACTGAGCGGGCAAAACTCGGAGCTTATGCGTGGCGTTCTCTCCTAGATGCCAATGTGATCGTAGCGAATGGCACTGATGCACCAGTCGAAGATGTGGACCCGATACCATCATTCTATGCATCTGTTACTCGCAAGAGAATAGACAACGGGATGGAGTTTTTTACAGAACAGAGCATGACTAGAGAAGAAGCTTTATACTCCTATACCCTCGGAAATGCATACGCAGCATTCGAAGAAGATATTAAAGGATCTATCGAAGTAGGAAAGCTAGCTGATCTCACCATCATGAGCCAAGATTTAATCAATTGTACAGACGAGGAGATATTGGATGCACAAGTGCTGTATACTATTATAGATGGAAAAGTGAAGTATAAGAAGTAGGTTTCAAGACACAAAAGTAAGATCGGTGTGCTATCGTACTAACATCACATTCCCTGAAATACCAAAAATCATAACGCAAGACCATAGGTGTGCTCATCGATCTTCGCTGCATTCAGCTCAATGAAGACTGGTCTTCTACAAAAAATTAAATCAATTGGTTATATTCACAACTGAATAATAAAACCTGAATAAAGCATGAAAATAAATCATCTCATTACTATCTTCTTATCGCTCCTACTTTTCGGCTCTACCAATGGTCAGATTGATCTCGACCAATGGAAAGAACTAAACTTTCGTAATCTTGGACCCGCTGGAATGAGCGGGCGTATTACAGCCATCGATGTTGATCTAAGTGACACAGATCGGATATTTGCAGGTTCTGCCTCTGGAGGTGTATGGCTAAGTGAAAATGGAGGTATATCTTGGGATCCAATATTCGATGACCAACCAGTCCTATCAATAGGCTCAATCAAAATCAATCAAGATAATCCTGCCGAAATATGGGTAGGAACTGGAGAAGGAAATCCTAGAAACTCCCTAAATACAGGAGCCGGAATCTACAAAACCATAGATGGAGGTAAGACATGGAAATTAATGGGACTTGAAAAAACAAAAGTAATCCACAGAATTATTATTGATCAAAATAATCCAAATACAGTATATGCTGGTGCGATGGGATCGCCATGGGGACCAAATGTAGACAGAGGAGTATTCAAAACGACCGATGGAGGCAAATCATGGAAGAAAATTCTATATACGAATGATAAAACAGGTGTGGCTGATATGGTAGGAGATCCTACCAATCCGAATAAACTGATCGTAGCTATGTATGAGCACATCCGTCATCCATGGGACTATTATTCTGGAGGAAAGGGAAGTGGACTACACATTACATACGACGGTGGAGACACATGGAAAAAGATAACAGACAAAGAAGGGCTACCAAAAGGCGATCTTGGACGGATGGGTATCGCAATCGCTCCATCGATGCCGAATATTATATATGCACTCATAGAAGCAAAAGAAAATGGCCTCTATAAAAGTACTGATGGAGGAGAAAAATGGAGTTTAGTCTCTAAGGAAAATATTGGAAATCGACCATTCTACTATTCTGAAATATATGTAGATCCTACGAACGAAAACAGAATCTATAATCTATGGTCTTATGTATCTCTAAGTGAAGATGGAGGCAAAACCTTCAAGACAATCATGGACTATGGCAACAGCGTACACCCTGATCACCATGCATTTTGGATAGATCCTAATGACCCTACCTACCTCATCAATGGAAACGACGGAGGAATGAATATCTCTAGAGACAGAGGCGAATCATGGAGATTTGTGCACAATATTCCAGTCGGTCAATTCTATCACGTAAATATAGATAACGACTGGCCATACAATGTATACGGAGGAATGCAAGATAATGGCTCATGGATCGGCCCCTCTATGGTGATGAAGAGAGGCGGTATACGTAATTATGACTTCCAAGAATTGTACTTCGGTGATGGATTCGATGTCGTACCATATCCTGACGATAGCAGATATGGATGGGCAATGAGTCAAGGAGGAAACGTAGGATTCTATGATCGAGAAACAGGCATGGTCAAATACGTAAAACCTGCACATCCAGAAGGTAAACCCCTACGATACAATTGGAATGCAGCTATCGCACAAGATCCTAATAATCCATGTGGAATATATTTCGGAAGCCAATATCTACACTATACAGATGACTGCGGAGAGTCGTGGGTAATCAAATCTGAAGATCTGACTACTAATGATACATCGAGACAACATGCTGATAAAAGTGGTGGACTGACTATAGATGCTACCCAGGCAGAGAACTTCACTACCATACTTGCAATAGCTCCTAGTCCGGCAGATGAAAAAGTCATCTGGGTGGGAACAGATGATGGTAATCTCCAATTGACAAGAGATGGTGGATCATCTTGGACAAATATCAATAATAGATTAAAGGGACTTCCCAAAACAGCGTGGATCCCTCAGATCGTAGTATCGTATAAGAATGCAGGAGAAGCATTCGTAGTGGTAAATAATTACAGACAAAATGATTACTCAGCATATGCATATCATACGACCGATTATGGGAAGTCATTCACAAGAATAGCAGACGATAGACAGATCAAAGGATTTGTTATATCTATAGTACAAGATCCAGTGGAGCCAAACCTTCTGTTTTTGGGTACTGACGCAGGTCTGTATATGTCACTTGACAAGGGAAAGAACTGGAAACATATGAACGAGGGATTCCCATCAGTACAAGTGAGCGATCTTAAAATCCATCCACGGGAGCATGATCTTGTGATCGGTACATTTGGTCGAGCCCTTTGGATACTGGATGATATTCGTCCACTAAGAAAACTCGCTACTGAAGGTACTAAGATATTGGATAGAGAACTGATGTTATTCGAGTCTCCCGTAGCATATCACGCAAGTATGAGGTCATACGATGGGATCAGATTCAATGCTCAAGGCGAATTTGTAGGTGAAAATAAAAATGTAAACTATGCCAAGATCAATGTATGGACCAAACCTGGCGAAGATTTAGAAAAAAAGGAAGAAGTAATAGTATATGTGGAGAATTCAGCTGGTGATACCATCCGAACAATCAAACGAAAAATCAAGGGTGGATACGATCAGATTGGTTGGTATCTCGATGAAGATGGAGTAAGATATCCGAGTAGAAGAGAGGTAAAAGAAGATGAGGACAAACCTGGAGGAGTAGAAGCAATGCCCGGTGAATATAAGGTCATAGTGAAAAAAGGAGATCATATAGACTCTACTATGGTATCCGTAAAAATGGATCCTCGATCAGAATTGGGTATATCCGACATGGAAGCAAATATAAGAGCACAAAAAAACTTCGAAAAAACTGTAGTTATGGCTACAGAAGCATTTGACAGGATCATGAAGGCAAAAAAGACCGTAAAAAAAGTCAAGGGATTGATGGAAAATCAAGAAAAGGAAATCAAAACTGAAGTCGATAGCCTGAGTAAGCTAATCATCACAGAACTGGATAGTCTAGCACAACTCTATATGATGCCCGAAGGTCTCAAAGGTATCCAAAGAAAACCTGGATTGCTCAATGGAAAGATACAAAGTGCCTCTTACGCTATAAGTCGAAGCTGGGGCAAACCTGGTGCCAATACTGATAATGTGGTGAATACCGCGAAACGTGAAGTAAAAACGACTGTAGAAGCTATAAATGACTTCATAGAGAACGACTGGAAACCCTATGAAGCTAGAATCAAAGAAATACAACTCAAAATATTCGAAGAGATAGATAAGGTCAAGATTGAGTAACAGAAATATGAAAATTGTAAGCAATATGTAAGGCACTTTCTTTGAAAAAAGGCTTCAGATTAGTGTAAATAAGCCATTTCGGTCTCGCAGAATTGCTTTTTGATGTTGACGATTAAAGAATATGTGATTTTAAGCTTATTTTGGGATGGATACTAGGAGGAAGGTGCATGTGCATCTTTGATCTTTGATTTTGTCGAAGTAGTCATTTTCAAATTGCGAATTCCAATACATGGAAGAGATTGGATGGTGTTTCTGGCCTTGGATGTGATGATTCCCTCATTCCTAGTGGCTATGATATGTGGTTGTATATTTTATAGAATATACCCTACAAACCCAAATGCGGCTGCATAAAAATTTTATAAAATACTACCCATACTCATCATTAGCCGCACGAAACAAACTATTTTCATCTTTTATTGGTTACCTTTACAGAGCAGTAAAGACCGACTTTAAACACATCAAACCCAATCTACTCTATTTTTTATCACCCTTTAATCACTCGATATTCAATCGAGGTCTATTAATAATATCACAAAGACATATGTCTAAAAAAAGGAAACCAACTGTAAAAGGTAAAAAGTTGCCAGTTAAACAACTTAAAAAACAGCTCACCAAACTATTCGCTAAGGACAAGACAAAACATATGAATGCCAGTCAAGCTGGCAAGAAACTTAAAGTCCTCAATAGCAGAGATTCTATTGAGCATGCAATCAAACAGCTCAAAAAGGAAGGACTGCTTATCCATGTGAAAGATGGAAAATACAAATGGAATAAAAACGCTTCTATAGAAACACAATCTAAGCGATTTTCAGGAAAAGAACATATAGGTCGAGTAGATTCTATTCGGACTGGTGCTGCATACATCGTAGTAGAGGACCTAGAGGATGACGTCTATGTCAATGAAAAAAACCTCAAAGGGGCCATGAACAAAGACATAGTAAAAATCTATGTTCCAAAAATTCCAGGCAAGAGAAAGCCTGAAGGCAAGGTGCTATCTATCGAAAAAAGAGCAACAACGCATATCCTTGGAAAGTATAGAGAAGATAAAAAACATGCTATCGTATATCCGCTAAACACCAATAATGTCAAAGATGTATATGTACACTTCGATCAATCAATGGATGCCAAAGATGGAGATCCAGTAGTAGTAGAAATCACAGATTGGGGCAAATCTCAAAATAAAAGCCTCTGGGGTAAAGTAACCGCAGTAATGAGTGAAGCTAGTGAAAACGACATCGCTATGCAAGGCATACTACTTAGCAATGGATTCGATCTAGACTTCCCACCAGAAGTACTCAATCAAGTAAAAGATATAGAACCTGGTGTTCTTGAAGAAGAAGTTGCAAAACGAAGGGACTTTAGAAACATCACTACTTTTACCATTGATCCACTTACAGCGAAGGATTTCGACGATGCACTATCAATAGAGGAACTCGAAGATGGTAAATTTGAAATCGGAGTACATATAGCAGATGTCACACACTACGTACCAGAGGGAAGCCCGCTGGATCTAGAAGCCCTTAATCGCTCTACATCTGTCTATTTGGTAGATAGAGTATTGCCTATGCTTCCAGAAAAACTGAGTAATGACTTATGCTCGCTCAATCCACATGAGGATAGATATACGTTTACTGCCTCATTCATATTTGATAGAAACTTTGGTATTGTAGATAAATGGTTCGGTAGATCGGTCATACATTCTGATAGAAGATTTACTTACGAAGAAGCTCAAGAGGTAATTGAAACTGGCAAAGGTGACTATGCCGAAGAGATTCTAAAAATGAATAAAGTAGCACTTAAGCTTAGAAAGGATAAGTTTAAGAAAGGAGCTATTTCTTTTGAATCCGATGAAATAAAATTTGAACTAGATGACGAAGGCAAACCGATCGGAATGTATGTAAAACAAAGGAAAGAGGCTCATATGATGATCGAAGACTTCATGTTGCTGGCCAATAAATCCGTTGCAAAATACATAGCCAAAAAGCCTCAACCCGAGGTTCCTTTTGTATACAGGGTCCATGATCTTCCTAATCCTGATAAGCTTGCAGACTTTGCTCTGTTTGCCAAAGAACTAGGCTATATTATGAATATGAATACACCAAAAGAGATCGCAAAATCATTCAACGGACTATACGAAGCTGCGAAAGACAACGAACAACTCAAAATGCTAGAACCTCTGGCGATTAGGACTATGAGTAAAGCTGAATATACTACGGATAATATAGGTCATTATGGATTGGCGTTTGACTATTATACACATTTCACCTCTCCGATACGTAGATACAGTGATGTCTTAGTCCATAGATACTTAGATAAGAATCTGAAGAAAGACTTCCGTACCAATAAAGCTGAACTGGAAGCAAAGTGTAAGCACATCTCTATGCAGGAGCGAAACGCCACCAATGCCGAAAGAGAATCAGTAAAGTACAAGCAAGTAGAATACATCAGTGCTCATATCGGCGAAACGTTTGATGGAGTCGTATCAGGCATGATCGATCGCGGACTATTCGTAAAGTTGGTAGATTCTCTAGTAGAAGGAATGGTAGGTTTCAATACTCTCGACGAACCATATGAGGTAGCAGATAGCAGACTTAAATCAATAGGAGCAAAATCTAAAACTGTAATAACAATGGGTCAAAAATTACGAGTTAGAATCTTAAGTGCAGATATGGAAAGTAAGCAGGTGGAAATGGAAATTATTTTTGAAGAAGAGTAATACCAAATTCTATTTATTCTTAATACTATCTTTAGTAAATATCACTTCACAAACTGAAATGTATTGATTTAGATGGTGATTTTATTCTATTTGGATCTAGAAATGACTAGTATTTCAGATGATAGAGGGAAGATTTTTGTATTTTAGAACTAAGAAGAGCAATAAAAGCACTTTACTACTCTAGGACTAGATAATTACCCCAGACCCATCCTTCTTTATCCGCATATTTGATTTTGCACCATTTTCCAGTTTCGCCATCTAAGACCAGGACTTCTTCATCGAAGTACAGAATCTTCACGGCGCTACTATCTGGAATCTTAATGACTACCTCAGAGGAAAGATTAGGTTGTGATCGTAGATTGAGCTGATTCGCTGTCGTATTAACGATAGCTGTTCTATAGGGGCTCTTATTTTGCAGTTCTTCTATAATATTTGAGAGACTATCAATTAAGATCTGTTTTTGATCTATGATTGCATTTAGCTCTGCTTTATTGGGATTTGATGATTCTTCGCCAACAGCCCATAAGTATGCATCTGACAACAATGCGGTGGGGCTTTTATCCTTGATACTAGCAATCAGAATCCAAACTACTGAAAATAAAAATAACAATGGTAAGATGTATTTACCATTGTTATTTTCCTTTCTTCTTTTTTTGCTTTTATACCCCATATAACTGATACTGACACTAAGCGCCAGTTTTCGATTACAAATGTACTATACTTTTGCCAATTCTCCCTTCAGATAGTCAATAACATCTACCTCTATACTATCCACTCCATGCATCTCTGACATATACCAACTTATCCAGTCTCCGAGATTCACGAAGTAGAGCATATTCTCAGGTAGAGATTTACCTTTCGAATATACGTCTGTTACAGAAGCCGAAAGCTTAGATATAATTTCTTTGTTAATATTAATTCTAGTCGCATTTCTTTTATGATCATCTTTACTTCTCATGAAAAGGACCGCTACGTCTTGTCTATTCGCCTTCCATCCTACGAGCTCATTGTGATTCATTTCTGGCACCACATTATGCCAACAAAGCAATTTCGCATTCTCATTGATCTGTTGTCTAAGTCTTAATGCTACACTTTCCATCTTATCCGTAGTGTATATGATAGCTGTCTTTCCGTATAGTTTTTTGGCTATTTCTAGTGCCTCTTTTTTGATGTCATCTTGGTCGTATTTGATTACATCTATAGCGGTCTTTATCTGACTAGATATTTCTGACGAGATAAATCCTAACTTCTGAAGAACAAATATCTGCTGTACTAATGAGAATCCTAGACAAGCTCTCGGTGATGGCCAGTCTCCAGGAACTTGGATATAATCATATCCCGCTTCTTTCGCCCTTGCGATCACTTTACCTCCTGATGCTATACATATTATTTTAGCGCCTGTCTTCTCTATCTGATCAAATGAACTCAAGGTCTCTTCTGTATTTCCTGAATAAGAAGAAATAATTGCTAATGTATGCTCATCGACATATGCTGGAATATCGTATCCCTTACCCACTAGGTATGGGACTTTACATTCGTTTACCACCATCTCAGCTACAAAATCCCCTCCAATACCTGATCCTCCAAGACCCGCTACATATATCTTATTGATTTCTTTTTCCGGAGCTGTAAGAGTTGCCGCTTCTCCTATTTCCAATGACTCTACCAACTGAGCTGGAAACCTTTCTATCAACTTATCCATCATAATTATTGTATTTTCGTTTTATTAATTTTTAAGATATAGTAGTCAACAGCGATTACGGGCTATCTTAATGACTGCAAAAATATATAATCTTTTTATAATATAACTTACTTATTGTCAAGTATACACTAAGAAAATGTCAAAACACCTCGAATTAGGTAAAAAAGGAGAAGAAATAGCAATGAAATTCCTTCAAAAAAAGGGACATGAAATACTAGAGTCGAATTGGAGACACAGAAGATCTGAAATAGATATCATAACTAAAAAAGATGGTATTCTGATTTTCGTAGAAGTAAAAACTAGATCCGATGATTACTTCGGTAGGCCCGAATCATTTGTCACTGACCGCAAAAGAGCCCTAATGGTCGATGCTGCCAATGTATATATGGAGCAAATAGGGCACGAATGGGAAATCAGGTTTGATGTAATCGGAATAATATATCATAACCAAGCACATCAAACGATCGACCATTTCAAAGATGCATTTTTTCCTGGATTATAAAAATAGGAACGTGGTAAGAATTTAGAAAAGACCAGTTCATACATCATGAATTAATGTTAAAATTTACAGAATTGTGATTAAATCAGCAATTTACCTATTGCATTTAATTATAATATGTATATTTACCCTTCGATACTATAAGATTGGTCTCAGACTAGTATCTCAAAATTTGAAAATAATAGAAAACTACAATCCAATGGCTAAAATATTAATCGTAGATGATGACAAAGGAATCCGTAATACACTACGAGAGATCCTACAATTTGAAAAATATACTGTAGATGAAGCAACGGATGGTCTTGACTGTCTTGTAAAGATCAAGCAAAATAAATATGACGTCATTGTCATGGATATCAAAATGCCTAAGATGGATGGTATGGAAGCCATAGAGAGAGTACAAATCTTGAGTCCTGAGACTCCTGTGGTTATGATTTCTGGTCATGGCAATATAGATACCGCTGTAGAGGCCGTAAAAAAAGGTGCATTCGATTTTATATCTAAGCCGCCAGATTTGAATAGGCTACTGATAACGATCAGAAATGCTATGGACAAATCAGAGCTGATCGTAGAAAAAAATACACTTCAGAAGAAAGTCGCGAAGAAAAATAAAAAAGTACAAGAGATTATCGGAGATAGTAAAGCCATCTCCGCTATCAAAGAAACGATCGAGCGTGTAGGACCTACAGATGCTAGGGTCCTCGTAACTGGACCAAATGGATCAGGTAAAGAACTAGTCGCTAGATGGTTGCACGAAAACAGTCCAAGAAGAGATAACAACATCATCGAAGTGAATTGTGCCGCAATACCTTCTGAATTGATCGAAAGTGAATTATTCGGTCATGAAAAAGGATCGTTTACCTCCGCACACAAGCAGAGAATCGGAAAATTCGAATTGGCCAACAATGGCACCTTGTTCCTTGATGAGATTGGTGATATGAGTTTATCCGCACAAGCTAAAGTTCTAAGAGCTCTTCAAGAAAGCAGAATTACTAGAGTGGGAGGCGATAAAGAAATCCAAGTCAACGTAAGAGTAGTAGCGGCTACAAACAAAGACTTAGAGGCAGAAATCAGAAAAGGTAAATTTAGAGAAGATTTATATCACAGATTGGCCGTGATTCCAATCAGAGTACCAGGATTAAATGACAGAAGAGATGATATTCCTTCTCTCATCGAACACTTCATCGAAGGCATCTGCAATGAATATGGAACTACCCCTAAGAAAATAGATTCAGGAGCTGTAAAAGACCTTCAGAAAGTAAACTGGACAGGTAATATCCGAGAATTGAGAAATGTAGTAGAAAGACTTATCATATTAAGTGGTAAAACAATAACTAGAGCTGATGTAAGCTCTAACGTAGTGTCAGCAGATACAAAAAGACACAACTATAGTGAAATCTTCGATAGGTTCGATAATCTCGAAAGCCTCAAAGCATATATGACAGTAGAATGGGAAAAACATATGGGCATATTAGCCTAGTATAGGTTACCCGTCTTACGTTTGAACGAATATTAAGAAGCATTTGATACAGTATGTATTGGATGCTTTTTTTATTTACTCTAATTCTTACAAGGACTTTTTAAGATAATGGGTAATGACCTAAAAAGAGAATAGGCAAACCATATCATTGCTTTACCTATCTCCAAATCAGATTAAAAGTGTCTCTTACTATCTACCAATTGAAATCAAAATTGGTGCTATTTCATTTTATAATTTCCTCTTCCTACTTGGAATCCATTATTATATATCTCAACATCATACATCCCTTTTCGAAGACTATCATTCACCTTCCACGAGATGCAGCCTTCGGTATCTTCATTGTTATATTCCATTAAACCTGTTGACGTATATCTTACTTGCGTATTGTCCAACTTATTGGTCAATATACCAGATCCCATATCTTCTCTATAAATAGTCTCGCCGAGAGGATCGATCAATCTCACCTGGAACTCCTTCTTTCCAGCAGGTGTCACTAGGTTAGTTTCTGTAGTAAAACAGACTTCGATTAGATTAATATTCTTAGCTCTGGATTTCTTCTTTTTCTTACCGCTGTCTTTAAGTTGGTATCCCTGTACCTTCATAAAGTTGATCTTAATCGCATTTGCCATATCTACTTTGGTGTCTAATACTTCATTCGTCTTAGCTAACCTTTCTTTTTCAGCCGCTAGTACAGCTCTTGCTTCTTCTATCTCTCTTTTAGCACTTTGCTCGTTTAGATATTGAGAGTTCAAAGAAGAATTTTGCTCCTTCAATTGAGAATTACTCGCCATCAATGTTGCATTTTCATCTCTCAACTTAGCTAACTCTGCTACGTATTGAGCAGCTTGAGAATTCATATTTGCTATTTCTTCTTTTGCTTTATTGAGTTCTCTTTTTGTCCATATGAGGCCATTAATTTTGTCTTTTTGAGATTTCAATTCTGCTTTCTGACTTTCGATAAGGCTGTTCAGTTCATTATTATCACCTCGCATATCTTCTAACCCCTCTAATGCAGCGGTATAGTCTTGCTCTAATTCGGCTTGCACTTTCTCTAACTCCACCAATTCAGTTTCCTGTCTGATATTTTGTGTTTTGAGCTGAGAATTAGAAAACCATTGATACCCGTTCAATCCTAACAATGCTATAATGGCAATAATCGCTATTGCCGACAAATTATTTTTTGATTTAGAAGTCATCTCTTTTAGTTTTTTGAAATTTAAAATTAATCATCTCTAATTCTGTAATACAGAATATCAAGTGATTCTTTACGATAACGATACAAATATTGGTATTTATTTTCTTGTTTGCACTATTCATTTGTAAATTGGTTGTATTCACTTATTAACTTAATTAGTTGAAAACCCTTAAAAAATGATAATCCAAAAGAAAATTCTTAGAAATACACTATTTATTGATATTGAAACGGTATCGGCTACGGCACATTTCGAAGAACTTCCAGAAGAAATGCAATCCTTATGGATGAAGAAGTCTCAAAAATTTAAAAAGGACAAAGAAAGGGAAATGACTCCATCTCTGGCGGCTGGTTTTTACAGAGAAAAAGCTGGAATTTTTGCAGAATTTGCTAAGATCGCATGTATCACAGTCGGCTACTTATCCAATGATAAAGGAGAAGAACCTTCACTAAGATTAAAATCGTTTTCAGGGGAGGAAAAAGAGCTATTAGAAGAGTTCAACAACTTACTTAACACCCATTATGACAGACTAGACGATCACCATCTCTGCGGTCACAACATCAAAGAATTCGATGTACCATTTCTTTGTCGCAGATCAGTAATTCATGGATTGGATCTTCCTAGACTACTCAATATCTCGGGCAAGAAACCATGGCAAGTGAGTCATCTCTTAGATACTATGGAGTTATGGCGCTTCGGAGATTATAAGAATTATACATCGCTGGCATTATTAGCTGGCACACTCGGCATCCCATCACCCAAGGATGATATTGATGGCAGTATGGTCGGTCATGTATATTGGCAAGAGGATGATATAGAACGGATAATCGCCTACTGTGAAAAAGATGTAATTACCGTCGCTCAAGTAGTAATGAAGTTTGCCGGGATGGATTTAATTAGAGAAGATCAGATAGAGGTAGTATAGACGTGTAATATTTTATAGCCTTAGTGAGTAGGGTCTTGAAAATAGAGAGGGATATCCGTAAATAACGAATATCCTTATTTATATAGCCCTTTATTCGGCTTACTGCTGAATGAATACCCCGTTTACACTTGATTTTACGTAAATATGAGGTAATAAATTTCAACCTAAACTTCCCACTCGCCGTTCGGGCTTTCATTTTTGGCTTGATCCAAAAACGAAACAAAAAACGAGTGTTTGCTAAACAAGCCATCTCTTATCTCAAGACTTTACCTGACTTTTAACGCTATTGGGATCACATTTTGACTAAACTTACAAAACTCGCTTACGCTCAGACAGTTGCAAGTTCTTAACGCCAAAATGAAATCCAAATACCTAAGCCAGCTAAGGTCGATTTAATCTCTGCCACAAATTAATGCTCCTTGTAAGTGATATAATTTTAATATTGTCCTTACTTCTGAATATCCCAATTTCATAACCGTTTTTTCATTACTTATGCATATCCTCTAACTTAAGTGTACGAAAAAAGGCTTCAAACAATCAGTTCGAAGCCCTTAATTTTTTTTCACAATCTCTAGAAAATTTAGTTCTGCTTTAGTCTTTCTAAGATCCCATTATTATCTATCACGATCTCAGCATCAGCGAATCCTTTATTTACCGCTTTGATCATAGCTTGTTCTGCGTCTGCATATGTACTATAACCTCCTAAGATAAATATCGTCCAAGAACCTTTTGTCCACTGCTCGATC
This sequence comes from uncultured Saprospiraceae bacterium, assembly GCA_938007965.1. Lineage (GTDB taxonomy): Bacteria > Bacteroidota > Bacteroidia > Chitinophagales > Saprospiraceae > CAJXUU01. The sequence continues at coordinate 36,022 of CALLMH010000048.1, read as the reverse complement.
TTACCCAGTTGCTTCGCTTTTGTAATATCAAACCATATAGGATCTTCATAAGACGCCAATCTTATCTTATAACTATTCCTTCCTTTATTATTAAGTGAGTATTCGTTTGATGCCATAGTATTTGTAGATGGCGCCGATGATTGGAAGTTAGTCGTTGTCCTTGTAGATGGCTTGATAGAAGAATCGTACGATGTATAAGAATCTTTTTGATTATCATTTGCTACTATCAGTTCGATCTGCAAAGATCCAAGATCATCTTTCGTGATGAATGCATCTTTATATCCACTCATTCTCACACTTTTGAGTACCGTTCGTGCTTCTTGTTTATCTAAGAAATAACCCAACTTGATCTTAGTACTTGATGATTTGAATACCTTATATAGGTTTCCAAATTTCGCTAGTGTCAAAAATTTGTTGACATTTCCCGAAGTCCTACTCAATGCGGCCAACTGTATAAAATATACATTCGATGCTGGTAAAATCTCTCCTAGTGCTACCCTCTTTGCTCCAGCTAGATCAAGGTTAAGAGGTGCTCTACTAGCTGATATTGCTTTGTAATTCGGTATTTTATATGATGTTGGTTTTTCAATAATTTCTACCGAAGCTACATCTTTTTGAGTCGGTTCTATTTGCTGAGACTTCACTTGAGCATTTTCAAATAGAGGCGTATTATCTATTGCAGTATCCGCTACATCCATTGTAAGCTGTGTAGTTAATACTTGTTCCGATGCAGGAATACTTCCTAGTTCTTCCTCTTCCATCTGAGCGATATATTGATCTAACTGAGTAGCCAGAGTAGTCGTTCTTATTTTTACACTTTTACTTTTGATAATCACATCTGATTGACTCCATATATTGTTTGGCACTGAAGTAGGTAGCGTATAGATTACGACATCTTTTCTTTGTGCTTGTTTCGTTGTTGCAGTTTGATTTGACTCGGCGAATCCCCAAGTCATCAATTCCTCTTCTTCGCGTTCTAGATTTGCGGCTGATAATTCATTGATTTTTGGGTCCGTGTGTGTTTCTTGCTCTACAGGTGCTGGATTCAGGAGAGTAATTTGCATCTCATCAGTATTGGCTACTGCCTTTGCTGTTGGGTTGTAAGCACCAAGGTCCACATCACTTTGTATAGCAGCTAATGCTACTGCATTGGGTACGAATTCGCTTCCTTCTACAAAGTCAGCAATCTCTACAGGCATAGCTAGATAGATATCGTCCATTCCTTTACCACCTAGACGGTTAGAACTGAAGAATATCCCCTCACTTCCTTCTTTAATTGTAGGATAATAATCATCTGCAGGAGAATTGATTCCATTTGCCATATTTTCTGGATGAGTCCATTGTCCTCCTTTCACTAGCGAATGAAATATATCATACCCTCCCATACCATGATGGAAGTCCGAGGCGAAGTATAAGTCTTCTCCGTTGAAGAATGGCGTGATTTCATTTCCTGGTGTATTTATATCGCTCCCTAGATTCTCTGGATACGTCCATGATTCATCTTTCCAATAGCTGACATATATATCATAACCACCGAATCCTCCTACTCTATTGCTAGCGAAGTACAACGCCGAACCATCGAATGCTAATGACGGGAAACCTGTAGATGTTCCGAATTCATTATATCTGAATGGGCGTTCATTATTCCAATCTCCATTTTCTTTTAGATCTGCAATATATATACTATGGTAGCTGTCGTCTCCTGTAACATGCGCTCCACCATTCTTAATCTTATTCCGAGTAAAAGCACACTTCCCTACTTGAGGAGCAAAACTGATAGGTCCAATATTTTTCTTCTCTGCTATACTCGATCTCAAAAATCTTACATTATCAGCTCTTAGATCATTGTCTAGCTCTGCTACATACAGCATATTTCCTGTAAGTTTCTGACCAGTTTTTTTTGCGTTGTCAGAAAGTTCTACATCATTTCGGAAAGAAGAAAATATCAATCTATCATCTATAAAAGCAACACCGAAATCAGAATTAGGCGTATTGACACCGACTAATTCTATCTCAAACGAATTATTCTGTCTATACAGGTGATGTGCGAACTCACATGAGAGTTGATAATGCTGTGCTTCCTGAGGATTATATATTTTATATAGTTCAAACTGATAATGAGCTTCAGTATATTTAGCCATTTTCATCAGTGTAACACCGTAGTTTCTGATATGGATTGGGTTCAAAAACTCCTCTGGCATGATCGTGGCATAAGCTTCCACCGCAAGAGTAAGTTGATTTGTCATTCTGTATGCTTCGGCCAAGTTTGACTTAGCTTCTAGGATATCAGGATGCTTTTCTAGTGTCTTTTTGTATGAATCTATCGCTTCGTGGTAGTGCTTGAGATCAAATTGCTTATTTGCTTTGTGAAGTATTTTTTGACCATACATTGTACTAGATACGCATAGACAAACTAATGCTATGACAAATTGCTTTCCAAAAGAAGCGTACGATTCCTTATCTACCACCTTAGCTACGATAGCTTTTAATGATCGATGACATACAGAATAATGTGCCATAAATGACATTTGTAGTTTCATATTCATGATTTCAATTTTGTAGACCCTTAGTATTATTCTAGCAAATATATGTAAAAGTACAATTACTAGTTAGTAATACATGATAAAAATATGTAATATGTTTTATTCCGCTATCTATTTTATATGTTTTATGGTGATATCAAGTGCTCGGAACTCGCCCAATAATTAAACTTTCCGAAACCAATTCTTACCCTATTTGTCTTATTAAATTAACATACTCGGAGCTTTTAGCACAATAATTAATATTTAGAACCGATAAATATTTATATTCACAATAGCGGACGACTATATTACGTCTTAGTTTATTCAGCAAGAAAATACAGGTCAGATGAAAAATTATAGCTCTTACATATTGATTTTAGTTTCAATTCTTTTGGTCGATAACATAATCGCTCAGAAGCTAGATCATGTACTTGGCGAAGTGATTGTAGAAGTAAAAAATGACGCTGGAGCTAAGAGATTAGTATCAGAATTGGCCTCGGAAACAAGAGGACGTTCTACGATAGAAGCATACAAACTGATGAGCGAGCCTATGAATCTCTGGATACTTAAAGTAGATCCTAATGTTGAAAATGAAATAGAATTTCTCGAAAATATAAAACTAAATAAGCATACCCTTCTCGCCCAACAAAATCACCAAACTCAATTAAGGCAGACCATGCCAAATGATGCATTATTTGATAATCAGTGGCAATATATCAATCTGGGTTCAAATGGAGGAGAAATTGGAGCTGACATCGATATGGAACTTGCCTGGGATCATACGACAGGAGGTAAGACAGTAGATGGAGATGATATCGTCGTCTGCGTGATAGATGACGGACTGATAGATCATCCAGATTTCGAAGATAACTTATGGTCTAATATTGATGAGATTCCAGATAATGGAATAGATGATGATGAAAATGGATATATAGATGATGTACGAGGGTGGAATGCAGAGCTTGACTCAGATAACATCTTCATAGATGGTAGTCACGGAACATCCGTGGCGGGAGTTATAGGTGCAAAAGGGAACAATGAGATTGGCGTAGCTGGAGTAAACTGGGATGTGAAATTAATGATAGTTAAAGGTGGATCCCCAGAATCTCTTGCTCTTGCATCATACGCTTACCCTTATCAAATGAGAAAACTCTACAATGAGACCAATGGTGAGAAAGGTGCATTTGTAGTAGCGACTAATTCCAGCTGGGGAATAGACCTTGGAAATCCAGAAGATGCTCCGATATGGTGTGATTTCTACAATATTCTTGGAGAAGTCGGTATATTAAATTTTGGAGCAACAGCAAATGCAAATACAGATGTAGATCAATTGGGCGATCTACCTACAGGATGCAAAAGTGATTATCTAGTTTCGGTCACCAATCTAAATCGACAAGATGAGAAGGTTTTTGGGGCGGGATTCGGAGCCAGATCCATAGATCTAGGTGCTTACGGCAGACAAACATACACCATCGATGGAACGAACTACGGAACATTTGGAGGCACCTCTGCAGCTACTCCACATTGTGCCGGTACTGCCGCTCTACTATACGCTACTGATTGTACAGAATTCATGTCTGTAGTAAAAAGTGATCCAGCTCAAGCCGCCTTGGCTGTCAAGGACCATATATTACACGGAGTCCAGGCCAATCAAAGTCTACAAGATATAACTACGACAGGTGGAAGACTTAATGCAAACAACGCCATGCTGAATTTATTGAGCACCTGTGATGAATGCACCGCTGCATACGGAGCTAACGTATCTACCCTAGGTACGGAATCCGTACAAATATCATGGTTGGACAATGGGAAAATTGGAGACGTATCACTTCGATATAAAGAAGTAGATGATTCCGATTGGATAGAAATAGAGAATCCAGCTTCTGGATACACATTAGAAAATCTTAAAATATGTACAGAATATGAATATCAAATAAAAACCAACTGTGATATAAATACAGATGCAGACTATACCTACTCTAGAGTATTTCAGACAGATGGATGTTGTATAGCACCTGATGGAGTTACAGCAACACTATCCGGTGATATTGTAACGATTGATTGGGCAGGCGTTACAGCTGCGACCAACTTCATAATAGAATATAAGAACTCGACCAATGAAGAATGGCTCGTTGCAGATTTAGGAACTGAAAATACATTTGCCTTTGACGGCATTGAAGATTGTCAATACTATGAAGTAAGAATCAAGTCTCTTTGTGCAGCTACTTCTAATGAATCTGAGTACACAGAAATTATAGGAATAACAACGGAATGCGGAAATTGTACAGGAGATTACTGCATATTTGAAGTGAAAAACACCCAAGACGAATGGATAGAAAGTGTATCTATAGTTGATATCTTTGAAAATGTCTCAGGTACAAGTAATGATGGATACGCATCGTTCTTAGGGCAATTCGATATAGAATTAAATCTTGGACAAGAATATGAAATCAATATGACTCCTGGATATACCGATAGTGTATTCGATGAGTACTTTAGTGTATATATTGACTATGATCAAAATGGAGAATTCGAGGAAGATGAACTCGTTTATAACACCACAGAATCCACTCAAACGACAGTAACGGGATTCTTCTCCATACCGCTCGAATCAGAATTGGGAATTACAAGAATGAGAGTAATCATGAGATACAATGATCCTATTGGAAGCGCTTGTGATGATGACAACTCATTCGAATTTGGAGAGATAGAAGATTACTGTGTTAATATCTTGCCCGCTGTTAACACAGTAGATGTAGCAGAAACTTCTATACAGATATACCCTACACTAACTTCAGATATGATCAACATCGATCTCAATGACAATACCATCAAATCTGGTTTTATCAATATTCGGTCTGCCTCTTCAGGTATGTTAATAGAGCAAACACCTATCCTTACCAATCGATCATCGTATAGTATTGATATATCTGATCAACCAACAGGGGTCTATCTCGTCATTATCAATACTGATGAAAATAGAATAGTACAGAAGCTAATGAAAATATGATGTAGAACGTGCATTTAACGAAATCGTCTATCTGAGTATGTAAATTTTGGAAGTCGTCTAAAGAATTTAGAGAGGGCCCTTACTTCTGAATATCCCTCCGTAAATAACGAATATCTCTACAATACCAAACTTTGGGAAAGTGCTCTGTTAGAGAATAAATCTATTAGAAGTAAACTCATTTATACAGCTTATTCTATTTCGATTTTTACATTAACCCACATTATCTGATTAACGTGACGTCACCAAAATAGCGTATCTCGGTACCATCCACTAATCTCACCATTGCTTCTACTATATATACCGCCATAGCCGCCTGTTGTCCATTCAAACTTCCATCCCATCCAGAAGACTCATCTCCAAGCAATGGATTTATAGATTCGTGTATTAATCCACCCCAATTATCATACACTCTGATGTATTCTATTGATTCGATACCTTCTACAAGTGGCAAATAAAAGATATCATTTAATCCATCTCCATTGGGTGAGAAGATATGCGGAAAAGGTAGATTATCTGGTCTATTGACTGTTATTCTAAATTCTTTTTCTTCGACACATCCGTTGACATCTATAACCTCTATCGCTATAGTCATATTCCCATCAGGTCTAAAATCAAATGATCTACAGCCATCACAAGGCACATTAGACGACCATAGTATTTGGCTGATTGAGTCCTCAGGCAAATTGATATCTGCCAGTACATTGAGCATCTGACCAAAAATCAATGTAGTATCTACAGGAAGTGTCACTGAGAGTAAATTACTCGTATCTATCAATACCAATGAATCCAAAATACAACCTAGACTATCCACAACCCTTACGTCGTGGTCTCCTACAGTAAGATATTGTATATCAAGTCTCTCTCCGTAATCGAACCCATCTACTGTAATATTAAACGGACCATACCCACCTATAATATTTTCAATCTCGATAATACCATTGTCATATCCCATACAAGTAGGCGACGTAACAAGCAAGTCTAGATCTACTAACTCTTGTTCCTGTAATGTCAATACTAATGTATCGTAGCTGATACAGCCAATATTATTATTTGTGACTTCTATGATGTACGTTCCTTCGCTCTTTATTCTAGGACTTAGAGATTGTTCACCTTGAAGAATATTTCCTCCGTTTTCTGTCGACCATTGATAGGTGAACTCGCTTCCTTCTGAAGATCCCTCCCCAGATAGATTAACCTCTATATTTTCACATTGGAATAGGTCAATATTCTCGGCCACCGCGTTCGGAAATATTCTGCCATCTATTACTTCGACTGTCGTACTATCTACGCAGCCGTTAATTCCCGTGACTTGCAACACATAAAGTCCCGGCTCTTCTATCATAGATAAAGGTATATCTGAGGTATATCCGTTAGGCCCAGTCCATAATATGGATTTATCATCGGCAACATCTAATGCTGTGATTTCCACAGGTCCGAAACACTCTAGAACTTCAGCTTCTGCAGAAAAAATGGGTAGTACTGGATCGTCGATAACTAAGAATGTATCAGCTGTAGCACACCCCTCTTCTGTAAGTGCTAAACCTACATATTCTCCTGGTGCAAAAATCAAAGCTGTATCGGCATCTACGAAAAAATTATTCGGGCCAAACCACTTTGGTGCTGCCCCCTCGCTTATAGTCAAGGGAACAACTACAGCAGGTGCTCCATCACATGGCAAAAAGTAGTCTTCTACATCTATTATTGGAAACGCTCTTTCGTCCTCTATTTCTATTTCACCTATTGACTCACATCCATTAGCAGAGGTCACAGTGACACTATAGGTTCCATCTTCAAGCACTAGTGGCTCTACCTCTGTACTCTCATATCCACTAGGACCGTTCCATTGATATTCGATTAGTGGTTTGTCAGAGACGACATTTAAGAATACCTTACCCGCAGTACAAGTTATAGGATCGCCAAATACCTCAATCACAGCTGCGACTGTATCATATACTACTGTCATGGTATCCAAAGTAACACAACCATTGGTCGCTGTGATGGCCAATGTATAATCTCCAACCAGACTTGTAGTAATAGTCGCATCTGAGGAATTCGTAACCCCTGGTCCATTCCATTCGGCTATCCATGAGGGAAGATTTCCTTCTATAGACAATAATGCTTCATCGAGATCACAAGTAATCTGATTACTTAGTGCTATTGCTCCCTCTGGAGGGAAGGTATCTCTCAGCACAAAAAAAGTATCTATTGATTTACACCCGTCGCTATTGGTAAGAATAAACGAATAACTACCCGCTTCGACAGTTGAGAAATTGTACGTATTTTCAGGTATCGATATTGGTCCATCCCATAGGACATTCAATGAAGGATCTGGTGACATTACACCGACAGTGACTTCATCCTTCACGCAAGTAAACGAATCTAGATTTATTTCATATTCGGGAAAATCATTGCTTATTAAAACTTCATTGGTTTTAGTAGTCGTACAACCATTATCAGCCATACCTACTGCTGTGTATATTCCTGGTTGATCTACTTCTATAACTAGTTCGTTCTGATTTATTATTCCTGGACCACCGAAAGTGTAAGAAGTCGTATTCGTATCTACCGTTAGGGTTACTTGGACCGTTGAGTCTGCACATGTTATAATCCCATCATTTACAATTGATAGTACAGGACTTATCGTGTCGGCCGCTACATTTATTTGGACCGTATCTCTACAAAGCCCTGGTGATACAGCGTACACATTGTATAGACCAGGTTCTGATATCAGGACGGAATCCCCATTGGCGAGGAAATTTTCTCCTTCCCATGTTATGTTGATCGTCGCTGATTCATAAGTTACGTTAAGTAGAAGTGTAGGAGAAAAACAATTATACACTGTATCAGTCCCTACCAAATTAGGCAATTCACCTTCATCAAAAACCTCTATACTGTCTATTCCAGTGCATCCGTTTTCGAAAGTATAATTGATGAAGTATAATCCTGCAGCATCCACTAGAGGTTCTTCATTCGTATCCAGTAATCCAGGACCAGTCCAAGAAAATGATTCAAATTGGCGTTCAGCATCTAGACTGATCTGAACAACATCGACCTCACAGTTTAATATATTCGTTGATAATTCATTTAACGAAGAAATCTTATCCTCCATGATATCAAAAGAATAATTGGAACTACATCCGTTACTTGGATTCGTAACAACTACTTCATACAAGCCTGGCATTACCACTTCTATAATATTAGAATCTACAGACAAAGCTGCACCATCTAAAAACCAAGCCATATCATAAGTAGAAGTATCCGACGGAATTATATATACCGTATCATTGGTACAGTCTAGATTTCCAAATTCAAATGTAACAATAGGTAAATCCGAATCCACACCTACAGTAAATGTATCTATAGTACAACAGCCATTTACCAAACATACTTCAACCATATATTCTCCAGGAGCAAAAACCCAAGGCATCGAAGTCGTATCACTAAATCCGCTTTCACTTGTCCAATGATAAGAGACGTTTTCAATATTGACTGATGAATTAATCTGCAAGCTATCTTGTCCGCATTGAAAATTTTGTAGCGGAATATCTATTTCTGGTATTCTGGTATCTTCTGTTATTACCAATACAGTGTCTAGTGTACAAGATTTTTCATCTTCGAGCGTAAGCATATAGTCTCCAGCTAGACTGGTTACGAATGCTGAATCTACTACAGGGACACCATTCGGAAGTATCCACAAAGGATCCAGACCTCCGATAGTAGACGAATAAGCAATGGTTAGTTCTGTCTGTTCACAACTAAGTTCACCTCCAAAGAGCTCAGCATTAAGTGTGTCTATCTCACTAAAAATATCTATTTCAAATGAATCTACACATCCGGCACCTGATCTTACTCTTAGATTGTATAGGCCTGGTCTATCTATCATCAAGAAGGTATCCATACCAAGTACTTCATCATCCTTAATCCAAAAGAAAGTCGAATTAAGTGTATCTGCATTCACCGTTCCTATCGTTACTATAGGTTCCTTACACGTTAGGGTATCTCCATATAGTTCAAAATTAGGTTCTATCCGTGTATTCTCAACTGTAATCTCTCTACTTACCAAACAACCAAATTCAGTAACAAAATCTAGTAAGAATGTTCCTGCCGTACCCACAAGGATATCATCTCCTATTCTTCGAAATGTACTTTCATCCCCTACCCAAGTGAGATCAGATATTTCATCACTGGCAGTCAATTGTACCAAAGCACTATCTAAAGTACAAGTAATATTCTCCACCAAAAGATCCACAGCGACAAAGTCAACGTCTTCTGTAACTTCTATTTCAGAGGTATATGTACATTCATTTGCTACTACTTCAAATATATATACTCCGCCACTATTGACATCTATTTGTACTTGATTGGGTTGAGATATGATATTGCCATCCTCTGTCTTCCAGGTAAATGAAGTGACTCCTGTAAGATTCGTATCTCCAGCATCCAATTGAATCGTATCATTATTGCATGAAAGCTCTAGACTATTTGCATTTATTGCAATGTCAAAACTCGATACTTCAAGGTCCAACATGCTTATACTATCGCATGGAAAGCTAGGCGTAATAATTTCGTACATACCAGATTCAGTATAAATTTCACCTCCAATCGACACTGTATCTCCTTGGCAGACGACCATAGTATCGATCACTATCTCAGCTACGTCCAATATTTCGATATTGATACAATCATCGGAGGTAGTGGCGCAAATACGATTATCAATAATATACGCCTGTATTGAGGCTAGATCAGAACCTACAGCTATACCTTCTAGATCTACCAAATCATCTAAAAAATAATATATACCACACAAAGTATATGTACCCGAAGGTGAATTTGTAAAATCAGTGCTTTGTGTCAAATTCTGAAATCCACTTTCACCGAACAATATATACTGATACCCGTATACTGTATTATCAAAAGTATCTTCTAAATTTGGTTCGACGCTAATGTCTAATTCTTCACTCCCTCTACAAGATGAAACATCGTCTTCCTCTAATGTGTGATTGATAGTAGAACATGTCGACACTTCGATATCTTCATCATTACAAAATTCTAATCCAAAACACGAAAAGACTCCCTCTCCAAACTGTGAGTTATCAGATATGTGAAGTTTCCATATCCCATTGACAGAACCTGTGAAATCTTCTAAACCGCCTTGGTATGGATAGTAAGAACCTGTATAAGTTGTAAATCCAACCCATCCTCCAGTAGGATTACTATTCCAAATTTGATCATAATCAAGATCTGGAACAGCGACTAGCTCGTCTCTATTGTAAAATTGTATATCCCATGAATTGACTAATCCTGTACTGTTTCCGTCTACATCTACACCCACTAACTCTACTATATTACCAGCTGGAGACTCTAGAGATAAATTTAAATCAGAAACAAAATCATGATCAAAATACGTCGTTACTATCTTAAGACAGTTATCAACTCCCAATTCATTATCGGCTGCACCTGAGACCAAAAAATCTACTGTAAAAGAGGACTCATCCACTATCGGTAAATCATTTGTATAATCACACTGAGCTATTATATTTTCTAATCCAGAAAAAATGAAAATGAATAGAATAAATGTTTTAATCCTGTGTCCCACTGCGAATGCTTCTTAATTATTAATAATATGTCGAATGATAGTTTGGAGAGATAAATAGCTTACAAAAATAGCATTTCATTTTGTAGCTACCTCAAGTTTATAAAACTATTCCAAAACAAGTAGCGCAATTGCTAATTTCATGACCAATCTGTAAACTAAAGAGCAGAACCAACATAGTTAGTCCTGCTCATTATTTTATTCAAGAAATACTTTTATGTTACTCACCATCAGTAACTGTAATATCTCCTGAGAATGTTTCTCTCGTATTATCAAGATCATTGAATAGTACCTCTACTGTAAATACATACACACCTGGCACAACTGGAGATTCGTTGAATTTACCATCCCATCCTTCAGAAGGAACTCTTGGTTCTATATTCGTTTCTTCCCATATCAATTCTCCCCATCTATCAAAGATTCTCATACTCAAAACTTGTTCTACATCATCACTTGCAACAAAGAAGAAGTCATTATTTCCATCTCCATTAGGAGTTATGATATTCGGGAATATTACGTCTACAATCTGATCCAACTGAATCTGTACTTGATCATTTGCAGAACAACCATTTGCGTCAAACACCTCTACATATGCCACGGTAGTATTCATCTCTGGTGACAATGTTATAGAAGTACAATCTTCCAATGTTCCACTACAGAATATTATTGTTGGATCATTAAAATCTGACCAAACTACGCTATCTATATTCGATTCCGCTGGATCTATAGTCAATGTAAATTCAGCTCCAACATCTCCTACTATGATATCTTCCCCTGCAATATTCACAGATACTGGGTCAGGCTCTACTATAGTGAATGTCTGTTCTGTCGTACAGCCTATTCCATCCATAATTGCAATCGTATAGTCTCCACCTAAGAGACCCGTGAAACTACCTGCGTCATCCACAAAACTTCCTCCATTTAAACTATAGCTATAATTACCATCACCTCCGTTTTGGTCTGATATGATAAGCGCTCCATCATTGTCACCATTACATGTAATATCAGTGGTAGCGATTGTAAATGTAGGTAGATCATCAGATTTCACTACTGTTACTGTACTTACATCCGAACATCCTGTTACAGAGTTGGTAACCAATAACTGATATGTCCCCTCTACAGTCACTCCCGTGAGTGTAGCTTCCGTACCTACTTCATCGCCATCTAGCGTCCAAGAATATACAAAATCAGCACCCGTTGAAGTACCCGTACCGACTCCAAGATCTTCACTCGTATTCACACAATCCAATACATCTGCAGTTCCAGCATCAGAAATCGGATTAGAATCTATGATGATAGTCACAGTCACATCTGCATCAGGACATGGCGCATTATCTGTAAGAGAATATTGGAATGTATACATTCCAGCCAACTGACCATCAGAATTAAAGGTATTTCCAGAGAATCCTGTACTCATACTAGTAGAAGTTTCCGTCCATACCCCACCAAAGTCTGCACCTATCAATCTATCATCTAGAGTTATTACTTGGGCGTCGCCCTCGCATATTCTAAGGTCCTCCGCAGGCGTACCCGGATTCGCTGGTTCCCCGATCAAGATCATCACTTCTGCCGTCTCTGGACAATCAGGGATCACCGTATTGATCGTGTATGTAAGCGTATAAGCTCCAGCTGCAACCCCGTCTGTAATAAGACTGTTTCCATTTTCTACAGTAAGCTCATTACTACTCCAAGTCCCAGGCATGGCTGGATCGTCATATTGAGTAAGGTCTACAGGGCCATCTGTACTACATACGTCTGCAGGGTTACCTAGTATGATAGGTGCACAATTACAATCATCGACTACTACAATCTCCATCTCTAACACTACATCATCACATGGTTCTGCATTATCGATTGTAAATGTAAATGTATATGAACCCGCTGGGACTGGTCCGCCATTGTTTCCTATAGCAAAGTTTACATTCGTAAGAGCTAAGTTAGTAGATAAGTCCACTCCCGCTCCATCTGTATCTGTCCATACCCCTTCACTCGAGTTCGTAACGTAGTCGAAGAAGTTGATCGCAAGCGTACCATTTCCATCTACATCATTACATACTTGAGGAGCATCTAATAATTCTGCCCCTACATATTCTATTATTTCAAATGGAACTGATAGAGACTGTGTACAGATCCCTGTTACCGTTTCATCTAGTTCGTAAACGATCGTATATGTACCATCGTCTAATCCATCTGCATTGAATGTACATCCAGTTACAGCACTTGTGATATCATCTCCATTCGTATCCAGTACAGCAAATGTACCAGGATCTGACCCATCGGCTAGTAAGCAGATATCAAATGTGCCTCCATCATTACATACTGGATCTGGCGACACTAATTCGATAGGTGGACAGTTACAATCTTGGACGACAATTGTTATACTCACTGTGGTATTCGTACATGGGTCTAAGGCGCCTTGTGTTGTAAACTCAAACATGAATTCTTCTCCTACATCTTGTCCTAGAAATTCGACATTGGCAATACTATTACCATCATCACTAAATGTCAATACATCGCCTCCAGTCTGTGTCCACGATCCAAGTGTATATCCAGATTCCAACCAACTGTATAAGTTAATACTTGTTGGTCCATTTCCTGTATCTACAGCACATGGTTCATCTCCATCAGCTAATTCTACGACCGCTTGTCTTCTAACAATTATCACATTAGAAAACTCTGTCGGACAGTCTGCACCTGGACTAGAATCAAGTGTATACGTAATATCATATGCTCCAGAAGGCAAACCATTAGGATCAAACATATTGGCACCGACTAGATTTCCATTCGTAGACCATGTACCAGATAGATTATCATCATTTGTCAATAAATTATCAAGATCGATCGCAAGTCCATCATTACAGAGTGTATCCATTGCCACTATTAGAATAGGACATGTACAGTCAAAAATATTGACCGTTACTTCTGTCATAGTAGGAGGACATGGTCCACCCGTACTGCCAGAGGTATACTCGAATGTGAATGTCTCTGTAAAGTCGGTAATCCCCGCACTAGAAATCATAGACCCGCCTGTAATTGGGATCATAGTTTCAGGTCCAGTCTGTACCCATGTTCCACCATTAGTAGCATCTACATCAATCAGATCGTATAGGTCTAATCCTGTAGGGAATTGCTGACCATCAATATTACACAATTGCCCTTGATCGATTACGTTAATGATATCTTGACCGACCACTGTTATTGTTTTCTCTCTGAATAATTCACAAGTTCCTCCTCCTGGATTATCTAATGTGAATCTCACTACATAGTCTCCAGGTATTATACCCGTAGCGGTAAAAATCGTACCGTTAAGTAATCCTGCTATGTCTTGACCCCCTGGAGCAGATTCCACAGACCACGTTCCAGGATCTGTTGTTTGTTCTGCGAGCATAAGATTATACGTTCCTATATTACATAATACTGGAATATCATCTATTGCTGGTACAGGACAAGGACATGCTTTCACACATACCATCATAGTAGCCATAGTATCCACACAAGGTGATGATGCTGTATTCGTCGTATATGTGAATGGGTAACACCCTGTTACTATATCTTCGAAACATACATCATTCAATGGGAAGTCGCTAAATGTAAAATCTGGAATTATACCATCTTGAGACCAAGTACCACCATCAGAACCTGAAGCTATAGCTGTAAGATCAATACACAGTGAATCTACTCCACTATCCAATCTACAAACCTCAACAGTATCAGGTATATTGATGATTGGGGTGATAAATTCTTCTACTGTAAATGACCCCGCTGCATCACAGCCTGTAGCTGCATCTTGACCTGTAACTGTAAACACTCCAGGTGTTGTAATCACGTAGAAAGATGTATCACTTACTTCCGTAGGCGTACCATCTTGCCACGATACATTTATGATATTAGATGGGACGAATAATGTATCTCCCATACCATCGCATATATTCGCATCTGCTAATAATATCTCAATCACCAATACCGAAGAGAAAGTAATCGTACTATCACTTACACAACCATTAGCATCAGTGACATTTACTGTGGCGTCTCCAGGCAAATTCGTCGTGTATGACGCGCCTGATTGAGCACCTGCTACTCCAGTCCATTCGTAAGTTCCTCCTATACCACCTCCACTTGCGGTTATTGTTGCAGATCCGTTTTCACAGAATTGAAGTGCACCAGCGAGTGATATTGTAGGTTCGGGATTTACAGTCACTGTCCATATTGCTGAAGACACACATCCAGAAGCATCCGTAGCTTCTACAATATAGGAAGCCGTACTATCAGGGGTAATTGTCACTGATCCAGTATTTCCGATGTTTGGTGTCCATACGAAACCTGTATAGTCGCCTGCATTCGCTATTGTTATGGTCGCATCACTACCGATACACACAGCATCATCTCCACCAATATCTATAGGTGTTCCCGTAGTCACTGGTATGTCTATCTCAATTGTACTCTGACATCCTGATTCCGTAGATGCTACAATGGTGTAACATGTGAAATCGTTGAGATCTACTGTAGGGAAAGTCCATGTTCCTGTCGGCGCAAATGCATCATCCAAGAAAGTTCCAAGACCATTGTCTGGACATCCACCATATAGTAAGAAGGAAGTAACTGCCCCACCTGCACTATCAAATCCTGTAATAGTAATGTCTGCCTCTGTATCTCCACATTCTACATCTGAAACCATAGGCAACAATGTCAGTTCTCCTGTAATGACAACTTCCATATCTACAGTACCCATACAGCCAAAGAAATCAGTAACGACAGCTTCCAAAGTATAAACACCCATCGGTGAACCTAATATTGCTGAAGAGGCTACCTCATTTATTATAAAGCATTCACCTTGGAATCCTCCTGCCTGACCGACTAGTCCTTGTTCTGTTACCCAAGAAACGGAATATGGAGACGATCCACTAATGAAATCAAGACACACAATGTAGTCAGGACTGAAAGGATCGAAAGAGTCATCTTTACATACATCTATAGATTCTGGTAATAATAACTCTACTGGAGGTTTCACATCTACCTCTACTTCGCCTATTCCCTGACATCCTAATACATCTGTTACCGTTACGAAATAAGTAGTTGGTACTACTGGACATACGTTTGTAGATGCCGTAATGTCTCCATTACTCCATTCATATTCGTAAGGCATACCTGCTCCCCCGATGATATCAGGAGTAATATCTGTACAGTCTCCCTCACAGACAAATACTGGATCAAACGTTACCATCAATTCAGGATAAATTGTCACCTCAATGGTATCCAATGTACCAGGACAAAGTAGACTTGGATCTACTGAATATACTACATACTCTACTACTTGAGTAACTGTAGAATTATTTGTTAGTTGATCATCTATGGTTCCTGTACCTCCATTGAATGTAAAACTATTCTCTCCAGATACATTTGGATTATCTATTACATCTACCTGTATCTCTGTAGGTGACCCATCACTTGTTTGTACAAAAAGATCTAAAGTACCCTCATTACACAACTCAGCATCTAATCCCTCTACTGGTGGTGGTACGTTACATTCCATTTGCCATGCAGGTCCTTGAAATGAAGGATCTACTACACATGGATTGGCATCATCCCAACATCCTGATATTGCATCAGAAAACGTCTGTACTATTATCTGAAGACTTTTCTTCTCTTCACATTCTTCGAAAGAATCAAATTCTTTTGTCATTAATTCAAAACAAACTGTCACGTCCACATTCGTTGCACTCGGCCATCCGAAGAAAGATGCAGGAGAACATCCAAATGTACCGCATGTAGGATTTCCTCCACCTGTATTCCACCAGTATCCTGATGGGAGAGCGTCTCCACTTTCCATTCCTCCAGAACATGGACAACTGGCATCACATGCAGAGTTACATAACTTAAGCACTCCGTCTTCTACATATGTACATACATTAGGCAGGTCGTATCCATTCAATATCGGTGCACAATCTCCAGTCGCTCCAAAGAATTCAAAACTACCACCTGGAGAAATACCCGCTAGGATATCATCACTGACGTCCCACCCTGGACCAAATACTGGTACAAATCCATGCAACCAGTCATTACCAGACCCCGTCGTATCATAATTAAAATCAAGACAAACTTGAACATCTATCCCTTGACAGAATTGGAAATCATCTGGAACTTCTACCCATGTACCATTTTCCATTACTGAGGCAGTAAATTCTCCATTGTTACAATCGACTGGACTATCTCCAGAACATGATAGACAAGGCAGAGCACTATTATAACTAAAGTCAAAGTTAGGATCTTCTATTTCTCCAAGACCAGTAACTGATACCCAGTACATCAATCCATTGGCAATTGCATCTGGTGGTATAGGAGTAGAGTAGATATTTAATGCATCTCCATCAGAATTACTACATGGGAAAGTTTGAGTAACTCCATCAATAACTTCTTGACTTGCTACTGGCGTCATATCTGCGCAAGATGTCCCTTCAAATATAGCCCATACTGGATCGAATCCAGGAGCATCGACTTGAGTGATAAGTGCCGTAGCTTCTGGATCATCAATGATAATCTGAAACCAAACTGTAGGTCCCATATCTTGCATACAATTATTAAATGCATCTTCTGGACAAGCTAGATCCAAACAACCTGGCACCGTAATATATTCTAGTGGATCTGCACAGCTTTCTTGCGTACTCGTTTCTAACATTTCTGTTACATCTTCACACTCATCCGCATAATCACATACATCGGCTTTCTGAATTGTAATATCGAAATCTCCACAGTCATCATCATCAGATGTCACTTTTACAAAATATGTAAATCCATCCTCACAATTTGGGAATCTAATATCTACAGATAATGAAGAACAAGAGGAAGCGATCACTCCATCGCCCGTCGGTACCGCGTTACATAGATCACCTGGATTAGCTGTTCCGTATATTTGTACCGTCATCTGATTGGATATTGATCCTCCATTTACGATCACTTGATATCCTGCATCTAAAGGGTCAGCAGTAAACATATACCAAACAGCAGCGTCCTCAGTAGAATCATTACATGGATTTTGGTTTTGCCAATCCGCTTGAGACCCATCAGGGTTACTATCTTTTGGACCTCTAGCACAACATGTAGTTCCGGCATGCGAACCCCCACCAGTAAGATCTAATGGTGGATTGATACTCGTAATACATGGATCATCGTTGATCGGCGGTGCATTCAATCTTATATTGATATTGAAATCTGTATCTTCCATAGTAGAAGAACTAACTAGGATATGGTATGTAGTCCCTGGAGTTACGCCAATACCTTCAGTCAATGCCATATCAGAACAATCAACCGTTCCGTCTGCATTCATTACAGAACCTACGATTCCATTGTTATTCGCTGGATCTCCAGCATTCATACAATCAAACTCGAACACTCCGATCATAGGATTAGCAAGTTGCTCTATCTCAATATCCATATCTAATACAGTAGGCGGTCCCGCTGGAATAGTAATCGTATACCATACACCACCATTCATTGAGAATTGACAAGCGCCTAGATCAAATAATTCTGGACAAGCTCCCTTCAATGTTCCAGGAAAACTTACAAATTCACAAATATCAGTTACGTCTAAGTTCTCAGCTGTTGAGCAGAGATCATTTGAAGGCTCTAGGTCTGTATTAAAGGTATATGTGATCGTAAAATCGCCAGCTTCCATTTCGTCCTCTGATCCGATTTGGATCCAATAAGTACCAAATTCAACAGCACATTCTATTTCATGGACGCCACCATTGGTAGTAAATCCAGCACAGTCAGTGTACAATACATCATTCAAATCCAGATTATTACAATCGACCAATGGTCCTACCGCAATCGAAACATCACCAGTAACTCCGCCCGTAGGCTGATTAAACAATGTTATCTCTATAGATGACGCTCCTTCTGGAACTTCTACTTGGTACCAAAGTGTAGCTTCATTTTGTGCCGCTCCACAACCACTTACGTCTACATCATCTGTACACCCTGTAGAACTAGCTGGATTATCTACTGTCACTCCTGGATCTAATGTGAATGCATCACACACTTCATCATTTACACAACCAGAAGATACGGTTACACATAGATCGAATGTTCCACCGTTTTGATTTGTATCTCCATTATATACTACTACTGTATATGTCGTATTCGGTAATATCTGCCCAGGCATTCCTAATGGACCAGAATTAAATGTTCCTAGACCGCCTGTCCCAGCACATGCTCCTATCACTGCAGCCGCTCCACAACCACCGCTGAATAATATCGCTCCTGGAGAATCCAACTCTCCAGCTTCTCCATTCAATACCTCAATGTTTACAAATGCATCTACCGGGTTTCCGTTGACATCTAATAGATCATCTGTAGTAAATGTATAGAATACAGAATTAAGTACATCAATTCCAGGACACGCTCCACTAAAGTCAAATTCAGTACATGCAAGATCATTACATCCAGAAACAAGAACACAATCGTTAGGATCATCTGTGATCAATGGGTCAGGATTGCCCGTAAGAGGAGATGCATTATCACACTCATCATTTGTATATGTACAATTCGGTTCTGCAGTATTAATAGTAATATCAAAAGTACCTTCATTTAATGCAGAACTACTCACTAGTATAGTCAAGACGTCTCCTTCATCTAAACAAGAGAACGTCAATAAATCAACCCCTTCGCCACCACAATAATCAGCAGCAGATCCGTCAGCTTGAGTCAAAAACCCAAGTGATGTACATCCGTCAAATACCGCTAAGCTAAACTCCGGCATAGCAGTTGGATCAGTATTCGTATTCATGTAATTAGTGATATCGATGGTTATTTCTTTTACATCCATACCGACTGTATATGTATACCATACTGTATTCGTTTTATCTGGATCACATGCGGTACCTGTCAATCCTAATGTTGCACATTGTGTAGTTTCCATAACTAGCGTCTGAGAGAATTCTCCAGGATTCCCAGAAGCTGTCAATGCATTGAAGACTTCTGCGTTTGCACAATCATCATTGTCAGGTGGAGTGATCCACTTCAGTTCGAATTCTAATGCGGCAACACCTGCGTCGACATTGGCACCAACCGCTATAAGGTATGTAGTGTTTTCTGTTACTGGTATTTCATTACCAGCTCCTAATTCATCAATTGGTCCTACGATACAGTTCGCATTCAACGCATTACCAGACGTTACATTTTCACATTCAATAGTAGAAGGAAAAATTGCGAAGAATGGCATGGTACCTCCGAAGTTTAATGCGACATCCAAGAAGTCCGCATCTGCTGGAGAAGTTACTGAATACCAAACCACAGGGTAATCATTAAATCCACAATCTGAACCATAATCAAAGTCTTCAGGACATGCGTCAGTGGTCACGGCTGTAAATGCCGTCCATTCACATTGTTCTTGAGCTGGTAGCAATTCCGGGTTGTCACACAAGTCATTTGCTACAACTTGTGTTATCGGGGTAATAGTTATCGTGAAGTTTCCTTCATTCGCTGCACTTGTAGATATCAAAATGGTATACGTACCAGGTCCTACGCATTCAAATTGCTCATCTAGTCCAGATGCTGCACAATTCTCCATACCTACCAGAGTATTAGCTGATATATCGCACGCATCAGTTTCGAAAACTGCAGTAGTAATAGGGTTCATAAATGGTTCTGTTGCTCCCCCTGCGATTGTAATATGAAATCCCTTGTCACCGTTTGGTACCGTATAAGTGTACCAAACTGTATTCGTCTCATCTACATCATCGCACATTCCATTGTAAGGATTCATTTCTTGTGTAGCACATGAAGTGGTTCCATCAGTTGCAGTGGCAGCAACTAGGTCTATAGCATCTGCACATTCATCATTTACTGGAGGAGTAATCCACTTGATCTCGAAATCAATAGTCGATCCATCCAAATCATCAGTACCTACTGCGATAAGATATGTAGTACCCCCAGTTACAGTTATTTGGTTTTCTCCAAGTGCATTCAAATCTTCAAAAACACCAGAGTAACATGTAGAACCGTTAACAAATGAAAGAAGATTACAATCCGCTCCATCATCATATACAGCCATAAATGGCACACCCGCTCCAGCTCCAGTAATCTGTAGGTCTAAGAAGGTTGCATTTGCTGGTGCAGTCACACTATACCATACGACTGGGAATTCATCTATTCCACAATTTGAAGGATCTAGACTCATAACTTCTGGGCATGCATCGGTTGTTGTGGCAGTGGTAGGCATCCATGTACATTCTAGACCAGGATTAAGAGTGATTGCATCCGCAGCATCACAATTATCATTTGCTTGTACAATTTCTACTGGAGTAATCGTTATTTGAAAATCACCCTCATTCATAGAACTTGTAGATACCATAATCGTATATGTCCCAGGTCCAACGCATTCGAACTGCTGATCAATTGCAGCTGATGCTGAACAGTTATCCATACCCACTAAAGTGGCCGCTGATATGTCACAAGCATCTGTTTCAAAAACAGAAGTGATAATAGGCGCTGTAAACGCTGTTGTTCCAGCGGCTATTGTTATATTAAATCCTTTGTCTCCAGATGGTACAGTATATTCATACCATACAGTATTTGTTTCATCTGCATCTGCGCAGGCCCCATTGTATGCTGACATCTCTTGTGTAGCACAAGCTGTAGTACCGTCTGTCGGTGTATTGCCTGAAAGTTCGATTGCATCTGCACATTCATCATTTTCTGGTAGCAAATTTAATCTGATCTCAAAATCAAATCCACTCGCTTCTGTAGGGTCACCGACCGCTATGAAATATGTAGCTCCATTTGTTAGATTACCATATGTACCTCCATGTGGACCTGCTCCTGTTTCACAATCTGCACCTATTGATGGTGTACCATATGAATCACAATCCGCACCTGTACTTTCGAATATAGATAAGAAGGCATCATCAGAGATATTTTGTATATCTAGTGTATACGTTAGTAAATCATTTGGTACGGTAATACTATACCAAACCGTAGCTTCCGTTGTAAAACCACATCCCGCTGGGACTGTATTAAAATCTTCCGGACAAGCATTTTCAGCGGTTGCAGGTACACCTGGCAAAGAACTTATCGCTATCCATGTACATGTTGGGGGCGTAATATCTACCGCTCCAGTACATTCATCATTTGCTGGTGAGTTAGATATTTCATCTGTTGTAATATTGAAATCTCCCTCAGGTCCTTGCATTGTAGGATCTTCTTCACTTCCTACTAAGATTCTTATTGTTTCTCCAACTTCTATACAAGAAATTGTTGTAGGCGTTCCTAAAATATTACAATATCCATCTGTAGGTGTTCCAGGAAATACTGTATTGGTTCCGCAAGCACCAGAAAGTACTAACATAGATAAATCTGTAGCTGAAGAAGGAGTTGCTGTTCCACTAAATGTTACTATTAGATCAACATTAGAATTATTATCGTTGGTGTATTGATACCATACTTGGTGGTCGGCTGATGTAGGCATTTCACAAAAATCAAACTCTCCATCAGCACAAAAATTCGTACCCATAGTTACATCTGTGATATCTGGATTACTGCCAAGATTACAGTCATCATTATCCGCAGTACCTGTAGCCATCTCAGTAATCATGATATTGAAGTCACCTTCCATCATATCTGCAGAAGCAACTGCGATTGTAAATGATGTTCCTGGCTCTACACATTCGTACGTGATTGTACCTGCTAATGGATCACATAAGTCTCCTGGAGCTCCCACTAATGGCAATAAATTTGCTCCTGATGGCATAGTCGCTGGAGTGCCTGCACAATCCGAAAATATTCCATATCCAAGGCTCGTAGCAGCTGTTCCAGTAGGAATAGTACTAGCAGTTGTTGTTATTGTTACTGTTCTATTTGTTGTGATCGAAGCATCTACTGTATATGTATAATATACTACATGGTCTTCCGATATTGCTGGACAAAAATCAAACACTCCAGCTGTAGCACATGCCGTAGTTCCGTCTATGCCCGCAGCAGCTGTTGCAGAGATATCTATCGCGTCAGTACAAGTATTATTTGATGGTGGATTTTGAGGGGTTACATTTAATGTAAACGTTCCGTCCGTTCCTCCAGCAGCTGTAGATACAGCTATATAGTAAGTTGTGTTTATATCAATTGCTTGAGCCAATAGGGAGCCGCCTGTCTGACATCCACCAATAGCTGTTGCAGGAGCTATCATACTTGGGCATCCTGCAGAAGCATCTATTAGTGCAAATTCTGTCCCAGATATTGACCCATTCGTTATTTCTATATCTACTGTTTGAGCTGTCCCGTCTGTTGTAAATGCAAACCATACCGTGGATTCTGTTTCAAAAGTAGGACATCCAGCAAAAGGATCTGGACAGGCATCTACAGTTGTATTTGTGGTTGAAGTAGTTAATTCTGTAGTCATACAGGTAGGAACTAGAGTCGCTACAGCATTATCACAAGTTTCATTAGTGATAAGACTCATATCGTCTACTATAGTTATTGTGAAAGTTCCTTGTTCTATTGGTGCAGTATCATCCCCTACTTCGAAACTTAGGACTGCCCCAACTGGTAAACAAGGGATAGTTACAGTATTGCCAACTACTGGCGTAAAACTTGCACAATTGTCTATAGAGTATTGAGTTAGTATCAAATCAGCCGCAGGAATATCTGTTCCTGTACCTGATGTAGATGCTGTCAAAGTAACTGATCCTCCCTGGACAACTGTGTATTCATACCATACTAGTCCAGATGAACAAGAGTTATTTCCTTCATTAGTCGCTCCTGGAGTAGGCGCTCCATTCATAGTACTTGCAGTTGCACAAGTAATATTGGTCGGTTCGATGCCGTTGTTGATTATGACTTCTATCTCACCTTCATTTCCTTGATTTACAGCAAATGCCATAGTGTATGTACCTGCGGACAGAAATGTACATCCCCCCGAAGAAGTCATACCTATCATAAGCATTCCAGAATATATCTCAGTGGTAGAGGCATTCATCGGACATGCAGAAATAGTCCCATCCGAAATACCTATACTGACGTCCGTATTGATAGTAGCGGCTCCCGTTGTCTGGAAATCGATATTATAAAAACCTGAAGCAGAGATCTGAAAAGACCAATAGGCAACAGATAAAGCTCCCGATGGATTCGTCGGTATATATTCTGTATCATTGGTCCATGCAGGATCTACGGTGATAGTTTCCGTATTAGGGAAACTTGTCAATGCCATTGCCGCTCCTTCCGCTGCTGAGCACGTTTCAGAGGCTTGACCTATAGCAAATATGCTAGACACAACAAATAATAAACTAAGTATGAGTGATCTCATGCTATGAAATTTGATTTTAATAAAATGTAAATAGTAGAATACTCTACAATATATTTCAATTGTAAATGGAAGAGCCGCCTGTCTGAGACAAAGAATGGGAATATTCTATGTCTAAAAAAAATTCGTAAGTCCAAATGTAGAAAATAGTTTGCAATAATTTCAATTAAATGTAAACCAATAGTCATTCTCAACTGAAAATAATATAGTTTTCCAAATATTTATTCACTAAATTTGCTAAAACAAAACAATATGTCATTATGCGAGCTGCTTGTGCCTACAAAACGAATAAAATTTATTAAATAAAAACAGATTTTTTTCCTTATCTGAGGAATTTGTAGTCTTATAAATGACAGATAGAGCTATGAAAGCAACATACAGCCTTATTTTGAGCTGATTTTTAGACAGTTTCACTAAATTAAATCAATAATATGGATTTTATTATGCCTTCATACAAGATTCTCACTTGATAGAACTTTTCACTTGATATTGATATTTATATTTTTAGTTTAAGAACAAACACCAATAGTTTCAAACATCCTTTTATCTTTTTTTTATGAAAAAAACACACCTGATAATTTTCCTCTTTCTTTCTATTTATAGTTTTTCACAAGATTATAAATATATGATGCATGATAGATCGTATAATGTATATGATGTCATTGAAGAAGCAGAAAAATATTTTTCGACGATAGATAGAACTGCGAAGGGTTCTGGATGGATGGGTTTCCAAAGATGGGTCAATCGAGTAGAGCCAAGATACTACCCTACTGGAAATAGAACATTAGAAAACCCAAGAAAAGTCGCAAGTGATCATCAAAAATTCAAAAAACAATACCCATCAAGCGAGCGTAGAAATAATGACACAGGCTGGGTAGATCTAGGTCCTTATTCCGCTAATAATATATCAGAGCACTATGCACCGGGCATCGGCAGAGTCGAGCAAGTGTGGGTCGAACCGACTAACAAACAGATAATGTATCTCGCTTCTCGTAGTGGTGGATTTTGGACTTCTCTTAATGGAGGTATAACATGGGAAAATAAAACCGATCACCTATCATCAGCTGGAGTAGATGTATTCTCAGTCAATCCTGACGATCTAAATGATATATTGATCAATGTAAGAAACTCATCGAATGGAGTAACCATGGGAGTTTATAGATCTCTTGACGGCGGTAATACATGGAACACTACCGTGTTCAACCCGACCAGTACTGGCATAGGAGGACTTGGAACTGATGATTATGTATATGATGTTAAATTCAGCCCGTACAATAGCGATCATATCTATATAGCGGCGAGCGGATTTCTGTATAGGTCGACTGACGACCTTGCAAGCATCCAAGTAGTAAGCAACAATGGTTACTTTAGTGTAGAATTTCATCAAACCAATCCCAATATAATATTCGCACCTAGATCTTACTATTGGTCTAGAAATGAGATATGGAGTTCTAATAATGGGGGTAACTCTTGGAGTCTACTTCATAATATCTCCAATAATCAGTACAGAAGCTTCACAGTAGCTACTACACCTGCCAATCCTAATTTAGTATTTTTTGCTTCCAATACCAACATA
Source organism: uncultured Saprospiraceae bacterium (assembly GCA_938007965.1). Lineage (GTDB taxonomy): Bacteria > Bacteroidota > Bacteroidia > Chitinophagales > Saprospiraceae > CAJXUU01. Next base: position 10,033 of record CALLMH010000048.1, on the reverse strand, counting down.
TGGAGGTCAACAGATAATGGAGCCACAATAAATATTATTCCTGGCTCTGATGAAAAAGGCTCTTACTTCAATGTGAGCCCAACGAATGAAAACATAATGATCAATGGAGATATCGATATAAGAATGTCTTATAATGGTGGGAGCAGCTGGACCACAGTCACAGATTGGTTGTGGTCAGGAGGTGGAACACCACCTAGTGATTATGTACATGCAGATATTAGATATTCTACATTTTCTGGAGGTGATATATATTGTGGGACAGATGGATACATGGTCAAAAGCCCAGACAATGGTACTACTTGGTCTATACTTAGTGATGGAACTGGAATAAGAGAAAACTATAAACTAGGTGTATCACAAAGTGACAATGACGTCGTAGTATGCGGCTCTCAAGATAATGGAACGAGTATTTATAAAGGAAAAAATCAACCATGGCTTGAATGGATTGGAGCTGACGGGATGGAAGCAATAGTGCACCCTCTAGATGCTGATAGAATGATAGGCAGCATACAATTCGGAAGTAAAAAAAGATCAATCAATGGTGGATTATCATCGATTTGGATAAATGACCATAGTAACATTGGAAATCTTCAATGGGAGGCGCCGCTCCTCTATGACCCGATGGATCAGATGAAGATATTCACTGTAGGTCAGACACTGTACTCTAGTGATAATTTTGGTACGACGTGGAATCAACTCCATCAATTTGACGAGGGAGAGTTTCAGCAGCTGGCTAAGTCAGAAAATGATCAAGAAATCATCTTGGCTTCTAAAAACGAAAAACTATACAGATCAACAAATCAGGGGGCTAGTTTTGTAAGAGTTGGTCAAGGGACCTTTCCAAATAAGGCTATTCAAGATATAGCCTTCGATCCAAATAATGACGCTAATGTAATCGTAGTATTTGCCCATTTTGAAGATAATATACCTAGAATATTCAGAAGTACTAATGGAGGATTGTCATGGACTGACATCACATATAATCTGAATGCCATGCCGATTAAATCAGTAGTAATCGATCATACAGATGCCAAAAACATATATCTAGGTGCTGAGATAGGTGTCTATAAAATGTCGTGGAATGACACAGAATACGAGTTGTGGGAAGATAACTTACCTACGACTACAATCGAAGAACTAGAAATAGTATATGGATCAAACACACTAAGAGCGGCTACATGGGGAAGAGGACTCTGGGAAAGATGTCTAGACGGTAGGGAAAACCATCCTAAGATTACGAAAGTAGAAATCAATACCTCAGTATCAGAAACATTACCATTTGGAAATCAGGATGTAAGCCTAATCGCTGATACAGATAATGGTGATGCGATCAGCTCTATGTTTATCAAATACAGTATCAATGATATCGAACTTACAGAGACGGTAAATATGAAGCGGTTTAACAAAAATCAATTTATCTCTGATGGTTTTATGCCTAAGAGTACCGCTGGAAATAGACTTCACTTTAAAGTGTATGCAGTAGATTTAGAAAATGATACTACCACTACCTATAGATACAACTATACTTACCGACAAAATCCTGTATCTGAATGTGCAGCTGTAGGTGGAAGTAATACAGGGAGTGATTACATAAACTTCGTATCATTAAATGGAGTTAGTAATTCGAGTGGTCAGGACTATTATGGTGATTACACAGGAACAACTTTCTCATTATCCAAATTCGAAACCTATGAGATAGAGGTAGGCTTGAACTATAGTTTTGAGCCAGACATTTTATTCGCTTGGGTCGACTGGGATAAATCATACACCTTTGACGAGGATGAACTAGTAACTTTTACCGAATTCGACGGAAACCATAAAGCTTATGGCCAAATCAATGTTCCTGGCAACATTACAACAAATGCCACTTACAAGATGAGAGTTAGATCTCAATGGGCAAATAATACGCCCGAACCATGTGGAACCGTTACAGGAGAAGTGGAAGACTACTCCATATTAGTATCTGATGGATGTGCTAAAGGCTATGAAGTAACCAATCTAAATAATGAAGCATCAGGATCACTGCGATTTCTCATTGAAAATACTTGTGTTGGAGATACTATTTTTATCTCCTCTACACTAGAGGATGACACACTCCATATATACAATGATCACATCGATGTAAATGAAGAGCTTACTATCATCGGTCTAGCTAATCACGGCTTCACGATTTCTGGAAACTCGGAAAGAAGGATATTCAAAGTAGAAGCAGGAACTACATTAAGTCTTCATGACTTTAGGCTGATCGATGGAGAGGACAATCCAAATGGAGGTGCAATTTATAATCAAGGAAACCTTATACTTACTGATGTAGAATTAAGTAATAACAAAGAAAATGGTCAATCAAAAGCGCTTTCAAACAATGGGACGATTACCATAAAGATGGGAAATACTGTTATTAAAGAATAATATCGAAAACCATTGTGCGCATACTACTATTGTATTGAATAAGAATTATCAATATAAATATAATAACTATGCTCATGATATTAATATCTGTATTACTCACTATCGGGTCTAGCGCAAATGAAAAACCCAAGAATGTACTAGGTACTGAACTACAGTCTTGCTGCACAGATCCGATGACTGGATTTTATCGAGATGGATATTGTCAGACGGGTCCTAGAGATTATGGTGTACACACAGTATGTGCTATCATGACAGAAGAATTCTTAGCATATACATCGTCGTGCGGAAATGACCTCAGTACACCAAATCCCGCATATGGTTTTCCAGGTCTGAAACCTGGTGACGGATGGTGCTTATGTGTAAGTAGGTGGAAAGAAGCTATGGATAAAGGAATAGCTCCTCCTGTAGTCTTAGAAGGATGTCATGAGAAGTCTCTTACAGTAGTTTCTTTGAGTGACTTGAAGACTCATGAATTCACTTCAAAAAAATAGACCGTAGTATTATAATCTGGTATCGTTTAATAAGGAACAATTACAGTGGGATCAACCTTGACCTCGCTTTTTCATTTTCTTCCTTGTTTTCTTGGAAAAGAGGTTGGATTTTCCGCGTTTGGTCGATAATTGGCCGTTTTTTCCTGTCTTAGCACCATACTTATCTTCTAATCCGCAACCCTCTTTGGCCTTACAGCTAGAAAGAGATGTGGACATAGATAACGTAAATATCGCTAAAAGTCCCGCATATAAGGCTTTCTTAAACATAAACTGATTCTTTTCTTGAAAATTTATTTTCCAAAGATACAGATTCAAATTTAACATTGCAACAAAATGATAATGAATGACTTAGTATATTATTTATTGTAATATTTAGCATAATAAATCCGCCTAAATGCCCGTATTTATTGACTTTGAGCATTATTTTTACATATAAAGTTTGTTTATATATATTTGTTAGGCTACTTTTGCGACATTAATAATTAACTCATTAAATATTATACTAATATGAACAAAGGAGATTTAATCAATGCAGTAGCTGAAGGAGCAGGAATCACAAAAGCACAAGCAGGTGATGCAGTAGCAACAGTATTCGGAGCAATCCAAGGTACTTTGAAGAGTGGAGATAAAGCTGCATTTGTTGGCTTCGGTACTTTCTCAACATCTGTAAGAAAAGCAAGAGACGGAAGAAACCCTCTAACTGGAGCTACTATTAAAATAGCTGAAAAAACAATGATAAAATTCAAAGCTGGTAAAGCGTTAAGTGAGTCTGTAAACTAAGACACACCTAATTGGATTTTATCCTATAGAAATTTATTTAGAGGATATTCACAATGTGGATATCCTCTTTTTTATTTGCGAATATCCCTATTTGAGTCTGCCCTTTCGTACTGTATTGGGTGGCATTTTTTTTCCAAAGTGCTGCACCCAATATCTCCCATGCGTCGCTACGGCCATCTCGTTTACCTTAGGATTCATCAACATCCTGCAATGACTCTTACTGTCTAACCAATCTCTCAGTACCTCGTCGAATGACTTTTGACCTTCACCAAGATTTTCTCCTGCCACTTGCCAATCATAACCGTAAGACTCTAACCGATCACCGATATCATCTCCATCAATCGAAAAATGAGCAAAAAAATTATATCTAGTCATCTCCTTTGCATGTCCAAGGGCAGATAAAAATAAAGTGTCATTCCACACCACAGGAGTTGTGGCAGGCATGTACCTTCTTCCACAAAAACAACCCGTACTCCTGATTCTATTTACTTTCTTTAGGATTTTCTCATTATCATCTTCATTAATACGACTATCGACATTGAATGACGATAGTTGTGCAGTTACTGATAGTATAATTCCGATATAGAAATAAATCCATTGCATTGAGCAGAAACGATTTTGATTAAAAAAATATTTTTCAGAGCACTTTCCTAGTTAATAATATAGGTTATAAATGAATCTCCGATGACTGCTCTTTAAGTTCTTAAGTTTATTTTACTGAGCTAGAATAATGAAGAAACTGCCTATAACATACCGAATATACTTGATCACATCAGCGCATAATATTAATAATTAATCCATTCGGACTTCAGTAACCAAATTAGCACATGCTATTTCTAGTAAATTATAAACTTCTTTAAAATTACCCGTGTAGTATGGATCAGGCACAGCCATATTTTTGCCAGGATGAGCATAATTTAGCATGAGTTTCACTTTTTTCTTTTGAGCTTCATTGGCAGCAAGTTTCATAATATCTTTATAATTTTCGGAGTCCATGGCCAAGATAAGATCGAAATCTTCGTAGTCGCTTGTAGTAAATTGTCGACTTTTTTGATGACTGATGTCAATTCCATGCTCACTAGCGATCTTGATGGATCCTTCATGAGGTCGACTCCCTACGTGCCAGCCGCTTGTCCCTGCAGAGTCTACTAGATGATCAAGCCCAAGCTCAGCAATCTTAGCTGTAAGTATTCCCTCCGCCAATGGAGATCTACAGATATTACCCAAACACACCATTAATATCTTCATAATCACTATACTAGTACTTCTTTCTAAAACCTATTTGTAACCCAACAGTTCACTCAATAACCCTTCTTTCAATGCATATGGTGAAACTAATAATTCATCAGGAGCTATTATTTCAATGGCTTTATCGATCAAAATCATGGTCACGACGATCAGCTTTACTCTCGTACTTGGAAGACCAACCATCTGAGACCTACAGTCTTCGGTCGATGATATCAACTTCTTAGCAATGGTTCTGTAATCTGAAATTGAAACAGTAGAAAGTTCATCGGATAATACTTCTTCTCCACTCATTGTTTTTACCACTTCGAAGCTACCAGAAGCTCCGATAAGGGATCTGATATCTAATCCATCTATAGCCGTAACAAGTGATTTCAGTTTATCATTCAGATATTGACCGATTCTATCTATCTCTTCTACAGTAATGGGGTCACTGATATCTATCAAATTATAGAGCACACCTATACCAATATCGAAAGATTGAGCCCATAATAAGACATCATCATGAAACAGAATAAACTCCACACTACCCCCTCCGACATCAATAATCATCAGATGATAATCACTAGGCACTATCAGGCGACTTACGCCTTTATATATCAATGCAGCTTCTCTATCTCCGCTGATGACCTCGATATCTAGACCTACTTCTTTCTTTATCCTATGGAGAAAATCTTTGCAATTAGCCGCTGACCGTAGAGCTGACGTACCTACGACTTTACATTGAGAGACATTATAATCTTTCATCTTATTATCAAAATCAATAAGCGCCATAACACCTCTATCCATAGCACCCTTACTCAATGATCCTATCCCATTCTCCGCCAAGGAAACAAAATGCCGCTCTTTGCACATTACTTCATACGATCCATCTACACCCTCTTCCACGATCAATAGATGGAAAGTATTTGAACCGAGATCGATAATTGCAATCCTATTTATTTTGGAGGTTCCCAGTGGCTATTTGATTTGATTGTTTGATCAGATTAGAATAAAATTTACCTCCTTCCGCAGATAATTTGTTGGCATAGGTTGGTTTTTCGTCTTTAAGAAAGATGTACCCAAAGCAACCTTCAGAAAAATAAAGATCCGCTTCATATACAATCTCTCCGCCTATATGGAAGAACTCTCTGCCGATAGGTTTACAACTTTTAGATATTCCATTCATTTTTTCAGGTGAAATCATATTTAGATTAGCGTGTATGCTGGCTTTATTGTCTTGACTTACAGAAAATGGCAGATCATAAAATATGTAATCAACATAAGTCGCTTCATCGAATAATTTTTTCATCTCGGCTTGTGGTAAGCTTGGTAGATTATAGTACGAATCTACTTTCGCAGCTGGCGCATTTGTCGCTGCTGGCTTCATAGGCGCTGCCTTTGTCTTCTTCTGATCTCCTTTACAAGACACCATTGCTCCCATTATAATCAATAATATAAGTACTCTCATTCTTCTTTTACTTTGTGAATTCAACTGCAAAGTAAGATATTAAAACAATCCTATTTCAGCGAAGTCAATATTTTCTACAACAATATGCAAATTGATACCCTTAGAAAGTATACTCTGTTCTCACAGTCACCCAGTAACTTATGGCATTGCTGTCAAGAATACTGTTAAATGCACGGTTGTACCTCAATGAAGCGCCCAGATGTTTTGTAAACGAATAATCTACCCCTATTAAATATCCAATATTATTTCTTTTGTATGTATCGATATCATTACTCACTGCTCCATTAGAAGAATCTACTGCAAATAGATATGAAAAATTAAGCCCCGCATGCGCTTTCACTTTATGATATCCTTCTTTGGGCACGAACCAATCCATAATATTAGCATATACTGGAATCTCAAGATATCTAAGATCTGTATAGTTATCTCCCATGTTACCAAAACCAAATCCATCATTACTCCCTCTCTGACTGAAGAGTAGCTCCATATTAATATCTACATTGTCACGGATAGGATAGGCAAGTTTCACTCCTCCAGTGAGTCCTAATTTATTATATCCTGCTAGGTCATCACCGTCTATCTGAGCCAGATTCAACCCAAAGACTGCACTCCCCTTGAATCTTTGAGCATCTACGGTGTGCAGACCAACAATAAAGAAAAAAACAAAAATCGAGATTGATGTTTTTGAAAATAGAGTTATATTAAAATCCTTCATATATACGATTATCTTATATTTGTACTATTAATATCTAAATGTCATCATGTTAAATTTCACAAAAACAACACTTCAGAAGTTAGAAATGATCTTCAAAGAGCAAGATTATACTATTCGTTACGAAAAAGGAAACTTTCAAAGTGGTTATTGTATTGTCGAAAATAATAAAATTTTGATCGTCAATAAGTTTTTTGATACAGAAGGTCGTATTAATTGCCTGCTAGACATACTTTCTATGATCGTAGTCATGGAAGAATTACTAACACCCAAGAGTAAGGAATTCTTCAAAAAAATCTTAAAAAGCCAAGAATTTAAGATCAAGCAGGTAGCCTAAACACGCCGCTTTGGCAAATCATGTGATAATCAATAATACTACACCCTGACTGTGATGTCAGAATATGTAAGATACTTCGAGAGTCCCAATTACTGACTATCAAAAAAGATGTATACGCACACATCATGATTGGTCCATAATATTTTATAGGACCATTAATATTATTACAAATTCGAAAATTATAGAAGTTCGCCAAAGGGCTTCTAATTAGGTTTTCCAAAATATTACAAGTAGTTACTTTATATTTGCGTAATGTTATCAACAATTATAATCATTATAGTAACGCTGTTTCTATCTGCTTTTTTCTCAGGATCTGAGATTGCCTTCATATCTGCAAATAAGCTTGGAGTCGAAGTAATGAGAAACAAAGGAGATAAGCGAGGGCGAATCCTCGCCAACTTCTATGAAAGACCAAAAGCGTTTCTCAGTACGATGTTGGTGGGGAATAATATCTCACTGGTCATATTTACGATATTCATGACTAAGTTGATAGAGCCGCTTCTGATCGGTACATTCAAAGAGGGATCTATCTTTTTGTTGATCATCGTGACGCTTATTATCACTTTGATCGTATTGATATTCGGAGAGTTTCTTCCCAAGACACTATTTCGACTATACGCCAATGAGATTTTATATAGATTCAGTTATCCGCTTAGCTTTCTAAAATGGATACTTCTGATACCGGCTACCATCATGACAGGTTTGTCCAATTTCTTGCTCAAGTCAGTATTCAGAATATCTACTGACGAAGTAGAAAATGTCCTCACTAAAGTAGATCTAGAACACTATATCAATGATTCTATCTCGGAAGAAGAAACAATAGATAAAGAAATCCTGACCAACGCACTCAATCTCAAGCAAGTAAAAGTAAGAGACTGTATGATCCCAAGAAACGAAATCATACATATAGATTCCAAAGATAGCTTGGACGATCTCCTTGAAATATTCCAAGAAGCTCGCCTATCGAGGATCATAGTAAAGGATGGGGATATAGAGAATGTAACAGGGTATATTCATCACCAACAACTGCTCAAAAACCCCAAGAGTCTAAAAAAAATCATCATGCCGATCACGTATATCCCCGAAGCCATGAATGTGCAAGACCTGATGATGAAGTTTATAAAAGCGGGAACATCTATAGCTTGCGTCGTGGACGAATTTGGTGGGACCGCAGGTCTAATTACACTAGAAGACATACTCGAAGAGATATTCGGTGAGATCGAAGATGAGCATGATGAAGAGGATCACTCAGAAGAAGTAATATCTGAAACAGAATATAGATTTGCAGGTAGACTAGAGATTAGTCAACTCAACGAACGATACGAAAACATAAATTTTCCTGATGGAGAGTACCATACATTATCAGGATATATAGTCATGACCCATCAGACTATACCAGAGCAAGGAGACGAGTTAGACCTAGATGGATATAAATTCATATTCGAGAAGGTCTCTGACACCAAAATCGAAATAGTAAGGGTAATAGTACTTCCTCATGTATCAGAAGAACAATAACCGATTCGGCATCTAAAAAAACCTCAAGATTCTAAAATATAGCCTGGAAAAGTGGTGACTTCAAAAATAGTACATAGAAATATGGAAGACACAATTACCTTAATCCGCCAATATCCAGCTTACAAAAAATTAAAACATACATGAAAACAATCTTGGCTATCTTTACTCTAGTCCTCACAATATTACTGACCAGCTGCAATACTAAGAAAGATACTTTGATCATCGCATTTGACGATGTCTATGCAGATGTGCTGTCCTCCAATTTTAAAAATATTGAGCCCAAATTAAATAAAGAATCATTAATCTTCTTCAATAAAGTAACTGATCCTACCTATCTGAATATCGATAGTATAATCGTATTGGGAGAAGAGTATCGCTTACCTTTCATGTTGACAGAGTACTTAGCATTCAATGGAGATAAAATCAAAGGAGGAAAATCATCCGATGAATTTTATAGATACTTAGGAAATAAAGAAGTCTCATTTTTTAGTTTTCAAGATGCCTACTACGTGGATGCAAAAAAGATCAAGAAGGGAAAAGAAAATTTCGTGCCTATCATACGGGAAGAGATGACACAGAGTAAACGAGGGTGGGTCCAATTCTCAGGAGATGAAGCTTCTGGTTACAAACTAGATATGATCTATACTCTACAACTGCATGAAAATAAAATGAAGAAAAAGAACATGGTACTTCAAAGTCAACACCCTGAGAAAAAAACACAAGAAGAGTATCTGAGATTCTATTATTGGCAAAATAGTGGTAAAAACTCCGCAGATTTCGAAAATGAACAGCTTAAACTAGAAGAAAACTTAAAAACTGGAAGAGCCGAACTCATCAAATCCTATGTCAATAGAGGATTAACAGATATAACCAACTAAAAGTAGTTAGAGATATTCATTAGATCTGAATATCCTTATTTATATAGCCCTTCACTCCGCTTACTGCTGAATGAATACCCCGTTTACGCTTGATTTTACGTAAATATGAGGTAATAAATTTCAACCTAAACTTCCACTCGCCGTTCGGGCTTTCATTTTTGGCTTGACCCAAAAACGAAACAAAAAACGAGTGTTTGCTAAACAAGCCATCTCTTA
>CALLMH010000047.1 GCA_938007965.1 uncultured Saprospiraceae bacterium | reverse complement strand
TTCTTTGGCTTATGATAATATTGATGCTTGGTGATGCCAGCAATCTCAAGGGCAGTATCTCTTTTCAATCCCAAGGCGATATACTCCATCACGAGTACTTTCTTTTCACCTTGGGATATTTCTTTTTTAGCAACTCGTCTTTGAGCTTGCTTTCCAGCTCCTTTTCTGCCAATAGTTGCTTAAGTAGATCTACCTCTTGTTCAAGCTCTTTGATCTTTCGAAGTCGTTCTTTGGTCATACCATGAGCAAAACCCTCTTCTCCCATCTCTTCAAACTTACGCTTCCATGAATAGTATGTAGCTGGATAGACACCATATTTGTCTAAGGTCTCTCTAACACCATGTAAGGAGCATTCTTTAATGATCTTTAGCTTCTCTTCCTTTGTCTTTCTTGGACTTTTCTTTGTTTCTTCTTTTTTCATAATCTTAATGTTACAGTTTTTATACCATAATCACGTCCGACTATTTAGGGGGCTAAAACAATACTTTGTTTTTGGTAGGCAAAAAAAATCCAAACTGGAACTACAATTAGTGCTGGAAGCCACTTAGACAATATTGCAAGCCCAGTACATATAGCACCTAATATTAGAGACTTAGTTGAGTTGTTTTTGACGCTTCTAAGTAAAAGATAAACTGAAATAGTAACGAGTGAATAAAAGAAAACATCAATATGATCAGTTGCTACTCTGCCCGCTGTAGATTCAATTATTAATCCGTTTATAAAAAATAGGAATGCTGCAAGAATGCCAACTTTTGTAGATGTAAGAATTTTGCCAAGTTTGAATGTTGCTAATATTGATATTGTGCTTAGAATAATTGATGGAATTCTTAGGGCAATTGTGTTTTTGCCAAATATCAACATACTTACTGCGATAGAGTACAAAGGTACGGGTTGCTTATGCACCCAAATGTGATTTCCTGCCCAATTTCTATAGTCATATTCGAGAAGTGGAACAGAATACAACATTGGTTTTAATGGATTGCTAATTAGGTTTTTGCTACAAGAGCATGGAATCTTTCATCCCACTCATGCATGTAAAAATCCATAGATGTGTAGATTCTTAGAACAAATCCACCAATAAGAATAAAGTATAAACAATTACTAAAGTTTTCTTTTTTATAGTTTTTGAAAGCAAAAGCATAAAGCAAGACCGCAATCCCAATCGTAATTATTCCATAAATTCTATTTTCCATTTTTTTCTCAAATTGGACATAACTTACAAATATATAGACCTACCCCTACACAATTTCCACATATTTCTGCTGTAGTAACACTACTCATCTTCCTTTTACTTCTTATCCATATACCATATCCAGTGGACATTAGCGACAACTTCGTAATCTACGATTTTAATAATTGACTGATGACATTACAGCTTAAGGTAGATCATTGGTCCCAACCTCTATATCCATATCAAACTTAGAAAGAACCTGCTTTAGCTCCTGCACATATCCAGCTTTATTATTCAAGAACTGATCGTGTAGATACCTATTTTCTTTATTCATGTCGATCATGGTATTAAGTTCAGTAATTTCTTGTAGAATAGATACTACCTCTTTTATTTCATCTTCCATATTAATCAACAGATCTTATTGTCGTGCTTTCTTGAATCCAACAAGGTACTTTGAAACTACCTCCCACTTTGAGTCGCCTTTGAAATATTTCTTCTTTGGTAGGCATGTATTGTCTGTACTGATTGATGTATTTATTTGCTTCAGCCGCGACACTCGCATCTAAGTTCTTCGCTTTGGTAAACATATCTATCGCAGGCCATGTAACCACTTGTGAATTCCATCCTCTTCCTGAACCACATAGTGGACCGCTCGATGCATACAACTTACCGATCAGCATGTAAGGCTCTCCCGAAGCAGGATTGATTTTAGCGGCAGCTCTTGCTGTTTTTCTAGATTTTGGAAAATCTTTCAGATCACCATAATATATTTTACCGATCACCATCGTATACTTGAATTTCTTAGCTGGATCCGACTGTCCATCTATATACTCTTGAAATAGTGGAATAGCTTCTCTGTACTTCCCATTATTATATGCTTCGAATGCTAATTTCAGCGGACCAGTGGAAGCAGTTTCTACTTTACAATTCGTCGTATAAGCCTCTGTTACTTTCACCAATCTAGGATCATCAGCCGCACATCCGCCTCTCTTCAGTCTTCTACCTACAAGATTAATCATGTCACAGTTGGTAGGATCCGCTTCGAATCTCGAATAATACTTATCAGCATAATAATCACAATCATAGAAACCATCAATACCTTCGAGTGATTCTAACTTTGCAGGTGCATAGTCGGCAATGATAGCCCATGATTCACACAAAGTGCCTTTACAGTTTGCTTGTCCGCGCTCTATTGTTTTATTGATCAACTTAGCGTATTTACGTCCCTCTTCATTTGATATTGTGCCGGCTATTATTTTCTCAGATAATAATTGGGTAAAAGGATTTACCACAAAGTAATCAGCCTTGTTACCATTTACATCAAAGTTCATCTTGAACATATCGAATATCTCATCTTCGGATTTCGTACCAGGAAAAGTATAGTAGTAATCAAAAGCCATTCTTCCTTTCGTGTATGCTTCTTCGCCAAAACACTCCATTCTCTTAGTATAGATAGACATTACGCTGTCTACGTATATTTGTTTTTTAGCCTCATCTGTTTCATTTCTATATTTATTGGTATAGATCATAACCCCGTCATCAAATTGATACTTGACTCTTCCGTTCGATGCAGGCGCACGATAGTAAGCTTTTGTCCACAATGGGAATGCTTCCTCGTATTTTCCTTGTTTGATTAAGTCTTTATATAATACATAAGCCGTCTCAACATCATCTCGCTCTGCAGAAGTCAAATCACTGAATGATCGACATGGGTTTTCAGGTTCCAGCTTTTGAAGTTCTTCCTTTACCACCTCCTCTACTATGACTGGTGCTACCTTTGGAGAGCAACTATAAATAAATATAAATACTAAAGCTCCGAGGGTTGATTTGATATAATTCATAGATATACAATTTTGTGTACTGGTTGTAAATTTAGCAATTCTTATTCTATTTGCCCTTATGATGGATAAATATGAGATGCATAGATTCTAGATTATGGTGGAAGTCAGGGCTTTGGATGTAGTCTATAGTTTGGTTTATAGCGATTATTCACCAATTCGATCATAACCCTACCCTCTTACTTTAGGATCAAATATACGATAACCGTAATCCACCAATATATTAATCCCAATAAAGACTATGCAGACAAAGATCACACACCCTAGCAAAACTGGAATATCATAATTAATTAATGCATTTACCGTCAATCCTCCGACTCCTTTAAAATTGAATACGTTCTCTACGAAGAATGCCCCTGCAAGAAGTGAAGCAAACCAGCCAGTCACGGCAGTAAAAACTGGATTGAGAGAATTTTTAACTGCATGATTTATGACCACTTTTTTAAATGTTAGTCCTTTTGCTTTTGCTGTTCGCATATAGTCTTGGGTCAGTATATCTAGAAGCGAGGATCTCATCAATTGGGTAATAATAGCGAGTGGTCTGACCCCCAGCGCGATAGCTGGCAAAATCAAATTCTTCCATACTATGACTTCATCTCCTATGTCATTGATATCAAAGATACTGCCTTGGAGATTGAGCCCAGTATAGTCTCTAAATAGAAAACCAAAAACCAGTGCCAATATAATAGCACTCACATAACTCGGGACAGATATACCTAACACCGACACACTTAAGATTACCTGATCTAACAAAGAGTCCTTGACAAGGGCTGCAATAATACCTAGTATAACACCAAAAAATATGGCAATCATCATAGCTGTAATTGCTAAAATAATAGTCTTGGGTATAGCATCAATGAGCAATGCAGACACACTCCTACCTGATTGAAAAGATTCTCTAAAATATGGGATTTTGAATAACACACCGCTCGAATATTCAGCGACGAAGGGTTTATAGTATGGTATACCCTTTGATTTGTATCTTACTCCATCTCCGTACCCTACAGGGGAAATATCATTTAGATAATAGAGCATCTGGATATGTAGTGGCTTATCCAAAAACAATTCCGCTTGCTTTCGTTCCAATGCACCGCCGTCCGTTCTTTGTCCAAAAGTAAGCCTTGCAGGATCGACCGGTGCTAGATAAATGATCGAACTGATCAAAACCACCGCTGAGACAAGCACCAAAATAGAGGAAAGAAATGTATAGAATAATGATTTCAATGGATAAGTGTTATTACTAAGATGAAGGTAATCATAATTACTATATATGTTTATTTTATATCTGACTATTCGATTATAGGATTAATGCGCGATTGCTTTCTACAGGCCATACTGACCACTGCTCCCCAAGGTCAGACTGTGCTGGCTTCTTGAGTTCTGTCATAGTGATTCCCAAAGTAGATCGTAGGTTTCATTATACTGACTGGTGATACGACTTACAGATATTCTCCTTCGATTAATACGTCGCCTGACATCCTTTGCCTACTAAAAACTAAGATCTTATTGATCTGTTTGTTTACATTTGCCAAACTAAATTGATGATATAAATAAAGAATGAAAATCGAAAAAATAGACTACGCCAAAGTACCCGCTGTATCATTTAAAGATTTAGCCTACATAAAATTAGAATCTTTTTTAAAAGACTTCTACAACTATACGCCAAACCTCGACACTTTCGAAAAAACGATCGCAGATAGAAAAGCAAACCCTGTAAACAGGTTACTACTTGCTGAAGTCTTGGAGTCTAACTACTCGATTATAGAGTCATCAGTACTTCAAAAAGAAAATATATCTCAGCTCAAATCAGAGAATACATTTACGATCATCACGGCCCATCAACCAAGTCTATTCGGTGGTCCTTTATATTATGTACTGAAGATATGTTCTGTGATAAATCTTTGTAAACAGTTAAAATCAAAATATCCAGCATATAATTTTGTACCCATATTTATAAGCGGCGGTGAAGACCATGATTTTGATGAAGTGGATCACCTACATCTGTATGGAAAATCTGTAAATTGGGCACGTGAAGCTAAAGGTCCCGTCGGAAGATTGAGCATCGATGGATTACAGTCTGTGATTGATGAGGTAGCCGATATTTTAGGAGACAATCCTATTGGCACTAAGATGAAATCTATCCTAGACTCTAGTTTAAAAGGGAGCAATAATTACGGAGAGTTTGTATTTAAGTTTGTCAATCACTTATTTGCAAAATTTGGAGTACTTGTGGTCAATATGGACAATGCAAAACTAAAGGCGGCTTTCGCTCCAATAATGAAAAGAGAATTGCTAGAAAAAGTAAGTCAGCCCCTCATAGTTTCAACACAAGAAAAACTTGCTCAACATAACTTCAAAGCGCAAGCATTCCCTAGAGATATCAATCTGTTTTATCTTGGAGAAGGTTCTAGAGACAGAATCGAATACACAGATGGCAGGTACAATATCGTAGATAGTAATCTCTCATTCAGCGAATCAGAAATACTAGACGAATTAAAGAACAAGCCAGAAAACTTCAGTCCCAATGTAGTGATGCGTCCACTATACCAAGAGTCTATCTTACCCAATCTTGCCTATGTAGGTGGAGGGGGCGAAATCGCATATTGGCTAGAGCGAAAATCTCAGTTCGAAGCATTTGATGTCTTCTATCCTATGCTGATCAGAAGAAACTCTGTGATGATTCTTAATAATGGAATAAACAAAACCATTGACAAACTTGGGTTTTCTATTCATGATATATTTCAGACGCAGGACGAACTGATCAATCAATATATAAGTGCGAATACAGAAGTGGAAATCGAACTGACAGATCAGAAAAATACAGTCCAAAAAGCATATGAAGAGATCGCTGCGAAAAGTAAACAAGTAGATCCTGGACTAGCAAAATCTGTACTAGCAGATATGACCAAACAGCTCAAGAACATCGATCAAATGGAATCAAGAATAAAAAGAGCTATAAAATCTCAACAAGAAGTCCAAGTCAATAAAATCGGTAAAGTAAAAGATAAGCTGTTTCCGAACAATGGCCTGCAAGAACGGTTTGACAATTTTATGCCACACTATATGGCTGTAGGCGAATCGTTTTTCGACACTTTGGTAGAGAATTTGGATCCACTGGATAGAAGATTTATCGTAATGGGATAATTTTCCTCATAAATCACTAATTTAGACTTTAAGTTTTTTATTTTGGATATCGTAATCCATTCTATGAGAAATCTAGTCTAAGGTGTTTTCTAATATGGATTACTGAAAGTGACCGCATGAAGTTCAAAAATAATCTGAAAAATAAACATATGAAACTAAGTCTAACTTCATTATTCCTATTCTTGTTGTTCGTATGTAATGCGCAGTTACCCAATACAGATCTATATATGCTCACCATCCTCAACAATGGAGAGAAGATAACCATGAGAAACCCTATTTATATCAGTGGTTTCAATCCCGACGGTTATAATAACCAACCCGCATTTATAAATCCAAGAGAACTATATGTAACCACAGATATGTATGACGAGGACTTTACCGACATCATCAAACTAGACATACAGAATGAAGAATACTATCGAATCACCGCCACAGATAGTATCAGTGAATATAGCCCAACACCTAGAGCAATAAAGTCCTACTTCAGTACTGTAAGAGTAGAGACTGATGGTAAGACTCAGTCCCTATGGCTATATCCAGAAAATCATCAGACCTATGGAAAGAGAGTATTAAAGGATGTGGGAAATGTAGGGTATCATTGTTGGTTATCGGAACAAGACGTAGCCTTATTTTTAGTAGATGAACCTATGAAATTGGCCATCGCAGACATAGAGGAAGATAAAACTCGAATCGTTATTGAAGACATCGGAAGATGCTTTCGCCAGAACTCAGATGGGGACTTAGTCTTCATCCATAAAGAATCGCCAGAATCTTCAATGATCAAGACATATGATCCTGAGACTGATGATGTGACTGCTGTAATCGAAACCTTACCCGGCAGTGAAGATTTCGAATTATTGAACGATGGCACTTACATCATGGGCAGCGGTAGCATACTCTATAAACTGAATCCAAGTAAAGATACTGAATGGGTCAAAGTGATAGATCTAGCCGAATTTGAAATAATGAATATTACAAGACTAGCTTTTTCTAGAAATAGATTAGTCATCGTAGATAATCCAAAATAATATGCGAAATTTATTAGTATTAGCTATCATCATAGTCCTCTCTTCATGCAAATCCAAGACAATAATACCCGAAGGAGACACTTATGAAATCGAAATCAAAAAACACAGAGAGGATTACAAACAAGAATTTCTACAAGATGAGAGGTCTCCGCTACGAGAAGCTGATTTTGAATACATGAATTTCTATCCCGCCGATATCGCATACAAGTGTGATTGCGCGTTCGTATATACACCTAATGCTGTCCCTTTCGAAATGAGTACGGTAAGTGGGAATACCAAAATATTCACAAAACATGGTGTCGCATCGTGTAATATTGGCGGAGAACAAACAAATGTGAATATCTATCAAAGTAAAGAGACGCAGGCAATCCCAGGTTATCGAGATTACTTATTCATACCATTCAAAGATATGACGAATGGAGAATCCACATATGGAGGTGGTCGTTACATTGACATGAGAATGGGAGATATACGGGATGGCTCCGTCATCATCGACTTCAACAAATGCTACAATCCATGGTGTATGTATAGTGACGGGTACAACTGCCCTATCCCGCCACTCGAAAATCATCTCGAAGTCCCTATCGAAGCGGGAGAGATGATATGGACTGGAAAAAAGAAAAAAGGTTAGGCACATTATTGCAGATAAAAAGCCTTGCAACACATTGAGTGCGTCTTCATTCTAGGACCATTTCTATAGCCTTCAAGACCAAACCTTCCATGACGCTATATCCTAGCGATGTCGGGTGCACTTCATCTTCAGCATATATCTTCGGCAGACCATTTCTATCATCCGCCATTTCTGAAAAATAATCCAGATAGTAATAACCTCTTGATTCAGCATAGGATTCTATCATTGTATTCAGTTTCGGAATACTCACTGCGGGTTCTACATCTAGATTCCATGGAAATACATACGCCGGCAATACCGAACATAGAATAACTTTGATATCATTAGCTTCGGCTAATTCTGCCATAGACTTTATATTATCGAGAATTTCTTCTAAGGTCATGGGCCCAGTATTACCAGCAATATCATTTGTCCCCGCTAATATCACTACGACCTCAGGATTGAGATTTATTACATCCTGACGCATCCGAAGTAGCATTTGAGAAGTAGTTTGTCCACTTATGCCTCTGCCTATGAATGGTCTATTCTTAAAGAAATCAGGACGTATTCCCACCCAACCTTCCGTAATGCTATTGCCCATGAATACAACGCGTTTTTCTCCAGCATCAAGATTTGAAATGGCTTTATTGGCAGATTGGTATTTTTCTAAATTGGCCCAATCTTGTGATGATAGATTTATCGACATATATACGAATAGAATTATAAAAGTGTACTTCATAGAGTTTAAGATTTTCAGAAATGACAAGATAAATTACTCTACAATATAATGATAATTATGCCTTTATTTTACTCCTAAAAAAATAGAAAAATATAAATGAAACCAAGACTCCAAATACGAAGGGTAGCATCCAAATCAATTCCCAATTATGTGTCCCATCAGAATTCGTATGCGCATTTACTGTCTCTCCAGCAATCGCGGTGCCGATGAGCGCCATCAAACCCATGGTGAGCAATGAGAAGAACCCCTGAGCGGTACTCTTCAGATGCGTAGGAACGATGGTATCTAAATATATCTGTGCAGACAACATAGAAAATATATACGCAATCCCATGCACCGCTATACCGATCATAAGAAGCCACTCCATATCGAAATGATATCCTAAAGCAAATAACCCATATCTCGCTCCCCAAACAAACATTCCTAGGAAGATGATCGTCTTGAATCTCCACACCTTAAAAAACCAGGGAAGAGCCAACAACAACATGATCTCTACTACCTGACCGACTGTCATCTTTGCCGCTGCATTTTCTACTCCGATCTCATTCAAAAATGGATTGACAAAACTGTAATAGTATGATAAGGGAATGCATATAAGTCCTATACAGATAACTAAAATAGAAAAAGACCTCTCCTTAAATAACTCTCTGATCTCAGGCCCGATAATACTATCGACAAGGTTAGTCTTTGGTCTCGGTGAGGGCGGTGTACTCGGTAAAGTGAGACAGTAAGCAGCCTGAAAAACAGAACATGAAGCCGCAATAACAAACGGGGTAACTTGATTCTCAATATTCATAAAACTGACCATCAATCCCGCACAAATCCACGCAACAGTGCCCCAAACTCGTATTTTAGGAAAATCCCTTTTCGAGTCTTCTACATGATGAAAACATAAAGAATTGGACAAAGCAAATGTGGGCAGATAACAAAGTACATGAAGCAATATCAAAATATTAAACACGGTGAACTCTGTGACTGTACTTGCCCAAAAAAGCAATCCACCACCCAACAAATGTAAGGTCGCCAGTAACTTCTCCGCTGAGAATAATCTGTCCGCTAACATCCCCATAAACAAGGGCGTAACCGTAGCCGCAATCGAAAAATTAAGATACACAAGTCCGACTTCCCTTCCAGAAAACTGAAGAGTCTCTATCATATATGTACCCCCAGTTACAAACCAACTGCCCCAGATAAAAAATTGGAGTATCTGAAGCAAGGAAAGTCTGATTTGTAATTTCAAATTCATAGTGCAAAGGTGGATAAAAGAATCAACAGATGGAGTTTTCCGTTTAAAAAATTGAAATCATTCTCATTTATTCTTCTCTTATCGATGTTGCGGTAGATCCACTATCAGATGGACAGATATGATTTTATACCTATTACATTTTTCGGTCCTTGTCTACCAATTTTATAAGGATAGAAATCATAATTGACTCATGATGTAGACGATATTGATTCTTTCTTATATGATAAGTAAATCAATTAGTATCCAATAATATACTCACTATATGCCAATCAAAACCCCAAACTCGCTATCTTGCCCATAAATTAAAATCTAATGGCTAAAACTGAATTTTGGACAGGCTCTGAGAAATATCTTTGTGATATGGAGCTGGCACAAGCATTTCATATGGCGCGCGTATTGGGTATGCCGCTGCTCATAGAAGGAGAACCCGGCACAGGAAAAACAGAACTCCCTATCCAATATGCCGCGGATCAGAACCTAGAGCTGTTTGTCTATGCTACAGGGTCCAAGAGTAACGTCGAACAATTCGTCGCTCGATTTGATCATGTGAAGTATCTACGCGATTCTCAGATAGAGATCCTGAATGCCCAACGAGAAGAAAAAGGACTTGAAACAAGAATGAGTACAGGCGATAGAGACCCTGAGAATTTAGCAGATTATGTAGCAAAAGGTCCAGCTGCAAGAGCATACAGTACACCGCATTCTGTACTATTGATCGATGAGATTGATAAAGCTCCGAGGGAATTTCCAAATGACCTGCTATATGCGCTCAGTCATCGAAAATTTATCATGCCTGAGTCCGAAGAAGTCATTGAAGTATCAGAAGAAGAAATGCCCGTGATCATCATCACCTCAAATCGAGAACAAGAATTACCGGCAGCATTCAAGGGACGATGTATCTATCATTATATACAATTCCCTGAGCCAGAGATAATGAGAGATATCGTAAGCAAGCACTACCCTTCTATCGAAACCAAAATCGTGGATGTAGCACTCGATATCTTCTACCAATTTAGAAAACTCGGACTAGAGCGAGCTCCAACAACTAGAGAGTTATTGAATTGGCTAAAATATGTCAAGACCTTTACGACCAAAAAAGCAATTGCCAAAATCCAGAAACTAGAGGGAATCGGTGCACTGATTAAAACCCAAACTGATCTAGAGAGAATACAAAAAATGGTTCTTAAAAATGAAGCAGACTATAATCGAAGAAGTGGACCTAATTAGAAGATATTAGATTTGTAATTCGTGTGAATCGTGAATCTGTTTTATAATATTGATAAGTCAATTATAAATCTAAAAAAATGTTCTCTACCCTTCCGCAAAAGTTTCGTGAATATAATCTCCCGACCGACGTTCGGACGCTACTACTATTGCAAAAAGCGATGGATCGAAATCTGATCAAGACGCTTGGGGATATGTTTAGCGTACTAAAAGGAATTGTGGTAAAAGATCCAAAAATGATTGGACCATTCACAAGAGCTTACTACGACTACTTTCTAAATATAGACATACAGAATGGGGATAGATTAAGTGATGCGATCGCTAGATCAGAAACTTTCCGACAATGGAGGGATGATAATCTTGATAGATTTGGTGATGATATCCTCGTCGGAGATTTAGTTGATAAATTCCTAGATGATGTGCATCTCACGACCTACGACATCAAAAAAATCATAGATGGTAAGCAAATATGGGACAATGATAATGGCAATAAAGAAGATCAAGACGATCAAGGCAGTGATGAAGTAAGTAAATCACATTTGGATAAGATGGCGGACTATTCTGATCTAAGTCTAGAGGAATTACTCGAAAGAATGAAGGAAGTCATGGACCAGCAAAAGTCTCGTCACTCAGGCGGTAGTCACTGGATCGGCACAGGCGGCACTTCTCCTTATGGACATGGTGGAGCGGCTAAAGATGGGATCAGAGTCGGCGGCACCGGAGGAGGCAAAATGGCTCGCAAAGTACTCAATGATCGAAAGTTCTTCCCCGTAGATATGGACTCTATCCTAAATGATAACAATGTAGATGCCGCTCTAGCTGCACTCAAAGGTATCGTAGAAGAAACCGCTCATGAAAAACTCGATATACCTCAAACGATCAATCAAGGGCTAAAGAGGGGCGGGCTGTTTCTCCCTGAAATGAAAAGCATCACCGATGAAAAACTACAAGTCCTTCTCCTGATTGATAATGGTGGATATTCTATGGATGCACACATTAGACCTGTGAGAGCACTATTCAATAAGATGAAAACGAGATTTGCCCATGATCTAGAAACGTACTACTTCCATAATACGATCTATGACTACATATACGAAGATGCCCATAGATCAAAATATATGCCTATCGAAAGACTCTTAGAAAAGAATCCTGACTACAGAGTATTCATCATCGGGGATGCATCTATGGCAGCCTACGAACTCAATAGAACAAGTAGGGAGACCTATCATGCGATTACAGAACAATTCAAAAAAGTAGTCTGGCTAAATCCTGAACCCAAGAGATATTGGCATCATACATTTTCGATCCAAGTGATCAAAGAACTTGTAGATATGTACGAACTGACACCCAGAGGAATCGAAAAAGCTGTAAGGGAAATGAATAGGAAAAAGTAATCGACTTCATCCCTATCTACACTTGTTTTATGAATTTGATTGATTAATGAATTTATCAATGGATGATAAAAAATAGATTCCGATTACACGCTATCGCAAATCGCATGCTTACATAGATGCTCCTTTCTTTCGACCAGAAATATGGAAGGGTAATAAAAGTAAGTAGTTATACTTTCATAGTCCTAGGCATCGCTACGGCTAGGAGGATATCCAAGCAAATCTCCTAATCTCGAAGCTATTTATTATTGTTTGAACTCTTACCATTTCATAAATGCGTGAGTACGGAAACCACAAAATGTAGTGATATTCAAAGTCCTCTTTCATAAATTAACCTATATTTAGCGTATGCAAAAGACATCAGAAAACCAAAAATGGTACGAGCGTATTCCGCATGCACTGACTATGCTGTTTGGAATCATAATTTTCGTCACGATACTTACGTATTTGGTGCCTGCAGGATCATTTGAAAGAGAATTGGTTGATGGCAGAAATCGAGTCATCCCTGGTTCATTCAAAGCGTTTGACAATAATACGCCAATATCATTAATGCAGATGTTCACAGCTATTCCTTTGGGATTCAAAGCTGCAGTAGAGGTCATATTCATAGTACTGGCGGGAGGCGTAATGTTTGGGGTCATGGAGAAGACTACTACTGTAGAAAACGCAGTAGGTACACTCGTCAAAAAACTTGGATTAAAGAATAAATATTTGATAGTTGTCATTATGACCTTCTTATTTGGATTTCTTGGTGTTGCTGTCGGATATGAAAACAACATCGCCATGGTGCCCATAGCTGCAGTACTGAGTCTAGCTCTTGGAGGTGATCTGATTTTGGCAGCGGGGATTTCTGTTGGAGCCATGACGATAGGGTTCGGCTTATCCCCAATCAATCCGTACACCGTCGGTACAGGTCATAAGATCGCAGAACTGCCTATGTTCTCAGGATATCTATTGCGAAGTATACTTTGTTTTACAGCCTTGAGTTTAATGGCATTCTACAATGTCCGCTATTTCAAAAAAATCACAAAAGACAAAACAAGAAGCCTAGGAATAGGACTCAATGAAGATGGTATCAATCTATCTAAACCCATCGAAGATTATACGATGAATAGAGATAATTGGTTGGTGATATTCACTTTTTTAATCGGAATTGGGACTATACTATACGGTGTATTCTCATATCACTGGTATCTTAATGAGCTATCCGCCATCTTCCTAATCATTGCTTTGGCGAGTGCTCTAGTCTCCAAAATGAATGCCAACATGATCAGTGAAACCGTGCTAAAATCAGTATCAGATGCAGCACCTGGAGCGTTTATGGTGGGGTTTGCCGCTACAATCAAAGTGCTCATGGAGATGGGAAACATTGGGGACTCTATCTCAAACAATCTGGCGCAACTGCTACAGGGTCTACCGCTATACGCCGCGGCTATCTCTATGTCTATCTCTCAATGTGTGATCAACTTATTTATTCCTTCTGGTAGCGGCCAAGCATTGGCTACACTCCCTATCATGTTGCCATTAGGAGAAGTTCTAGGACTGACGAGACAGACGACTATCCTAGCTTTTCAGATCGGAGATGGTGTCACCAATCTCATCAACCCTACTCTAGGCGGACTGGTTGCAATGTTAGCCATGTGCAGAGTCCCTCTAGATCGTTGGTTCAGATTTATTGTCCCTATGCTCGGACTGATTGTTGTGATATCTTGGGTATTCCTACTACTAGCTGTCGCTATTGGCTACTGATCGAGCATCAATAGAAGGATTAATAAGTGCATCTATATAAATTAGAATCGATGCGTAGACAAGTTATCAAGTAATTTTAGTGTCTATCAAGGGTTATTCAGAAGTAAGGATAATATTAAAATTATATCACTTACAAGTAGCATTAATTTGTGGCAGAAATTAAATTGACCTTAGCTGGCTTAGGTATTTGGATTTCATTTTGGCGTTAAGAACTTGCAACTGTCTGAGCGTAAGCGAGTTTTGCAAGTTTAGTCAAAATGTGATCCAAATAGCGTTAAAAG
>CALLMH010000046.1 GCA_938007965.1 uncultured Saprospiraceae bacterium | reverse complement strand
TGTCCTGATCCATTCATAGTGCCATATCAATCAGACTATCAGTGGATGGTAAAGTTGATCACTGCACTAAATAGATTTCTCAATCAATCGGATATCAATATCGATGCTTATTTACCATTCACGAAGAAATTGATCCAAGATTCATTAGACTTATCAACGCTGAAAGAGGATATACCCGTTTTCAAAGTAGATGACAACTACTTATCCAAGCTAGATGGTACACCATTGAGCAAAGAAATGAAAGAACTTACACTAGAGCACAGACTGAGAAGTGTACTTAGAGTAGCGGTAGGTGAGTTACCCATCTATAAAACACTTCTAGAAAGACTAGAAGGAATAGTAAGTAAGAAGAATGATGAATCAGCTGATACGATGAACTTGCTTCAAGAGCTACACGATTCATACATGAAAGCTAAGAAAGAAGATGAATCCACTTCAGAATCAAAAGGAATAAGAGCGATAAAGCAAATTCTAGATACTAGAGTAGGAGACGAGGATAAGAACGATATAGCTTTAGAGATAGATGAGTTACTGAGTAAGCTTATAGACAGGAAGGAGTGGTATCTGCAAGATTCTGTAGTAGCTGAGATTCAAAGACAACTTATTAAGTTTCTAGCTATCAATTCAGGAGAGGATAAACGAGTAAATATAGATCCTAGTGAGCTTTCAAGCTACGCTAAGGAGTTATTGAAGTATATAGAAGTACATTATAGATGATAGATACCATTACTAAGCATGAGCAAATAGGTGAAGTATGGTACAAGTCCAGTACCAAGGCTAAGAGTATTAATATCACTGTTAAGCCCTTTACTCCCGTTAAGGTGAGTATACCACAAACTATATCACTAGTGCAAGCTGAATCTACAGTGGAGCAAAACATAGATTGGATAAAGAGAGAAGTAGCTAAGATGGATCAAGTAGAACAAGAGTTCACCATCTTTAGACCTCATTTCATCTACAAGTTTCAAGATGTAATCATAGATTTCAGAAAAGCGGATGTTTCAGAGATTACAGTTATACAAGAAACGGATAATTATCTTTTGGTCCATTCTCCTAGAATAGCTGTTTTCTCTGAAACGCAACAATCTCATATCATCGAAAATATCATAACTCCCAAAATGAAGGAGTGGTGTAAACATAACGTTGCTAAGAGAGCAAAGGAACTAGCTAAGATCCATAACATCACTATCCCTAGAGTAACTATAAGAAAGAGTAAAACACGATGGGGGAGTCTAGGTAAGAAGAATACATTAAACCTAAGCTTGTACACAGCTACGCTACCAAGTGATCTAATTGATTATGTAATACTACATGAACTAGCCCATACGAAGTATAGAGACCATAGTAAGTTGTATTGGGGGTATTTGAAGAGTTTGGCGCCGAAGTTTAAGGAGGAGTCGGATAGGTTGAAGAAATTTAGAATAGGAATTATATAAAACAATTAAACAAAAGAAACATGATTAAAAACGTTAAACCAGTGATAGTAGTGATTTTCTCTCTACTTTATTTTACTAGCTGTAATGTATCTACAAGACAGATTACGGAAAGCTATATCAAAACAGAAATTGAAGATCATATAGTTGGAGAACAACACTATTCATCTATTCATTTGATTTATCAACGGGCTTTAGTAGATAATGGTCAGGATTATGTTGAGCTAGCTGGTTATGTAGGAGAGAATGAGAAGAAAATGATAATTGCAGCGGATAAAATTTATCAAATAAGATCAAAGTATAAAGGAGATAGATCACTTCTTCAAGAAGTAGCGTTTGTTGAACTTACAGAAGCTGAATGTAAAGCTATCCTTAAAAATAATAGATCCCTACTGTCTGAAATCAACAAAGCCGAAACAAAGTCTAAGAAGGAAAAAATGTATAGTGACTATACGGTCAATGAAAACATGTTTGTATCTTACAGTAAGAAGAAGAACGCTAAAATAGCTTACCATATTTGGTTGTATGGAGTTAAGTACAATATAAGCTCAAAGACATTAAATGAATCAATAGAAGAATTTTTATCACTTTAATAAATAGATCATGAGCAATTACAAAGTAACCTACTTATTAGGTGCAGGAGCGAGTTATCATTCTATACCTGTTGTGAATACACTGAATGAGAGAATGAAGTTATTTATAGATATGTTTATTCCTGCGCATGGTGTTGTTGTAAAGCCAGGTGAAAAGGATAGAATTTTACTCACAAAGTCAAATAAATTTTATGAGGATTACCCAGAATGTATCAAGTTCTTAGAGCGATTCAGGTCAACTTTTTATGAAGCAATAGAACATAGAACTGTAGATACTTATGCAAGAAAACTTTATTTAAAAGGCGATAAAAGAAAGCTTAATGATCTTAAACGATTTTTAGCCCTTTATTTTGCATTTGAACAATCAAATGAACTCAATAAATATCAATTAAAACTAAGTAATGTGCACGATATGGCTGAGATCAATAAAGAAAACCAAAAGACCTCCAATCATATACATATGACGTTAGATTACAGATATGATGTATTCTTTGCTTCATTACTAAATACAGAATTAGAACTTCCAGAAAATGTTAATATTATATCTTGGAACTATGATCATCAGTTAGAAATGGGATATCGTAATTATACTGATTATTCGATTCATGAATGTCAAGAGAAACTACATGTATTTCCTAGAGGAAATAGAGACTCAGGCAGAGTTATAAAGCTGAATGGTTCAGCGCACCAATATTACGGAACTGATCTCGCTCCTCATTTATTTGATAAAATAGATGGTGATATCTATTAATCCATTTTAAATAGTTTTAGTGATAGCGAACTAAAAGAGACTGAATTTGCATTAAATTTTGCTTGGGAAAAAGGACCAAAACAAGTCAAATCTATAAAAGTAGCGGAAAGTATATTAGCTAAGACGGATGAGTTAGTAATAATTGGATATAGTTTCCCTTACTTTAATAGGGCTGTTGATATTAAATTACTTTCTGAGTTAACTAATAAGATTACTCGAATCAAAGTGATGGTCACTGAGGCAGACTTCGAAGGTATAGAACAGAATATCAAAGATATTTTAGGTAGTAAGAATATTCAAATAGAGCTTCATAAGGATTTATCTCAATTTTATATTCCTACAAGATTTTTTGGGGAAACACCTAGAAAAAATCAGCCCGTTGCAGTAGTAGTGTAAAGTTACCGTTATGTAGCTATAAAATTTATAAATCAAATAGTTTGCTAGGTTCTATATTTAAACCCTTCAGCAATCATCTTAACCGTACATATCGCAGGATTAACCTCACCACGCTCGATTCTTCCTATCTGTGACAAACCTTTCTCCTTCCAAATCTTTCTAAAGTTCATCCCGAATGCTTTCAAGTACTCTTCATCTTTAATATCTATCACATATCAAAGGTGAAGTGATTAATGAAGAAAGGTTACTATAGATAGATGTTATCGCTCCAAGCGATGCCATCTATATTATCACCACAAAAAAAATCCCCACAAGTTTAACACTTGCGGGGATTATGCTCGAAAGCTTGTAGCCCGTAGGGGATTTGAACCCCTGCTACCAGGATGAAAACCTGGCGTCCTAACCCCTAGACGAACGGGCCAGTTAGGTTTGTTTAGTTTCCTAAAGCGATGCAAATATATAGCGATAATTTTAATTTCCTAATATAAATTCAGAAAAAATAGTGGGAAGATTTTTGCGCAATGATGATTTAAACTTAAGTACTTGAAATTGAAAAAATTATGAAAGTGTCCTGCCGCTTAAAAATATATTATTTTTTTTAGCACGTATTTTAAACTCGATTGTTTGACCCGCATTATGCATTAGACCTTTGTACTGAAGAATGACAGGGATATAAAGCAGATGGTGCTATTTAGCTTAGGCGTATAAGAGTAAAATGCAACATTAAAAGTTAGGTAAACAGTATCTATCTTATGTAATTTTTTTATAATTTGAATTAAGAATACATTATTGACTTAATTGTACGATATTAGATGCAATAATAATTATATAATCAATCGAAATTTGTTAATTTGATTGATCTAGAGTACGAATCCGATGAAGAGTAAAAAAGAAAGATTTCCAAATACTAACACCAATTTGAAGATTGATGCCGCTTCTAAGACCTCCGTTGGATTTCCAGCAATATTAGGTTCTGTGGAGCACATGAGGAAGTATATGGACATGCCTGATGCGCTCAAAGCATCACTCAAAATGAATCAACAGTCAGGATTTGATTGTGCAGGATGCGCGTGGCCAGATCCTGATGATGATCGGTCTTCGATCGGTGAATATTGCGAAAATGGAATAAAAGCCCTTGCAGAGGAGGCGACTGTTGCAAAAGCTGATCCTGATTTTTTTGCTAAGTATTCAATAGATGAGTTGGGTGCGATGACAGAATTCAAACTAGGAAAAGCGGGAAGAATAACACACCCTATGTTGCTTGAGAAAGGGGGCACGCATTATAAAGAGACATCTTGGGAACGAGCATTTGAGGTCATAGCTGAAGAGTTGAATGGTCTTTCCAGTCCCAACGAAGCTGTGTTCTACACGAGTGGTCGGACGAGTAATGAAGCGGCGTTCATGTATGGATTACTGGCGAGAGCTTACGGTACTAATAATCTGCCAGATTGCTCCAATATGTGCCATGAGACTTCAGGTGCTGCACTCAGTGAAGTGCTAGGTATAGGTAAAGGATCAGTTTCCTTGGAAGATTTGCACAACGCAGATCTCATTATAGTGATGGGGCAAAACCCTGGCACCAATCATCCTAGGATGTTGACAGCTTTAGAGAATTGTAAGCTGAATGGGGGTAAGATCATATCGGTAAACCCACTGAAAGAAGCAGGACTTATAAAATATACAAATCCTCAGAAGCCGATGCGTTTATTGTTTGGAGGGGTAGACTTGACAGACCTATACCTTCACGTAAAAATCAATGGCGACATGGCATTGCTTAAGGCTATTATTTATCTCTTACTTCAAAGAGAAGAGGCCGATGGAGGCGTATTCGATCATCATTTTATCAGAGAATACACTGTAGGATATGAAGATTTAATTGAAAGTATAAAAAAAATAGACTTTCAGAGATGTATTAAGGATTCTGGTATATCGGAATTAGAGATTGTAAAAGCTGTAGATATGATCTGCGCTGGTAAAAATATGATCATCTGTTGGGCTATGGGTATCACTCAACATGCAAATGGCGTAGAGACGATACGGGAAATTGTGAATTTACTATTATTGCGAGGATCAATAGGGAAGAAAGCTGCAGGTGTATGTCCAGTAAGAGGACATAGTAATGTACAAGGCGACAGAACTATGGGTATCTGGGAGAAAATGGGCGAGTCATTCTTGTCCAATTTGGAAAAAGCATTTCAGACAGATATACCTAGAGAGGAAGGATACGCTACGGTCCCCGCCATCAAGGCAATGCATGCAGGTAAGGCAAAAGTATTCATAGGAATGGGCGGAAACTTTGTTTCGGCAGTTCCCGACACAGATTATTGTGCCGAGGGATTGAGACGATGCAACCTTACAGTACATATATCGACTAAGCCGAATCGGTCACATATAGTCCATGGGAAACGTGCCTTGATACTCCCAGTATTAGGTAGATCTGAGATCGATATGCAAGAGTCTGGATATCAGTTCGTGAGTACAGAAAATAGTATGGGTGTAGTGCAGAATTCTAAAGGAGTCTTGGCGCCAAAATCTGAGCATCAACTCAGTGAAGTTGCGGTAGTGTGTGGCATAGGCAATGCACTATTCGCTAATTCAGATAAAGTAAATATTGATTGGGATAGCTATAGAAGTAATTATGATAATATCAGAGATAAGATCGAAGAGGTAATCCCAGGATTCGAAAATTATAATGAGCGAGTGCGAGAAAAAAGTGGTTTTTATCTTCCTAATGGTGTGAAAGAAAGAAATTTCAAAACAAGTGAAGGCAAGGCGATTTTCACTGTGAATGATCTTCCTGTTAATCATTTGGCAGATGGAGAATTTCAGCTAGGTACAGTCAGAGCTCATGATCAGTACAACACTACTTTATACGGCTTAGACGATCGCTATCGAGGAATCAAAAATGGTAGAAATATTATTTTTATGAATAAGGCTGATATGAAATACATCGGACTAAGGGCTAAGGATAGGGTAAATGTACATAGTGATTATAATGGTGAGCGTAGAAGTATTTATGATTTTATGATAGTTCCTTATGATATTCCATCACGTAATTTGATGGCTTATTTTCCAGAGGCAAATCCTTTGGTGCCAATAGATCATGCTCATAAAATAACGCATACACCCGTATCGAAGAATATAATCGTTACGCTAGAGATCATTCAAAATTGAGTATCGAATGTCCTTAGTGTCGTGTAGAACGATAAAAAAATGACCTCTATATGTAATCTAAATGATAATTATTTACGTTAAGTAGTTACATACAGAAATTTTAAGCACACTGTAGCAATATATGCTTACATTAGATTTACAAATACAATTCAAACCTATGTTTTTCATTAGATTTACTTCATTACTGGCTTTTTGCTTTTTTATAACTGCTTGTACTCATAAGGTGGATGGAGTTATTGTGGACGAAGAGCTCGTGCCATTCTACGAATCATTCGCTGAAGAGGCTGCCAAAAGGGGAATTGTTTTCGATAATGCAGAAGAACAAATAGAAGGATATATACAGAGTATTGCTAGTGATGGTGTGCTTGGTGCTTGTAGGAGAAATGAAGATAATGATGATTCTCCGCAGATTTTTTTAGATAAGCCTTATTGGAAAACTGCCACCACACTAGAGAAAGAATATGTAATGTTTCATGAATTGGGTCATTGTTTTTTGAAACTTGGTCATGATGATTCTGAAGATGATGTAGGAAATTGTATCAGTATCATGGCGAGTGGACTAGGTGGATGCAGAGTAAACTATAACCCAACAAGTAGGGACGAACTGATCGACGAATTATTCTCGAAGTAGTTTCATTTTTTTGCGATTTGAAGACCCAAAATAAGTTTTACCTTTCTTTTGTTTATGGCCTTATTTCAGAAGTTATACCGATTAGAAGCGGAACAATTCATTCCTATTACTGTAGATGAGGCGTGGGCATTCTTTTCGTCTCCCGATAATCTGAAGGAAATAACTCCCCCTCGGATGAAGTTTAATATTACCTCTAAGTCTTCCGATAAAATGTATGCGGGAATGTTGATTACATATATAATCTCCCCGCTTCTCAATATCAAGATGAGGTGGTGTACAGAGATATCACATGTAGAAGATAAGGTTTATTTTGTAGATCAACAGAAATTTGGCCCTTACAATATGTGGCATCATCAACATCATTTTGAGAAGGTCGACGGTGGAGTAATTATGCGTGATATAGTCAATTATGGAGTTCCGTTAGGCATTCTAGGAAGGATCGCTAATGTGATGTTTGTAGAAAGTCAATTGCGAGAAATATTTGAATATCGAGCAAAGGCAATCCTAAATAAATGGCCAGTAGGAGAGGATAGTCCAAGCCCAAACCTCAATTTTTATTGAGGCACTGAGTTTTAATGCGTTCATAAGGGTTACGTTATTTGAGAATATTCCTATTGATCACCAACTGCCGCCTCCTCCTCCGCCAATTCCACCGCCAGAACTAAATCCACCACCAGAAGTACTATGTGAACTATTAGCAGGTGCAGCCGAAAACGCCGATGATATGGTTTCAGCTGAAAACACGTTTTGAAAATCACTAAATGAATTAGTACCCGTGGATGTGGTATACCAGGTGGGCATGTGATTCATAGCTGTGACGAATTTTGGAATAAAGTTCTTTTCGATACCAAAAGCTACTGCGTACGGTAACATCTTCTCGAAGTATGCTGGATCATGTTTTACCAAACTTTCAATTTCACTTACAGGCACTTCTTCTAAGAATTTCTTCAGCCCATCTAATTTGTATTTTACCTCCTTGCCATATTCAGAAAGAGGTTTTTTTCCCAAACCAAATAATAACCCAACAACTCCCAAGACCACAAAAGCAATACCCATAGGAATTTGTTGTAACACGAAGAATGTAACACCCGCTAAAACAAACATAGAGAATGGGAATATGACTATTCTCCAGGTTTTGAACCAATATATATAAGATTCCTTGTAGTAGCCTTGGTCATGTACTTCTTTGGTGAGTAGTGATTTGGATTGATGTAGCGTAGTATAGAATTTTTCCTTCAAACTTGATATGCGCCTAATGTCACCATCTTTGAATAATTCATTAAATAGGAGGTGCTCATAACTAGGGAAATCTATAGGGAGATCTCTGGTTTTTGTAAGTAAAGTATCATTTTCACTATAGTCCATTTTTAAGTATCCCTCACTTGCCCAATATGGAATACAAGAGACAATATCCCTCGTATTGCTAACTTGATCTACATAAGAACCAACATGGGCTGCGGTCAATCCTTCGGGAGGATAAGCGTAAGTCTCTTGATCGTCGATTTTGTGTTTACTACCAAAAATTCTTCTCCATGTTTCTACAAAGAATCCAAAAAGTCCCATAGGTATCAAAACCAACCAAGGATTTTGAGGAACTTTGTCCATCTCTTCTTTTAGTAATTTTTGCCTGTATCCATTATTAGCTAATTCAGCAACTGACAGATACGATTTAGGAAATTTTATTGCGATCGTGGCCCCTTCGCCTTCTTTGAGTATTCTATTTGTTCTGCCTTTGATGGTAGTTGTTGTGCTCTGATAGATTGATAGTCCTTCGCTATTTTTATTTTTATATCCTATTGTTGATCTTAGATCATCACTATTTATGCTAATACTTTTTGGAAGATTGATTTGATATGTAAGTTGGTTTATTTCAGTCTTCCAATCATTTCCGATTAGGTCAAAATACAATTCTTGATATTCGCTGTAGGATTGAATACCATTTTCTATTTTATAGGATATAGTGTATTGTTGATCACCTTCTAGATAGATTTTTTTATCACCTATTTTAATAATTAGGTTGCCATTTCTCCAGGATATAGCATGCTTATAATCATCTACTTCAATATCTGTAATGCCTAATTTTACAGTTTTACCATCTTTTTTATATTTGTAAGGAATAGATCTATAAATACCTCGCTTTTTCTTTGCGAAATTTACAGCTATGTTTTCTACGATATCAAGAGAACCATCCGTATTGATATCCATAGAGATATCATAATTAGTGATATTGAAATCCTGACTGTAGATTGCAGATGAAAAAATGAGAATTATTAAAACGAAGAGACTGAGGTTCAATGAGTATTTCATAGTAAGCGTTGGTTGTAAAGCTAAACTGATTACTCGATCGATGAGTTTCATAGACGGCTACATATAGACAGAATGCGCATAAAATCCTACGAAAGGAAGTGCTATGATCAATCCAGGAGAAAATCAACAGCTAAATCATAGCTCTTCAGACCATGCCCCATGATAGACGCTTTACAAACGAGCTCTAGGTAAGATTGCTTTCGAAAAGGTTCTCGTTTAGTTATGTCAGAAATGTGAACTTCGATGACAGGAGTGTCCACAGCACTTATACAATCGGCTATAGCTATACTGGTATGGGTGTATCCTCCCGCATTGAGCAGTATTCCATCGATCTCGAAGCCTACTTCCTGGATTTTATCTATGATAGCGCCCTCATGATTGGTCTGATAATAACTTAAGTGACAGCTTTTAGAATATTTTTCTATCAGCAACTCAAAGTAATCTTCAAACGATTGACTTCCGTATATTTCTGGTTCTCTCTTGCCGAGGAGATTTAGATTAGGTCCGTTGATGATTAAGAATTTCTTCAATGATAATAACTATTTACTACGTTAATTAGCTACTTCATTCATAAACTTGATTCTAGCTAGGTGAATCTCATCTATAGTTATATCATCATCTTTGAGACTATTGAATGCATCTTCTATACTGGCAGAATCAGCCTCATGGAAGTAGTCAAATATCTCTTCTATAACTTCTTCATCTACTTCGTCTTCTATGAAGTAGTCGATGTTGAGCTTAGTACCTCCATCGGCAATTACGTTGAGTTCTTCTAGTAGTTCTTCATAAGACATACCAGCATTCTGAGCAAGGTCGAAGAGTGGCATTTTACGATCTATACCTTGGATGATTGCTACTTTATGTTTCGATTTGTTTGCCACCTGTTTCATTACGAATTCCGCAGGCCTATGGATGTCATTTTCTTCTACATATTCTTTGATCAGTTCCAAGAATGGCTTCCCATACTTTATTGCTTTTCCTGTATTGACTCCGGAGATCTGTATCATATCTTCCTTACTTATTGGATAATAAGTAGCCATATCTTGAAGTGATGGTTCTTGGAAGATGATCCAAGGCTGGATATTCATTCTTTTGGCCTCTCTCTTTCTAAGATCCATCAGCATGTCCATCAATATACTATCCAATGCAACGCCACCTCCTGTATTGGTGATCACTATATCTTCAGATTGATTGGTGAAATCTCTGTTTAGTGGAATCTTTACTTCATGTTGTTTTTTTAAGAATGCTCGTCCGTCGTCCGTTAGCTTTAATAGTCCGTATTGTTCTATTTCTTTGAAAATAAAATTTTTAAGTATTCCTTGTCTGAATATAGAATTCCAAAATACATCGTCTTTTCCTTTCCCTTTACCGAATAATGGCTTTTTATCGAATTTGAAATCTTTCATATCCTTGGTAGCCTTACCCATTACGAAGTCTACCAAATGCTTGACTGTATAGTTTTCGTTGAGTTCCACTATACATTCCAAGGCCAATTTCATTTCCTCGGTGACGGCTATTTCTTCTTTTGGGTGTTTGCAATTGTCGCACAGGTCATTGCAATCTTTGATTGGATAGTTTTCTCCAAAATAGTGAAGAAGGAAATGCCTTCTACAACTACTCGTCTCAGCATATGCTATGATTTCTTCCATCAACTGAGCGCTCAATTCTCGCTCGGCGACTGGCTTATCTCTTAGGAATTTTTCAAGTTTATGGATATCTTTATAGGAGTAAAACGCAAGACACTTACCTGGTAATCCGTCTCTACCTCCTCTTCCCGTTTCTTGATAGTAGTTTTCTATACTTTTAGGAATATCATAGTGTATGACAAATCTTACATCAGGTTTATCTATACCCATACCGAAAGCGATAGTAGCAACTATGACCTCACAATCTTCCATCAAGAATCCGTCCTGAGCTGCAGATCGTGTCTTCTGGTCTAGTCCTGCATGATAGGGTAGAGAATTGATACCATTTACGTTCAGTACTTTTGCAATCTCTTCGGTAGTCTTTCTGGCTTGCACATAGATGATTCCGGACTTTCCGGGCATACTCTTGATATACTGTACTATTTCTTTTATCGTTTGTTCTTTTTTTCTTTTTGGACGTACCTCGTAGTATAAGTTATCTCTGTTAAATGAAGTGATGAAAATATTCTCATTCTCCATGTCTAGATTCTTGACGATATCTGTCTGGACCTTAGGAGTAGCGGTAGCGGTCAGCGCCATTACTGGTATATCAGAATTGATCCCTTTGATCATGGTTTTGATCCTTCTATATTCTGGACGGAAGTCATGACCCCACTCTGAGATACAGTGCGCTTCGTCTACAGCTACAAAAGAGATGTTACTATTTTTGAAGAATTCAATGTTTTCTTCTTTGGTCAGGGTCTCTGGCGCTACGAATAATAACTTAGTAAATCCATCTGTTATATCCTTTTTTACTTCTCTCATCTGCCCCTTATTGAGAGATGAGTTGAGGAAGTGTGCTATTTTGTCGTCATTACTGTATCCTCTTATAGAGTCCACTTGATTCTTCATCAGTGCTATCAACGGTGATATGACAATGGCACATCCAGGCAGCAATATAGCTGGTAGCTGGTAGCAAAGGGACTTTCCTCCTCCGGTAGGCATTATTACAAAAGTATCAATGCCGTCGAGGACACTTTGAATTATTTTTTTCTGTTCAGATTTAAATCCTTTGAAGCCGAAATATTTTTCGAGTTCTTTATCTAGGTCAAATTGTGTAGATGCCATATTTAGATTCAGCAGTGCTGATATATTTTTTTGTTTCTAACAGTCTTTAAAATTATCCTTTAAGTTAAGGATATTTATTGACTTTTATGTTAAATTATTATTCTGTTCCTTCTATTATCATTTATATAGTAAGCAGTAATACTATTTTATAAACGCAAATTGTTAGATGGTGATAGACATTTGAAATATGATTGTTGCAATCAAATAGTTTAGAGTAGGTTGGATATTTTTTTTGTTCACTAAAATTAAAGTTAAAAAACCATACTTTTAGGACTCTTTCTCAATTTGGATTGCGAATATAATATTTCTAAGTGAAAAAAAATATACTTATACCAGAAATTATAGACCGTGTGCTTTTAGCTGAGAAGACGGCTATAGATAAGCTACAGACAATAGATAAGAGTTCTATATCACAAGTGGTTTTAATGCTCTTTGATTGTAAGGGTAAGGTGGTCGTATCAGGTATAGGTAAGAGTGCATTCGTAGCGCAGAAGCTGGTTGCGACGCTTAATTCTACAGGGACATCAGCGGTCTTTCTTCATGCAGCGGATGCCATGCACGGAGATGTAGGAATCATCGGACAAGACGATGCTGTTGTGTTTATTTCGAAAAGCGGTGGGTCAAAAGAAATTATAGAATTATTGACATATGTAAACTCTCGGTCAGTTTTATCGGTCGGAATTTGTAATAATCCTAACTCACTGCTAGCTGTCAAGAGTACGATTTGTATTCATATGCCTGATATTCGAGAGGCCGATACAGAGAATATCATACCTACCGCTAGTATTATTTCTCATTTGGCGGTGTGTGATTGTATCTCCATATCACTACAGCAGATGCGATCTTTTACTTCTGAAGACTTCGGCAAACTTCATCCACGGGGGATATTGGGAAAGCGATTGGCCACAGCGGGTAGTATAGCATCGCTGCATTCGAGACCTAAGGTGATGGTCTCAGATTCTCTTCAAAAAGTCATCTATACTATCTCCTCCAATAAGCTGGGTGCTTGTTGCGTGATTAACGAACACGAAGAAGTCAAAGGCATAATCACTGATGGAGATATAAGAAGAATGCTAGCGGGGAATACAGATATATCGAATATTACAGCCATAGATATGATGACATCTTCTCCCAAAATCATAAGTGCGGATACCATATCGAAAGATGCACTCTCTATCATGGCGGAACACAACATTAATCAACTGATCGTTGTAGATTCGAATGAAAAGTATACAGGTATGATACATATACAAGATTTGATTAATGAGTAAATTGGTATAAAAGCGTTCTGATAAAGCGCTATCCATTTTCAAACAAAAAATAAATAAATGAAGAGATACACATTTTTGATGCTATTGATTTTATCTGGAATATCTTGTAATAATAGTCAATCAATAGAAGACGATTTACTAGGAACTTGGATCTATGAACGAGAAACATTTTCTTCTTCTAGTACTTTCGAGGATCCTGACACGAGGGGTATTATGACATTTAATGAAGATGAAACGGGATCATGGTTATCTGATAACGGATCAAGTCTAGCCCAAGATATCGAATGGGACTTTCAGCGAATGGAAACAAGAATATCAATCACTAAGATCTTCCCCGGTAATTTGTCAGGATTTAGTTCTTCGAGAGTTTATAGCGTAACCCAAGATGGAGAAGACTCATTTACGTTTAGATACGAGTTGAGTTTTGAATCGCAAATAGATACCTTCGAATCATTCTTAAGTTTTGAAAACATCATACTTACTAGGATATAAATAGGGATACTCAGAAATAAGGACCCTTTCTAAATTCTGGTATTTTATAAAGTTGCTGCAATAAGTTAAATTGGCCTTAGTCAGAATATAACATCAATGAACAGGGTAATTCTTTTTAAAGTAGTTAGAAAAACTGTCATGGATTAAGGGTATTCGGTTTTTACGGATATCCCTAAATATACCTCACCTGAGTACTAAATCTTTATAAAACCTTTGGCCATTCTGCCAGCTGCACTTTGGAACACTATATAATACTGACCAGTAGAAAGTTCGGTTAGATCTATAGCTTGAGTTTTTGTATGGTTATTATCGATACTCATTACTGTAATCCCTTCTGCGTTGAGTATAAGGAACTCGGAGAAGAGGGGTGCATTTATTTCTACGTACATTTTATCTGATACGGGATTAGGATAGATGCTCACATCTAGAGATACGAAATCATCAGTACTAACGGTCGAAAAATTAAAATCAGATACTACAGGAAGATGATCCGATGCATCAAGTACATCTCCGCTATTGAGATTGTATTCATTGAGTTCTGAGTTAGTCATAGCTATGGTCCATAATGCAAATGTATTCTGAAGTTTCATCTGAGAACCAGAATAAATAATCCAGTCTAATTTGCCAGGAAAAAATGATCCGAATGGATTTACCCACGTGAAGTTACTTAATGTACCAGTCGCTAAGGCATCCGAATCATCGAAATCAGTACCATCCCAATCTGGTGTAAAATCGGGGCCGTAGGTTCCATTGGAGAATATATTCCCAGTAAGAAGAGTATTAGGTTGTTCATTATTACCAACAAAATTCATATCTCCCGCTATGATGATAGGAGTGTCTTCTGATAAGAAGTAATTTTCGTTTCCTATCCTAGCATTTCGGATGTAATCCATAATCCCATCTACTTCATTTTGCCGATCTGTATTATTATCACAGCAGGGTAGATGACAGTTGATAAGTAATATTTCTTTACCATTTACATCAAGATAGAAAGCGGCGTTTCCATTGATATTTTCACTGAAGTTGATTGGATATCTACTTATGGTTACGATGTCAAATCCATGCTTCTTGTGATACCATGTGCCAGGTAGAAACTCTTCTATCAGTGCCAATGTTTCAGCACTATTGAAGTCTCTTACTTCTTGGAGTGCGATGATGTCAGGATTTATAGATTGGAATATTCTTCTGAAATTCTGCTTTCGAAAAGAATCAAAAAGCTGATCATCTTCGATATTATAGGTCATAAATCGAAAAGTAGCATCGGGGTCTCTATCTAAGTTGAAATCAGGTCTCTGTGTGAAATTAGAGTTGTCTATATTATAATCTATCCCGCCAAGGTCATTAGGTGCCTCATCTCCATTGAATCCATTGTCTTCTAGTCGGATAGATATAGTATTACTAGCATTTATATTTAACCCTGCAAAGTTTATGGATCTAGATATAGCAAATTCGAATTCTGTACTACTGACTGATGGAGATACATTCAAACCTATCGGCCAAAAATTCACAAATTCCGTATTGTTGCCAACATTCAAGATGCCCTGCCTATCTCCAAAGAAGACCCTGACTTCGGCTCCGACACCATTGATTTTGAATCCAGTATTTATGTCATTGTCATAGTCGAGATAGATCGCAAAATCGTTATTGTCCTGGAGATTTATCTCTTTGTTTAATTCGAATCTGAAATAGATAAATTGTTGATCATTGTATGTCCAGAATCTCTCGAGATCTATACCATTGCTTTGGCCATCATTCAGATCATCAATAAATATCGGATCTATATCTGCCCAATCCTCAAAGTTGCCGTCTATACTGATAGGTTGACCAAAGATCGCAGTCGAAATGCAAAGCAAGGCAATATTTAATAATGAACGCATCAATATGATATTCTAATTTATGAGTACTATGATTCGGTTTCGAAATATAGTTTGTAGTATTTGGTGCCATCTACATCTACTATTCTTTCTATTTTATTTCTATCTCCATGCACATAAACATGAAAGTTCTTATCTAGTTTTATAACTGACCGAAATGATTTTGTTTTCTTTTGGACAGCATATGACGATATCTCAAAGTTGTCTTGTAATCTGACTTGCCTTTCTGATTCGAAATCATCACTAAATTCCTGAAAAGATGCTTTCATCGGCTCACTTTTGAATACCTGATCTTCAAATTCTGATCTGTCAAAAGTTTCTACATTTTTAAGATATTCTTTAGAACGATGCATGATCTCAGCTTCGTCTATTTTCGTAGCATTATCATCATGCTTTAGTCTTTCTTTTACGTACGCCTTCGTGAGTGATATATATTGGGTGGTAGCATGATAGTTGTCTTCTCGTGATTTTACATTTAAGAATTCATCTCTCCAGTAGAGTGCTTCTTTGTTTCTATTAGATTTGTCAATAATACATAATTTTAGACCTTGCTCTCTCTCTGTTTCGAATATGAGACATGCTTTATCGAGTTTTTCGACGTTGACTCCATTTTCGAAGTCTATACTATAATTTCCATCTGTATGGTTCAATTTGAGGAAAGCATCCTTACTCTCAGATTTGAAAATGGCCACGGCATTGACCATCT
Organism: uncultured Saprospiraceae bacterium; assembly: GCA_938007965.1. Taxonomy (GTDB): domain Bacteria; phylum Bacteroidota; class Bacteroidia; order Chitinophagales; family Saprospiraceae; genus CAJXUU01. The sequence continues at coordinate 30,582 of CALLMH010000046.1, read as the reverse complement.
CATCATCGATCAATACATCAGTGATATAGGCTGTCAGTAAGTCACCAGATTTTATATTTGGATGTGTTGATTTTTCGTAAAGGTGACGAGCTATTTTTACAGATTGCTCCAATATACTAGCAGGATCGTCGAATATATTGGAGGCGAAATTGTACACTGGATTGAGTTCTACTTCATCTGATGTAAATGTGAAGTGAAAAAACTCCGGATCCTTAAAATTATCAAAGAAATATCGCATCATGAGCGATTCTAGTTCTTCGTTTTCGAGCTCTATGGAAGTGTTTGATAGTTTTACACCTTCATCTTCAGCGGCGTTTCCGATTTGATGTATGCACATTGATTGCAGTTTCGCTTCCTGTCTGTTTACCATATTATTTCTTTTGTAGAAAATTACGATTGAGCCTACGAATATAGTAGTATGAAGTGAAAGTATATTCTTTTTCTTAGTTTATATAACTGAAAATAGAAATCATCAACTTGATACCTCGTGAGCTCTACTATTATTAGGATGTAAGGATGGATAATATATCGTATAAGTACTATCAATCATCGATATTGCCATCATGAAATGTAGCTTACATAAGAATCCGTTGCGTCCAACTAACCGAAATTAATAAATAACAATTTCTCATTTTTCATGTTTTATTTAATAGAAATGGTAAAATTGCCATCCATTTAAAATTGAACATCGAATTGATAAGATATCTGAAGGCTAAGAAGCTTATTTCACTTCATCTGATGATATTATATTACTTCAATAATCTGTAAGAAATTGAGTGTTGAGAAAATTGAAAAGTTGAACATCGCAATGGTAGGATATCATAATACGCTTCCTTTCTTGTATGGGTTAGAGAAGGCTAGAGATCACTATCACCTGATATTGGATGTACCCTCGAAATGCATGGATTATTACAAAAATAGTGAAGCGGACGTGGCTCTAGTACCCGTAGCTACCTTATTAGAGTTGGAGGCAGAAGATTACCGATTGATTACCGACTATTGTATCGGGTGCGTGGGTGCTGTAGGTACAGTATGTCTCTATGCTCACTTACCGATTGATAAATTAGACACGATATGGCTGGATTCTGATAGTCGAACTTCTCAATTGTTGACCAAGGTGCTGTGCGAGCATCATTGGGGTATCGATGTAAAGTTTGAAGAGATAGATGCCCGCACCATCAACCATAAAGATGTACCTCAGAATACTGGAGTACTTATGATTGGAGATAAAGCTTTCGGCGCGGATAATGACTACGTATATACATATGACTTAGGTGTGGAATGGCAATCAATGACCAATCTATCATTTGTATTTGCAGTGTGGATCGCGAAGCCTCACGTAGATGATGAAAAGATAGCCGAGCTCAATAAGAACCTGGCGCTCGGTGTGGACAATATTGAAATAGTCCTGGAACATAATCAAAGCCTAGCGAATAAAGTAAACTTGCGATCATACTTCGAGAAGTACATCGACTATACCTATGATCAAGATAAAAAGCGAGCATTCGAACTGTATACAGAACTAGGAAGAAAGCTAGCATAAGTATGAGTACTAGTAAGTTTCATAGATTTAAAACCGATATCTCTCATATCAAATTACCTGTCAAGAGTACATTCCCTTTTTATTACGAGCCTCACCCTATAGCCATCGAAGCGGTACGAGAATTACAAGAATACCTCCTGACTACTGACGATATAGATCATGATTTTGGAATTGGAAATAATATCACCAAAAGTTCTCTAGGTAAGATGTTTGGTGTACTCGTAGTCAAGGATGAATTTGGCGATCTAGGATATCTTGCCGCATTCTCTGGAAAGTTGGGCGATAGGAATATTTACGATCATTTCGTACCACCAATATTTGATATGCTAGAAGAGGGAAGTTACTTCATGCAAGAAAGCTACAAACTGGATTTATTGAATAAGGAAATCTTGAGGTTAGAAAACAATCAAGAATTGCAGAGATTGAAGTCGACCTTAGACCACGAGATCATACTTACCAATCAGAAAATAAAGTCAGAAAAAAAAATACTAAAGTCACACCAAAAATCACGTCAGGCGCAGAGAGAATCCGCCATAGGATCATTGAGTAAAGAGGAATATGCGGATCTAAAAACAAAGCACAACCAAGAAAGTATCAACGACGCCTTTCTACTGCGAGAGTATGAAGTGTATCTCAAGGAGAAGTTATCGATCCATCGACAAAGATATGACGAACTCGCCATACCGATATCAGAGATGAAAGTCGAGATGAAGTCTAACTCAAAAGCATTGCAAGATTGGTTGTTCGAGCAATATAATTTCTTAAATATTGATCTCAAATCAAAAAATGTAATCGATATTTTCAAACATAAGATACCTGAGGTGCCTCCATCTGGAGCGGGTGACTGTGCTGCGCCAAAGTTATATCAATATGCTTTTTTACATAGATTGAAACCGATAGCACTTGCTGAGTTTTGGTGGGGTGCTCCACCGAGCTCCAATAGCCGAAAGCATAAATATTTCTATCCTTCGTGCAGGGGCAAGTGTGAACCCATCTTGGGTCATATGTTGGAGGGATTGGATATAGATCCTAATCCATTACTGATCAATCATGCAGTAGGTAAAGTGTTAGAGACGGTTTATGAAGATGAACATTTATTGGTCATAAATAAGCCGCCCGAGTTTATGTCCGTACCAGGTAAGCTGGTCACAAATTCTGTCCAAGAGCGTCTCAAGGCCAAATATCCAAAGTCTACTGGTCCCATGATTGTGCACAGACTCGATATGTCTACTTCGGGCATCATGATTGTCACCAAATCGAAGGAAGTTCATAAGAGACTCCAAGACCAATTCAAAACGAGGAAAGTGAAAAAAAGATATATAGCGCTTCTAGATGGTCTCATCTCAAACGATGAAGGGTATATCAATCTGCCTCTCAGAGTAGACTTAGAGAATAGACCCTACCAGATTGTCTGCAAAGAATATGGAAAGTCGGCTAGAACTAAGTATGAGGTAATATCAAGAAAAGAAGGAAAGACGAAGATCTACTTCTATCCGATTACAGGACGTACACATCAGCTTCGGGTACATGCATCCCATCACCTAGGGCTAAATGCACCGATCATAGGAGACGATCTATACGGTAAGCGTGCTGATAGACTACATCTACATGCAGAAGCCATATGGTTCGAACATCCAGTCAGTGGAGAAAACATGTTTTTTGAGGTAGAGAGTGATTTTTGAATATTTTAAAATCTTGCCAATAAAATCAATCACATCAACAAAATTAAGATGTTCACGTTTGAATGTTGATCGGTTAGAACTGCATTCAAATAACAGTGAGGCAGAACCGATAATGAAAAATGATTGAAAAAAGAAACATAGTCTGGCTCAAAAGAGACCTGAGAACTCAGGACCACCTTCCTCTGTTCAATGCGGAGCGCAGTGATATTGACTATTTGATCATATATATTTTCGAGCCTACGATGATAGATCACCCAGATTGTTCTTTAAGACATTTACAGTTTATATTTCATTCTATACGGGATATGAACGAGAAACTAAAGCCGTACGGTAGATCGGTTACCATTTTTCATGCAGAGGCTATAGAAGTATTTCAATATCTCAGACATACATTCGATATTAACCATGTATTCTCTTATCAAGAAAGTGGTATCCTAAAGACGTGGAACCGAGATAGACAGGTAGCGAAATATCTTAATCAAGAGGAAATACAATGGAAAGAGTATCAATATAATGGTGTAGTCCGAGGTATAAAAAACCGTATAAGCTGGGATAAACAGTGGAGAAGACATATTAATTCTGAGATCGTCAATAATAAGTATTCAGTATCCGGAGATTCGCCGAAGTCGCATCCTTTTCAATTGGATAAGGCATTACAAATTAAGCTAGAAGAATATCCAAATCTATATCAAAAAGCTGGAGAAGCATTTGCTTGGAGATATATAAATTCATTCTGTCTCGAAAGAGGAAAAAATTATAGCAATCACATATCAAAACCTAGAGAGAGCAGGAAATCTTGTGGTCGGATCTCTCCTTATCTTGCATGGGGAAATATCACCGTAAAGCAAGCATACCGATTTATCAAATTACATCCTAATTATAAAAAATACAAAAGAAGCTTCGATGGTTTATTGACTCGATTACATTGGCACTGCCACTTCATCCAGAAGTTCGAAGCCGAGTGCGTCTATGAGACTAAATGTGTCAATAGAGGTTATGAGAGCTTGGTATTTACCAATAATCCCAAGCATATATCTGCATGGGAAGAGGGGAGGACAGGCTTCCCCTTAGTGGATGCTTGCATGAGATGTCTTATCGCTACTGGGTGGATTAATTTTAGAATGAGAGCGATGTTGGTTTCAGTGTTCTGCCATCATTTTGATTGCAGTTGGAGATTGGGAGTGTATCATCTGGCAAGATTATTTTTGGATTATGAGCCTGGGATACACTATCCTCAGTTTCAGATGCAAGCGGGCACTACGGGCATCAATACGATACGAATGTATAATCCGATCAAGCAATCTTATGATCATGATCCGGAGGGAATATTTATAAAGAAATGGGTTCCTGAGTTGCGTGACATTCCAGTAGAGTTTGTCCACGAACCGTGGAAGATGACGGCTATGGATAGAGAATTTAGTGGTATTAAGTCTGCTTATCCCGAGCCGATTGTAGATCTTACCCTTTCGGGAAAATATGCAAGAGAAAAAATATGGGGTCATAGGAATGATCCTAAAGTAAAAGAAGAAAATAAAAGAGTACTCATCTTACATACAAGCAATAATGAAGCTAGGAAAAGAAGAAATAGGTAGATTGGATAGGATCTATAGACTAAATCTTATCAATTCGATATCAGGTGTCAAGCCTGCAAATCTGATCGCAACGAGATCAACTGAAGGAAAAGACAATGTGGGGATATTCTCTTCTGTCGTGCATCTAGGGTCTAATCCGGCACTGCTAGGATTTGTAATTCGACCACAATCAGATCCAAAAACGGATACATATGCTAACATTCACAATACGAAGTACTATACGATAAATCATGTGTCAGAGTCATTCATCAAGAAAGCACACTATACGTCTGCAAAACTAGAAGTAGGCATGTCGGAATTTGACCGAATGTCACTTAATACAGAATTTAACGATGACTTCTATGCTCCCTTCGTCAAGGAAAGTTTGGTAAAATTGGGGATGAAACATTCTGAAAGTATCCCACTCCCCAATGGCTGTACATTTATAATAGGAACTGTGGAATTAATAATAGTGCCCGATGATGCCATGAATATTGAGGGGCAGTTGGATTTGTCCTCTTACTATTGTACAGGCATCTCAGGTTTGAATACTTATTACGGATTGAGGAGACTGGATAGTTTTCCATACGTACGCGTAAATGAAATACCCGACTTTGAATGAAAAAGAGTAACCTGCCTGTCAAGTTTTGTCTTGTTTGTAAAAAACCATACAAATGGCGAAAGAAATGGGAGAAGAATTGGGATGATGTAAAATACTGTAGCGAAAGATGCCGACGAAATAAAAACAAACTAAGTAAGAATAAGACGCCTTAATCTTATTTGTTGATAAGTGTCAGTATATTGGTGCTTTATCAAAATATAAGTAGGTGTACACGAAAAAAGTTTTCCCTCTTTCAGGAATGATATCCTGGACATTCAGATATATTATTTTATTTTTATTGATATCTTTTATACCTGTATTTTTATTTGATGTACTCAATTGGGAGTGGTTGCATCTCCCATGGTTACCGATAGGTCTGTTGGGTACAGCGGTAGCATTTATCCAAGGATTCAAAAACAATGCATCTTATGATAGATTATGGGAAGCTCGTAAAATATGGGGCGGAGTAGTGAATACGTCCCGTACATGGACGATCATGATAAGAGACTACATCACCGATGAGTATGTAATCGAAAATGTATCTGAACAAGAGATATCAGCTACGATAAAAATAATCATCATGAGACATGTAGCTTGGATGACAGCGCTTAGATATCAGATGCGTGAGCCCAAGCCATGGGAAGAGAATCTTCAAACAAAGAGGCAGAAGAAATTCAGAGATAAGAATTATGCGATCATGGAATGCGATAAGTCCAAAAAAGATTCCATCCAAGAATACCTATCGATCTCAGAGTTGGAACAAATAGCCGACAAAGGGAATTGGGCTTCTCAGATACTTGGTCTTCAATCTTCTCATCTGAAAAGACTTAAGTCTGCAGGGTTGATAGACGATTTCAGACACATGGAATTGATGAATGTGCTCAAAGAACTCTACACCCTGCAAGGAAAATCAGAACGGATTAAAAACTTCCCGTACCCGAGACAATTCGCCACTTTGAATCAGTATTTTATTTGGATTTTTATCATTCTTCTTCCTTTTGGCGTGATGGATGCTTTCCAAGATATAGGACAATCATTTATCCAAGAGATGGTAGATCATCACCATGAAGCGGGGTTCTTTCACATGTTATTTGATAGGTTGGGTGCTCATTTTGTATGGTTGTCTATTCCATTTAGTGCATTGATCTCATGGGTTTTCTATACGCTGGAGATGATCGGAGAATCGACCGAGAATCCATTTGAAGGAGGGGTAAATGATGTGCCGATTACTGACCTTACAAGAGGCATCGAAATAGATATTCGTCAGTTGATTGACGATGATGGTATTCCAAAACCTTACGTTTGGGACAATTCTATCGTATTGTAAATATGCAAAATTTAAAAATATAGATTTATGATAACTAAGAAAAATTTTACTCGAGAAGACTTCATGCTGTTTTTTAGAGACAATGACAAACTAAATACCCTAACAAATAATGACAGGATTGAAGTATTTAGTCAAATATTGGCTGGTGGAAGTGATCTCACAATAGAGCTTTTAAATTCTATATTATTGGATTATTCGAAAGATGATATAGAAGTAGTAAATGTAGTCCATGACTAGAATAAAATGGTCAAGAGAGGAAACAATAGTTGCTTTTAATGTCTATTGTAAAATTCCATTTAAATCTAGTAGTAAGAATAGCCCTATTGTGATTAAATATGCAAAAATATTAGGTAGATCTCCTTCTGCCCTAAATATGAAAATAGGGAATTTGGGAAGACTGGATCCTGTGCTTAAAAAACAAGGTGTAGTAGGTCTAAGCAACGGAAGTAAAATGGAAGAAGCTGTGTGGAATGAATTTCATGGCAACTGGGATAGATTGGTTTATGAAAGTGAATTACTAATTTCAAAATTTCAGAATGAAAGAAATAAAGAAGTACTAGAGAGTGATATACAAGATAGAGTAGGACTTGATGAAGCTACTATGGTGAAAAGGAGAGTCAACCAAAGCTTTTTTAGATCTGCAATTTTGTCATCCTACAATTCTAAATGTTGTATTACTAATTTGTCAATACGGGGTCTATTAGTTGCAAGTCACATTATACCTTGGTCAATAGATAAAATGAATAGAGTAAATCCTAGAAATGGATTATGTTTGAATTCTATACATGATAAAGCCTTTGATAAAGGGTTTATGACTATTAATGCTGACTACAAGGTTCAGTTATCGCCAATTATTCATGAAATGAAAACTGAGGTTGAGATCAATAATTTTTTCATTCAATACGATAAAAGAAAAATTAATTTGCCAGATAGATTTATTCCTAGCCGTGAGTTTCTTGATTATCATGCAAATGAAATATTCATAAAATAGAACTTTTGAATTTTTAAACAATGAATAATTTATAATTTCAATAAACTGTCCTTTTCATAGTCCAAGGATGAATAAACAGCTTATGTTAGGATTTAGTATTAAATCTCAATTAGGAAGCGCAAGTCCACTCGTGAATTATCCATCGAAGATTATCTACCGTTGAAATGCGAGCTAAAGAGCTGTGGTTTTGTTAGAATAAATTACATTTGCACCTTCGAATTCAATCCGCAGCGTGGCTGCGTAATTACAACAAATAATATATGTCAAATATTAAATTAGAAACAACCGAGGATAAAGCTTCCTACGGTATCGGTCTTCAGATGGGCGGACAATTAAAAAGCGCATTTTCTGGGGTGTCATTAGAAGCAGCATTAGCGGGAATCAGCCATGCATTCAAAGGAGAGCCTATGGCATCTTCAGATGAAGAGATTGGAGCGGCATTCAGAATCATCCAAGAGAGAATAGAGTCTGAGAAAGCCGAGTTGAGCAAAACGGCATCCGCTGAAGGGGAAGCATTTTTAGCTGAAAATGCAAAGAAAGAAGGAATTCATACTACTGCTTCTGGGCTTCAATATGAAATCATCACCAAAGGAGATGGTGAGGTGCCTACTGCAACGTCAACTGTCCGAACTCATTATAGAGGTACATTGATCGATGGTACGGAGTTCGATAGTTCGTATAGTCGTAACCAACCCACAGAGTTTCCAGTGAATGGAGTAATCGCAGGATGGACCGAGGCACTTCAATTGATGCCAGTAGGTAGCAAGTGGAAATTATTTATTCCTTATCAATTAGCGTATGGAGATAGAGGGGCAGGAGGTGCAATAGGACCTTACCAAGCACTCATTTTTGATATTGAGTTATTAGCTATAGTTAGCTGATTATAAAATTCCGGTGATTACCTTCTTAGTTTCTAAAACTTTGAAGGTCTATTGAAATATATAAATAGATACGTTTTCGTAATGAGAGCGTATCTATTTTTTTTAGATTAAAATCAGCAAGAATCTCTAATTTTCCCTATATTAAAAAGATTAGTAGATTAGGAAAAAATATCTAGCACCAATCGATCATGACGAACACGATAGCATACTGCAGCCTACCTTATGCCTTGCCCATTCTGGTCGTTTGGCAAACCATTCTTGATATTCTGGTTGTTCTGAGTAAGGAGATTTAAGCATCTGATAGAAAGTTCCGATCAGTGAATAGTCCCCATTATCAGCTTTATCTATAGCTAGTTGAGCCATATAGTTTCTCAGTACATATTTTGGATTGACGGCATCCATAGATTCCTTTCGTTCTCGATCAGTACTATTTTCTATTCGAAGTCTTTCTGTATATTTTGTGAGCCAATCATTCCATAATTTTTTGATAACCTCCGTCAGCTCTTCTGATTTGTAGAATGCATCATTAATCAGAGGAAAGAAGTTCGTATGAGTTGATTCTAATTGGATGTTTGCCAAATTTCTAAAGAATATAGTCATATCAGTTTCTGTAACTTGTAGAATATCTTCTAGTTCTTCTACAAGTGCGAGGTCTACGGCTAGAGTTTGGCTTAGTCCCAATTTACTCCGCATCATAGACAGGTAATTAGATTGATATTTATCTTTATAGCCATTGAGGATTTCTTGGAGGGGTTGAGCCTCTCCGATCAATGGGACTAGAGCACTTCCAAGTTGAGCAAGATTCCAAAGTGCGATATCAGGTTGCTTCCCATATCCGTATCTGTGGTGTTGTCTGTCTGTAGTATTCGGTGTCCATTGATGATCATATCCCTCTAGCCAGCCATATGGTCCGTAATCAATTGTTGATCCAAGTATAGATAGATTATCAGTATTCATCACACCATGCACAAAACCTACTCTCTGCCAATGGATTACCATATCCAACGTGCGATCAAGTACTTCTTCGAAAAACTGAATGTAACCCTTTTCGCCTCCTTTCTCTATGTGCGGAAAGAAGTGACGGATGGTATAGTCAGTTAATATTTTTAGATTCTTCTCATCTCGCCGAGAAGCAAATATCTGAAAATTACCAAATCGTATAAAGGAAGGTGCTAATCTGCACACAACGGCACCTTTTTCGTACTTAGGATTGCCATCATACATCATGTCTCTCAGTACTTGGTCTCCCGTGAGCATCAATGACAATGATCGGGTAGTCGGAACGCCTAAGTGATACATCGCTTCGCTGCACAAGTGCTCACGGACTGAAGATCGCAGTACTGCCAATCCATCCGCAGTCCTTGAGTATGGAGTTACGCCAGCTCCTTTGAGTTGCAGTGCCCAGCGATTTCCTTCTACTAAGAGTTCAGTCAAGTTGATCGCTCTGCCATCTCCAAGCTGCCCTGCCCAGTGTCCGAATTGGTGACCACCGTAGCACATAGCATATGGCTCAGTCCCTTCGATTACTTTTTTACCAGAGAATATATCTAGAAATTTCTTAGATGATTTATCATGCTCAGTCAATCCTATGGCCTGCATCATTTCATCAGAAACATGAATAATCTGAGGTTCCGTAGGGATTCGAGGAGTAGCTACAGAGTAACATGATTCGACTACTTGCCGAGGATAATTGTCTTTAATTGGATCTTTTGGGAGTTCCCTATTAAATGTTTCGTCTATTTTTAATTTCACTAGCGTGCTTTGATTAGAGAGAGTACTTTCTGAACTTATAACTCTACAGACGTGCTTTTAGTTTTGGCTTGCGATGTGAATATGTTTTCAATTTTACCAATTAAACGTACCAAACCTATGCACGTATTCTACCGTCGCTTTATGGATGAAATCATTATTATCAGTTCGATCTACTGCGGTCCTCCATGCGATACCATCTAGATTATCTGTATTTGTGAGATGTACCGTATACCTTACACCTAGATATCCTTTATCATTCACTTGTAAACCTAGATTTATATGAGGGCCATAATGATAGAATAATGCTGCTTCTTCGACTTGAGTTTCGAAAGTGTCATCGAATAGATCTTGAGTATAAATTGGTTCTTGCGGACCAAATGCACCAAGCGTAAGTAAGGTTGGCAGCATGTAAATATTATTTTCCGCATCATAAAGGTTCATATATGTACGAGCATGAGATAACCCAATTTGGAATCCAACTTTTACAAATATATTATCATTGGCCAGATATTGCTTAAATGAAGGGCCAGCAGAAATCGATAGTATATTGGAAGAGAAATAAGGCGCATATATTGTCTCACTATAATCTTTATAGATATCTTCTACAAGGCCACCACCTAATGCAAAACCATTAAAAGCAAAGTATTGATTTAATCCTTTTGCATTACCGTATCCGATATTTCCTGTAAGATAGAATTCATCTTTCACTTGATAATCTATGGTACCATTAGCATAATTCAAACTTCCTAGTCCACATAGAACATTGACATCCGAGTTCAGCCAATGACTCCCTGTCCCTATGCTGATATCGTATTGACCATAAAGCATCGATGGAAATAAGATGATAATGATAAGGTTAATCGTATAGTTCATTGGTAAGGGTTTCGTCTGTAATAAGTTATATCTAGTAAATATACAAAAAAATGAAATTCAGTAATTAAAAAAAGGATTGCTTCTATTTATGAAGTAATCCTTTATATCTTTTCGAGCCAAATTGTGATTTTATAATATCCCGAGATGTGTCTTGACAACTTCTTCTAGATTATTTCTTGGGTTTATATAAGCGATATTACCATCTCTACCTATTAAGAATGTTTTAGGTATACTCTTTACTCCATATTCCGCGGCTGGAGCTGACTCCCATTTTTTGAGATCACTTACATGAGCGTCCCATATCAGGTTGTCTTTTTCTATCGCTGCCAACCATCTTTCTTTGGATCTATCCAATTGCATTTTGACCTGATCTTCAGTTTTAAATCTCGCTTTAGTTCTAGAATCAAGTCCATCTAGAGATACAGAGAATACATCGAATCCTTTATCTTGGTATCTTTTGTATACGTCTACTACATGAGGATTTGCTTTTCTACAAGGTCCACACCAGCTCGCCCAGAAATCAAGCAGTACTACTTTGCCTTTCATGTCAGCAAGCGATCTCGTTTTGCCATCCACGCCAGGAAGTTCGATATTCGGAGCGGGTTGTCCTACCTTGATTTTAGCGGATGCTTGTTGAGAGATATATTGTCTTTCTACTGTATTGACCTGTGCGGCAAACGTTTTTGATAACTCTAGATCAGGGTAAGTAGTGGTCAATTTATTAGCCACAGCTTTGTGTACATCGAGAAACTCTGGACGCATACGAAACATCTTAGAAGATATTTGATAACCTATCAATGGATCTAATTCATTCATAGCTTTGTCTCTTAGTGCTTTGGTGTCGATCTTCTTCGACATATAATCAGATATCAATGTGAGATACTCTTCCGTAAGAAGTGCCCCTTTTACGACATATGTAAGATCTCCGAAGCTTTTCATGTCTCCCTCTATTGAGATTGATTTTTCACTTCCGTTTAATAATATTTCAGCGGCTTTTGCACCAGCTCTGATTCTGTATGTTCCAGCGCTCAGTTTCTCAGGGAATGTGAAAGTGAATTTTCCATTGCCATCCGCTTTCGTGTTAAGTATTCCCTCACTTGCATTGTCGGGCATAGTCCTGTCGAAGTGTACAGTCATATCGTTCGCATCACTTACCTTACCAGACACAACAAGTCCGGCTGATGGAGCCATCTTACAAGACACTACCAAAAGGGCTACAATAGCCAATAAACTTAATCTATAAAATTTCATATGTAACAGTCTTTTTTGTTCAGAATGTAAATATCCATCATCTTATCCGTCATTAAAAGCGGAACCCATGATTTCAATAATATTTAACAAAGATAGAATTTGTTGGTTCATTGCTCAATAATGTAGCTAAAAAGTTGATTTTAGAAGTATTATGTATGGATTAAAATTAAACTACGATGGTTTATTGATTTAGTTAAAATTAAAATTTTACTTTTTGAGTACTTTGTAGTGATATATTACGAGACTGTTCATTAAAGTTAATAGACACACTTTAATGAACAGTCTCAAATAATATTCTATCATGTGCTTTTTTGATTGAAGTAATGCTACTTTTTAAATTTTATAGTCATGTTAGCTGCAAAAAGACCTTCCATTATAATTTTCTAAATATGTTTTCTCCACTTTAGTTGTCCAACAAAAGAATCTCATTAAATTTGCCGACCAACTTGATATCTGTGGCTAAACAATCTAAGACGAAGACAAAATCAAAGAAAGTGACTCCTTTAATGGAGCAGTATTTCAATCTGAAAAGCAAGCACCCTGATGCTATTTTGCTATTCAGAGTGGGAGATTTCTATGAGACATTTGGAGAAGATGCCGTGAAGGCTTCGGATGTGCTAGGTATCGTGCTTACTGCGAGGAATAATGGTGGTGTTGATATCGAATTGGCTGGTTTCCCGTATCACAGTGTGGATGTCTATCTTCCAAAATTGGTACGAGCGGGTTTCCGTGTAGCCATTTGCGAGCAGCTAGAAAGACCAAGCAAAGAGAAAAAGATCGTAGCCAGAGGAGTCACAGATGTGATCACACCAGGACTGACGATCGACGATGGGATCCTTGATCGAAAGAATAACAATTATCTAGCGTCCATTCATTTTGGGCCTAAGAACCTTCATGGAGTTGCATTCATAGATATCTCAACAGGAGAGTTCCTACTTAGTGAGGGATCATTAGAAAGTGTAGAGAAGCTGATTCATAGTTTTGGGCCAGCGGAGATCATATATTCAAAATCTTACAATAAGAAATTCAACACTAAGTTCGGTGACAAGTACTACAGTTACCCATTAGATGAGTGGATCTATCAGTATGACTATTGTCGAGAACAGCTATTAGAAAAATTTGAAGTGCCGAATCTAAAAGGTTTTGGCGTAGAAAAATTGGATCAAGGGCAGATTGCAGCGGGGTCTGCCTTACATTATCTTTCTACCACACAGAATGATAATCTTAAGCACATAAGGAGTATCAACAGAATCCAATCCGAAGAATATGTTTGGTTGGATCGATTTACAATAAGGAACTTAGAATTGGTTTCTACTGTGCATGAGACAGGTATCCCACTGATTCAAGTATTGGATAAGACAGTCTCTCCTATGGGAGCAAGGATGCTGCGAAAGTGGGTATTATTGCCACTGATGTCTGAGACAGCTATAGAAGCGAGGTTAGAGATGGTCAGTCACTTCTATGATAATGAAGATGAATCAGAATCACTAGAGTTACTACTCAGGAAGATGGGAGATCTAGAGCGCTTAGCTTCAAAAATCTCGATGATGAAAGTCGCTCCACGAGAACTCATACAACTTAAGCGAGCTCTTATTAATATAGGTCCGCTAAAAGAATTACTTCTTAAAACTAAAAACGAGCACTTATCAATATTAGCTGATAAACTACATCTCTGTGAAAATGTTAGAGACAGAATAGAAAACGCAATCACCGAAGAGCCACCTTCCATGGTAAGTAAGGGCGGTACATTCAAAGATGGATACAACGCTGAATTAGACGAATACACCAATGTGGTAAGGAATGCTAAGGAATTACTCCTCGGTATACAACAAAGAGAAGCCGCAAAAACAGGAATTACAAATCTAAAAATTGGATTTAATAATGTATTCGGCTACTATCTTGAAGTAACAAATAAATACAAAGGGCAAGGCTTGATCCCCGATGATTGGGTTAGAAAGCAAACACTTACCAATGCCGAGCGGTATATCACAGATGAGCTCAAACAACTAGAAACTAAAATACTCGGAGCGGAAGAAAAGATCAATGGAATCGAAGAAGCACTCTATCAAGAACTCATTCTATCTATCATAGAATATCTCGATCCTATCCAGTCTAATGCGATATTAATAGCGAATGTAGATTGTTTACTATCATTTGCACGAGTAGCAAAAAAGTACAATTACTCAAGACCAATCGTCAATAATGGTACATCTATAGACATCAAGAAAGGAAGACACCCAGTAATCGAGCAGCATATGAAACTCGATGAAACGTATGTGCCTAATGACATCCATCTAAGTAATGATGAGACACAAGTCATGATGATCACTGGACCAAATATGTCTGGTAAGTCGGCTATTCTAAGGCAGACAGCTCTTATATGTCTTATGGCTCAGATGGGATCATATGTTCCTGCGGAATATGCAGAAGTTGGGATCATCGATAAGCTATTCACCAGGGTTGGAGCAAGTGATAACATATCGAGCGGTGAATCTACATTTATGTTGGAGATGAATGAGACAGCCAGTATCATGAATAATATTTCTGATCGAAGTCTGATCTTATTGGATGAGATAGGAAGAGGTACATCTACGTATGATGGGATATCGATTGCATGGTCATTGGCAGAATATTTACACAATAATAAAGGAGCAAACCCGAAGACATTATTCGCTACTCACTATCATGAGTTAAATGAATTGGCAAATAAATACCCGAGAGTAAAGAACTACAATGTTGCGACAAAGGAAGTAGGGCAGAAGGTGATATTCCTGAGGAAGCTTGTAGAAGGTGGTAGTAATCATAGTTTCGGTATTCATGTAGCTCGTATGGCTGGTATGCCAAAAGAAATCCTCAAAAGAGCGAATGAGATTCTGAAGCAACTAGAACAAAAGTCAGTTACCAATGAAGATGGAATCCAGAATCCAGATCTGACAGATCAAGTCGCTGCAATCGAAGCGGATCCTTATCAATTGAGCATATTCGAGACAGTAGATCCTATAGCCGGGAAATTAAAATCTGCTCTAGAGGATGTACAATTGAATAGCATGACTCCTATAGAATGTATGATGAAACTGAATGAGCTAAAAGGAATGTTAGAAGAGTAGGTTAATAAGGTTGTCTTTGTAAATTAATTACGTCTTAAAACTGAATTCACTCCAAACACTGGTCCAATAAATAACACCCAATACACATAATTAGAATCATACTGATGGGAAAGGTAAGACAGTAATTGAATACTAATAATTGTAATACTAAATCCAAGACAAGTGGCAACTGTTAATGCAGTGCCTCGAAATTCTTGAGGTGCATGCTGTGCGACGAGTGCAGAAAATAATGGAGAATCAGCGATGACTGTCATACCCCAAATCATTAATAAGGTAAGCGTTAGAATCTCACCACCATTGATGATGAATGGAAATGCTAAGCAGCAAGCAGCTGATATGATTAAGGAGATAGTTGCTACCTTTTGATTTCCATATTTTAATGATAGGTGACCACCAATCACGCATGCAATACTTCCTATTGCAATAATGCCAAATGACCAAGATGATATATTAATTGATGAGTGGTCACTGAGTTTGGCTGAAACCAAAACGGGGACAAATGTCCAGAAAGCATACAACTCCCACATATGACCCACATATCCAAATGTGTAGGCTCTGAAATTTTTATCCTTGAATATTGTGATGGATTTAGTGAAGTCTATTCTCGAAGCTGGCTTTCGGTATGGCCCATCTGGGACTAATGTATAAATCAAGAATCCTCCTAAGACAGCTATAAGCGAAGTAATATATATTACGATTTGCCAATCAATAACCAATGAGCCAGATACTGATTTGAGAAAGTGAGGAAATGCAGTACCTAGTACTAGCGCAGCGACCAAGTAACTAAGAGATTTTCCTAATCCTTTTTCAAAATAATCAGAGGCGATCTTCATACCTACAGGATAGATACCAGCAAGACAGACCCCTACACCGAATCTGAAACAAAGCAACGTCGCTAGAGAATTCGATTCTAGGATGATACACAGGTTTAATAATGCACCTAGTACGGCAGAGGTGAAAAATACTTTTGAGGGAGAAAAACGATCGGCAATCGAGAGTATACTTAATGCTAATGTTCCAATGATAAAACCAAACTGGACTGCATTGGTCATGAAACCTAGAGATCCTTCATCTAACTGAAATTGTGAAATTAAATCAGTAAGCACGGCGTTGCTCGCAAACCACATGGATGTGCAACAAAATTGAGATAATACAATAAGGAATAAAACGGTTTGTTTTGATTTCATATTTGTGTAGTACCTGTTTCAAAATCTTCATGAAGACAGATTAAAAATGTAAAGTTAATTTAAATCAAAGTATTGATATAAAGAAATGATCTTAGCTCATATTGTTTGTTTATTGTAAATGCTTAAAAATCTTTGAATAAACTTTGTGTGAAATTTACACAAAGACATTCTATATTGTAATTTAGTGCTTCATTGAAAAAATTATGTCTGTGAAAAATTATATCAAACTAAGCATCCTCGCTATCTTATTAATAACAATAGGAATTGGATGTAAATCAGGTAAAGTGACAAGTATCAAAAAAGAAGTAATGAACTTGAATAAATACGATAAAGTCGAGTCGCTTCTCAAAAAAATGACTTTGGAAGAAAAAGTGGGTCAGATGAATCTGTATAATGGATTCTATGATCTTACAGGACCTGCTCCCAGCCAAGGAGATGCCGCTCAGAAGTATGACAATATCAAGAATGGCTTAGTTGGCGGTATGTTAAACATACGAGGTGTAGAGCAAGTACGCAAAATGCAAGAATTGGCTGTAGAAAACTCTAGGCTAGGAATCCCGATGATCTTTGGTTTTGACGTGATTCATGGATATCAGACTCAATCTCCCATACCGCTAGCGGAGTCTGCTTCATGGGATTTGAAAGCGATAAAAAAATCAGCGGCAATGGCGAGTAGAGAGGCTACTGCGTCAGGGCTTACTTGGACTTTCGCGCCGATGGTAGATATCTCTCGAGACCCAAGATGGGGCAGAGTAATGGAAGGTGCTGGAGAAGATCCTTATCTAGGAAGTATGATTGCCAAAGCTAGGGTAGAGGGTTTTCAGGGTGATGATTTGTCCGATCCATCGACTTTGGCAGCATGTGCTAAGCATTTTGCAGGATATGGGTTTGCAGAAGGTGGTAGAGATTATAATTCTACAGATATGAGTGGTACGACACTTCATAATACTGTACTGCCTCCATTCAAAGCGGCAGTGGATGCAGGAGTTGCAACATTTATGAACGGATTCAATGATCTAAACGGAATTCCAGTAAATGCTCATGAATATCTACAACGAGATATCCTAAAAGGAGCATGGGGATTCGAAGGATTCGTAGTGTCTGATTGGGGATCTATTGGTGAGACAATAAAGCATGGTCAATCGGCGACTCCTGAAGAAGCATCTATGAGATGTGCTAATGCAGGTTCTGATATGGATATGGAAAGTTACTTCTACATCAAATATTTACCGCAACTGGTAAGAGAAGGAAAAGTGGACGAATCAAAAATAAATGAGGCAGCTAGAAGAATCTTAAACATCAAATATGAATTAGGTCTATTCGATGATCCGTACAAGTATTGTGATGAGGCACGAGAAAAAGCCGAAATAGGAAACGAAAGAAATAAGGCTGAAGCTAGAGATATGGCGAAGAAGTCAATCGTATTATTACAGAATGAAGGTGGATTACTTCCTCTGAATAAAACGAATAAAAAGATAGCTGTAATAGGACCAATGGTATCTGAAAAGAACAGTCCGTTGGGTAGTTGGAGGTTAGGATCAATCGATGGGTCAGCTGTATCGCTCGAGGAGGGACTAGAGTCATATAGAGGGGTAGATTGGAGTTTTCATGAGGGTGTAAAATTGGTAACTAAACCTACGGCATTCGTCTTCGAGACCTATATCAACGAGACAGATAGAACAGGAATGGATGAGGCTGTAGAGGCGGCAAAAGAGGCCGATATCGTCATCATGGCACTCGGAGAACATGGTTTCCAGTCAGGTGAAGCGAGATCAAGGTCTAACCTTGGTTTACCTGGATTACAACAAGAACTCTTAGAAGCCGTGCAAGCGGTAAATAAAAATGTTGTACTTGTATTGTTTAATGGTCGACCATTGACACTGCCGTGGGCAAAAGATAATATACCTACCATCTTAGAGGCGTGGCAATTAGGAAATGAAAGCGGAAATGCGATCGCAGAGGTATTGATGGGTGAGTACAATCCATCAGGTAAGCTTCCAATGACTTTCCCAAGATCAGTAGGTCAGATTCCTTCTTACTACAATACTAAATCAACAGGAAGGGGAAAACAACATGATGATAAAGAACTTGTATTTTGGTCGCACTATTCGGATGAGGTGTTGGAACCATTATTTGCGTTCGGACATGGATTGAGTTATACGACTTTTGAGTATTCTAATTTGAAAGCGGACAAAAAAGAAGATGGATCTATCGAAGTATCAGTAAGTGTAGCAAATACTGGCGGATATGATGGCGAAGAAGTGATACAACTATACATCAGGGATTTATATTCATCTCTTACTCGACCAATCAAAGAGCTGAAAGGCTTCCGAAAAACAGAAATCAAATCTGGAAGATCAAAAACAATCAAATTCAAGCTTACGGATAAAGAATTGGGCTGGTATGATAATGATGGTAAATGGTTCGTAGAGCCAGGAGAGTACGAAATCATGGTAGGAGGAAGTAGTGATAATGTGATCAAGGTGAATATAGACACAACTCCTGAAGTAGTAGAGGCGGGCAAATAGTGTACTAAATATTCTTCTAGAACTTTATTATGTTAAAATTATAAGTAGCCTTATAGTTTGAAATTTCATTCATATCGATAGATTTATATAGGAATTGGATATGAATAGATTTTTGAAAACATATATAGACGCATTCGATGGTATTACAAAAGATATCTGGATTTTTGCGTCTATGATGCTGATCAATAGATTAGGGACACTTATTCTACCTTTTCTTACATTATATACTACAATAGAATTAGGATGGAGTAAGATTGATGCGGGGACTGCTACGATGAGTTTTGGTATGGGAAGTCTAGCGGGAGCTCTTCTTGGAGGTTATCTAACCGATAAGATTGGATATTATCGAACGATGATGATTAGCCTTTTTGCAGCAGCTGGTTTTTTCTTCAGTCTGCAGTATGCATCTGATTTTTATATTTTGTGTGGATTGCTATTCATCAGTAGTATGATGTCTGATCTTCTTCGTCCGGCATTGATGACAGGTATCACTTATTTTACCAATAAAGAGACACAAACAAGGGCTGTTTCACTTATGAGAATGGCATTTAATCTTGGTTTATCAATAGGTCCTTTTTTTGCTGGAGCGCTGATAGAGCTATATGGATATAACCTAATATTTATTGTGGATTCTATGACATGCTTTTGTGCCGGTATCTTCCTGATATTGTTTGTGAAAGATGCAAAGAAGACGGAGGTTAAGAAGACAGTTGACGTAACTACAGTTACTTCTGAGTCTCCATATACGGATATGAAATTCATGTTATTCATGTTTTTTAGTTTGTGTATGTTGGTTAGTTTTTTTCAGATTTTGTTTACGGTTCCACTCTTCATGGCAGAAGAATTGGGATATACCGAACGTCATGTTGGCTACTTTTTCGGAGTTAATGGGTTATTAATTTTTTTGACTGAGATGCCATTGGTCCATTATTTAGAGCAGCGATATGATAATTTTAGGGTCATGAAGATTGGAGCTTTGATGATGGGAGTAGCGATACTTATTTTCATATTTCCATTACCATCTATAGTTTCTATAGTATTTTATACGCTCTTCGTTAGTTATGGAGAGATTATTAACTTCCCATTTATAGCATCTACCTCTATGGATCGAGCTAGTGATCATAATATAGGGAAGTACATGAGTGTGAATACTGTGATGTTTTCTACTTCACTAATATTAGCACCGATCGTAGGCACAGCACTATTGGAGCAGTTTGGGTACACCGCCTTGTTTAGTTTTATGTTCTTATTGTGTATTATCAGTATTGTTGGGTTGAAGTTTCTGAAGGAGGAATTTTACCCAAAAGATGGAATCAAAGTTAGCTCATAAGCCTACGTAAGAAATTAGATTTAAAAGTTTCAACCCTTTCTCATTCGTGGCGTTGTATTACTACAATCAGAAAGTAAAGTATGAGCTACCGTAGCATGCAAGATGTAGTTGATGATCTCCAAAAGAGTAATCAATTATTAAGAATAAAATCAGAAATAGATCCTGATCTAGAGATGGCAGAAATCCACAATAGGATTTTTGAAGCTGGAGGTCCTGCCATCCTTTTTGAAAATGTAAAAGGAAGCCCATTCAGAGCACTGTCGAATATTTACGGAACTTTTGATCGTACAGATTATCTATTCCGACATACCATAGAAAAAGTAAAGAAGGTCATAGAACTAAAAGCCGATCCGACGAGATTGCTCAAGAATCCGCTCAGATATATATCTGCACCATTTACAGCTCTATCTGCATTGCCTATGAAGAGCTGGGGCAAAGGTGCTGTACAGTATGGACAAACTAAAATAGACAAATTACCATTGGTGAAGTCATGGCCAATGGACGGTGGAGCATTCGTAACTATGCCACAGGTACTTACTCTTCCTCCTGGTGAGAAAAATGCAATGAAGACCAACCTCGGAATGTATCGTATCCAATTGACTGGAAATGAATATGAAACCAATAAAGAGATAGGTCTCCACTACCAATTGCACAGAGGGATAGGTAATCATCATACTAAATATCTAAAAAGTGATGAAGATTTCCGTTGTTCTATATTTGTAGGAGGGCTACCATCACATGCATTTTCAGCGATCATGCCTATGCCAGAGGAGATCAGTGAATTGACATTCGCCGGTATGCTTGGAGGTAGAAGATTTAGATATAAGTTTGATGATTTAGGTCATTTCCTATCGAGTGATGCAGACTTTGTAATCACTGGTAGAATCAGAAAAGGAGAAACAAAACCGGAAGGGCCTTTTGGCGATCATTTAGGATATTACAGTTTGGAGCATCCATTTCCCGTGATGGATGTCGATCGAGTATATCATAGGAAAGATGCGATATGGCACTTCTCAGTAGTAGGAAGACCGCCTATGGAAGACAGTAGTTTCGGATATTTGATTCACGAACTGGTAAAAGAATTAGCGGGTGGAGAGTTTCCTGGTCTCAAGGAAATCAATGCAGTAGATGCTGCAGGTGTGCATCCTTTGTTGATAGCGATAGGTCAAGAAAGGTATATGCCTTTTAGAGAAAAAGTCCCAGAGGAAATACTCACCATAGCCAATAGAGTGCTTGGATCAGGCCAAACATCCTTAGCAAAATTTATGTTTATCGCAGCTGATGAAGATAATCCTAATCTTGATACTCATGATATAGATCGTTATTTTGATCATGTATTGGCTCGGGTAGATTGGATGAGAGATCTACATTTTCAGACGAAGACGACTATTGATACATTAGATTATTCTGGGTCAGGATGGAACTCGGGGTCTAAAGTTGTGATTGCTTGTAGAGGTGAGATAAAGAGGGAATTAGCAACAGAAAAACCTACTAACCTTAGTCTTCCTCCGTTTGTACATTCGGTGAGTATGGCTAGACTTGGTGTGTTAGCATTCAAAGTAGATGCTTGGAAAGACTATACTTCCGAAAAGCTTAAAATTGATAATTTGTCTAGACAGTTGGCTACGCTTGATCTTGATGGTATAGCTATGATTATATTGACTGAGGATGATGAGTTTATCGGAAAGACGCTTAATAATTTTGTCTGGGTAACATTCACACGAGCAAATCCATCTCATGATATTTACGGTGTAAAGACAAAAGTAGAGCACAAACATTGGGGATGCGAAGGACCTCTCATCATCGATGCTAGAATTAAAACACATCATGCGCCACCATTGGTCAAAGATCCAAAAACAACAGTTGCGGTCGATAAGCTGTTTTCTAAAGGGGGCGAATTATATGGGGTGATATAATAGACTATATCGCTTAGAAAACAGAAAATTTGATTTTAATTATTTCATTGTTAGAATTAATCAAACCGATGTAGATGCCTGCACTCAAAGGTGGTATAGGGACCGAAGATCGATTTCTCACTTTGTCGCAAAGTATTTTTTGACCTTGCATATCAAAAATAGTCAATTGACCATCGTATGTACTTGCATTACGGAAATGAATTCTTCGATCTGAACTACTATACCATATTTCTGAATTCCTGTTTTCATCGATAGTGGCAACATTCAATTGGCATTCTAGAGGTTCGTTTTCTATAGGATCACCTGGAGTCAAGTCTAGGCCATCAAATCCCAAATAGTCTGGATTGAATTTATAAGCTCTGAAACTGGAATTGTTATTTACATTCTGTCCTTGCGTTGCTGGCGTATCTCCAAATAATGGAATCTCGTATTCCCAGACGATCTCATCATTTTGAGTAATTTCGAAAATTCTACCAGGCGAACCAGAATTGACTAGAATATTTCCATTTTCCAATCGTTGAGCATTCGATAGAAATGCTGAGTAGAATTGCTCTGAGCTAAGATCTCCATAGATTGTATTTGCTGCATCGGGGCCATATTTAATATCGTCATAGCTATAGAATCCTGCCGAATCTTGTGGTGGGTTTAAAATTTCTATCTGCGAATAATCAGGACCAGGTTGACCATTTCCATTATTGAAGATGAGTATCTCTCCTTCATTGGCTAGTCCTTGCGGGATCCAGTGTGCGCCATGCTGTCCGTATAGTTGTTGGTCAGAAGTTGCCGCACCATCATATGCTGCTGCATTACCCCATCGATAGAGGATATCTCCTCCCTTTCCATATCTCCCTCCTTGGTGAGATGCCGCTTCTTCTGTCGTGGTCGTATGATCGAGTATCCAGATCTCGTCGCTATTTCTTACTGATACGAGTATTTGGTCTAGTGATTCATTATAATCTATCGCATTGAAGTGATTCCAATCTCTGGTGGAATTAGAGTTATTACTATTAAGTTCTGGAAGATTTATGTCGAATAATTCTGGATGTTCTGCCACGATATCAAATCCTTCTTTCGTTTCATCGAAATCTTGGACATAGTGATCATTGATATGCCATTGCCACACAATATTGGCTTCATTGGTTCCCACAGGCTCGATCTCTAGTATTTTTTCTGACCACATATAATCTTCTACTGATATTTCGTCTGGATTTCTACCAAGAGAGACCAACTCATCACGGTAGGTCAATTCCCAAGTGAGCACTAATATATTGCCATTACTCATCATCACGGCATCGTGATGAGAGAGTTGTTCTGCGCTATTGATTTCATAACTCCAGATCGTATTATTATCCCAATCTACAAGTTCTAACCCACCTGCATTGCTTGCAGAAGTAAATGGTCCAGCTAGTGTAGCTTTGTATGTGCGCAGCATGAGTCCATTATCTAGGAAATATGCTGACAAGCCTGGTCGTGTTCCTCGATCCCATTCATTGATCAAGTGGCCACAGTTATCAACCAAATAAGCTTTTGTTCCTGAAAAAGGGGAGAAAAAGGTATATCCATCCATCGCTTCCTCAGAATAAGAAAGAACACCTACAGTCTGAGCATCGACGGTTACGGTAATGGATAAGAGAAGGAATAGTATTATGTTTTTCATGTGTTTATTATTTTGACTGACTTGGTACAGTAGTACGCGAGAAATCAACAATCCTGATTCTTACGTCTGGTCACTGAAGATCAGCCAGAGATATTTGATATAAGTAATATATGTCATTCTATACTCGAAAATCAAATTTTACGATTTTTTATTAATATGATTATAATACTAAACGTACAAGTTGTCAAAAATGGAAGCCCAAAACTAAAACAAACATATAATTAAGATTCTATCATTTAATTGCTTACGTATTACATATATATTTAATATATTGTGCTCTTATTAGGAAGTTATTCGACTTGTCGATTTCGATTAAAAAAATGTTTGGTCTACCTTATAAATCGATTTGGTAAATTAAATACTTGAAATGATTTAAGACTATTCTAGATCGATAGCACAAATTCTGGATAACATCGAAAACAACAACGCGAAATACTCCTTTAGTTTCTAAGTATACAAATATCATATCCACAATGGAAAGTTCTATTATTTTTGATATCACTACGACCAGTGAATTTCTTTCTAACTTATTAGAAGATGCATTAGACATGGCGGTATCCTCTGAGCCTTTGGAGGTAAACGGAGTAGAAGTTTTATTGACTAGGGTAGGCAAGGCAGATATCAAACCCAATGGAAAGAGGATAGATGTTTTTCTCCCTTTGAAAATAAAATTGATAAGAGAGGCTGGATTATTTACTGTGGAGGGTAATGGGGCCATCAATCTACATCTTACAGTGAATGTGGAGATAAGTACTGCACTCAAATTGAAAGCGAGATCCGAACTGGTTTCCCACGAATGGATAGAAAAACCCGTACTAGAAATCGGAGCGTTGAATATTCCAGTAGAAACACTTGTCAATCTTGTCTTGAAGCACCATGAATCAATAGTCACTGCAAAAATAGATAGTTCGCTACAGAAATTTTCGGATTTGAATCTCTTAATTCAAGGTGGATTAGATGATGCGAGAAAAAAACTCAGTGAATTAGATCTCAAAGGCAACAGAATCAATCTTGACGTGGATGAATTGATCCTGAGCGAACCAAAAATATCAGATGGAAAAGTAGTGATCAATGGTATAGTCAGACCTGATATATCTATCAATGATGATGCAGTGGTACATTCTTCTATTGTTCCCTTCCGATGGATGACGGAAGCGGATCAGCATCTGACTAACAAAGTGATAATCCCAATTGCATTTGACTATGATTTTCTGGAGATGGAGTTGAGAAATCTACTGCAAGGGATGGAAGTAGGCGGTAAGCACTTCGATGTCCAATCAGTCAAGATCAATGGAGGGGAAGAGCTGAATATCAAAATGGTCATCAATGATCCTATAAGGGCAGAGGTGTATATAAAAGGGATTCCTGATTATAATGGGGTAGAAGGGCAATTGGTACTCAACAATATAGATGTAAAAGTAAATCCATCTAACTTCATATATAAACTTACAGCTCCTCTGGTAAATCGATTTGTAGAAGGTAAAATGGAGGAAGTATTTCCATTCAATATAAACAAACAACTTGCAGAATTAGTCGCTGAAAAGGTCCCCACGTCTATTCATCTCGAAAAAGCCAAAATAGGTATTGCCCAAGACGGTATTCAAATCAACGAATTAAAATTCCTTCAAACTAAATTGAGTGCTATCGCTCAGATAAATGGCTTGGCAGTAGCTTCAGTTTTAGAATAGGTTCATAGTTTCCAGTTTGCAGTTCGATTTTGAGGAACTATGACTTTGAGTGATTTTGGACTTATACTAAACTCTAATTTCAGATCAGATTCATACCCTTCTCCATCGACGTGTAGATAGTCTCTATCGGATAACTTTATATTGATTGCTCGACCTTGATAAGACTCCGTGATTCTACTTAGATGTAAAGATCTATTGAGAAATCTGTAGCTTGACAAAAAGTACCTATGCAACGGAGATTTTTTGATAAGGATGATATTCATAATTCCGTCTTGCAGTGACGCTTCTGGAGCAATCGTAAAGTGATATCCATACATAGAAGCATTGGCAACAACAGCGGCTGCGTATTCTCCTTTGATTGTTTTTCCGTCAATTTCTATCTCCAGTGAAGCGGGTTTGAATTTTTTACTTTCTTGTAAAGAAGTGATTAAGTAGGGGAGAAAGCCTCTTTTTTTATTTTTTTTAGTCATGAAGGCTATCCTGGCATCGAAACCTATGCCAGCTACATTAGCAAAGAATCGATTATTGACAGAGCAAGTGTCTACTATTATCTCACTGCCATTATTTAAAAAATCAATCGCTTTTTCTTGATCTCTGCCTAGACCCAGATGCATAGCGAATCCATTACCCGATCCACCTGGCAATATGGCGAGACAAGCATCTGTACCTACTAAGGATTTAGCTACTTCATTTACACTACCATCTCCGCCGACGGCGACTACGATATCTGTATTGTTCTCGACGGCTTGTTTTGCGAGGCTTATGGCATGCCCAGCATATTTGGTAAACTTGATAGAATAGTCATATTTATCTCTATCTATCATTCTCGCGATCAATTGAGGAGTAGATTCCTTAGCTGATGTTCCAGAGAATGGATTGATGATAAAAACGACTTTCTTTTTTGATGACATAGTCCAATTATTTCTTGAATACAAAATATCTGAACATAAAAAAATTGAATGTAATACCAACTAAAAGTGCAATAATGACTTTGCTGTAAGTTGGGTGTAAAATGGTGTTTTCAGTCAGGAGATAGATGCCTGCACTATTTATTCCTGCGCTTGCCATAGAAGTGATACCATATTTTATAGCCTGTGTACTTACGTTGCCATCTTGACTCTTAAACGACCAATTACGACCTAGATAGAAACTTAATATGGCACCAGATATATTGCCAATGGCGGAAGCGACTACATAATTGACAACGAGTAAATAAAATAAGAAACCATATACTCCAAAATCTGCAGCACTCGATATCAAGGAAGTAGCTTGTGATCTCCAGAATGAAATCATAAATGGTACCTTTTCGGAGCCGTTTTGTATTGAATTTGTCTCTTTGATATTTAATGCGGTATTCGATTAATCAAAAAAAGGACAGACAACAATGCCCGTCCTTTTTTATACAATATTCTAATATAGATTAGAATTATTTTTAATAGTCTAATCCTAAATGGTCAAGTAACGTCTCACCAGCTATATGCCTTAGCGTATTCTCTAGTTTGATTTGTTGCTTGAATATATCATGGATAGGCTTCACTCCTTTAGGTGCCTGTGGCGACTTCAGATAGAATCCTAACCATTCTTGGATTCCGCTCATATTTGCTCTCTTAGCGAGGTCTAAGAATAATGCAAGATCAAGCACGATAGGAGCTGCAAGAATAGAATCTCTACATAAGAAATCAATTTTGATCTGCATTGGATAGTTTAACCATCCTCTGATATCGATATTGTCCCAACCTTCTTTGGCGTCACCTCTTGGTGGGTAGTAGTTGATTCTTACTTTATGATATAGATTAGCGTATAATTCTGGATTTTTCTCTGGTTCTAGGATTTGCTCTAATACTCCTAGTTTAGAGACTTCCTTCGTTTTGAAGTTGGCTGGATCATCGAGGACCTCACCATCTCTATTACCTAAGATGTTCGTAGAGAACCAACCTTCTACACCCAATGCTCTAGCTTTAAGACCAGGGGCTAAGATTGTCTTCATTAATGTTTGGCCTGTTTTGAAATCTTTACCCATTATAGGAGTATCAGTTTCTTTTGCCAATTGGATCAATGCTGGTACATCACACGAAAGATTCGGTGCACCATTGGCATACGGAACACCCATTTTGATCGCTGCATACGCATAGATCATACTCGGTGGTATATCTTTGTGATTTTCAACGAGCCCTTTTTCGAAACTCTTGATATTTTTATGGACAGATGATTCTTCTATATATATCTCCGTACTTCCACACCATACCATGACTAATCTGTCACATTTGTTTTCTTTCTTGAAGTTTTCGATGTCCTTCATCAAAGCTTTGGCGAGAGCCATTTTGTTCTTTCCTTTTTTGATATGCTTACCATCGAGCCTTTGTGCATACTTCCTATCAAATACGGCCTTCATAGGCTTGATTTTCGATAGCTGAGGCTTCAGTTTTTTTAATAACGATGGCTCAAGTACTTCAGCATTCGTAGCGGCTTCATACATGTTATCCTTATACACATCCCATCCACCAAAAACTACTTTTTTGATATTTTGAACCGGTACTAAGTCCTTAATAAGGGGTTGATTGTCCTCTGTTCTTTTTCCAATTCGGATTCTTCCCATTTGAGTTAATGATCCGACTGGACTTGAGAGTCCCTTATTCACTGCAAAAACACCTGCAATAACAGTCGTTGCTACAGCTCCCATACCAGGCAATAAAATTCCTAGTTTTCCGCTTGCTTTACTAGCTTTTCCTTTTTTTGACATATTATATAATTATTTTAACCAATTATGTTCTTTATACCAGGCTATAGATTCTTTTAAGCCTTCTTGTAATTTATATTTGGGTTTATAGTTTAAATCGTTTACAAGATTACTTGTATCACAATTCCAACTTTTTGCTTCCAACTCATTTACTTTTTCGATATTTATCGCAGGATAATTTCCTGTTAGTTTACCAGCTTTCTCCGCGATATAACCTATCGTTTTTACTAGTGGAATTGGAAGTCTTATTTTTAAACTTCTTTTCCGACCAAGAGATTCTCTGATCAACTTATTATATAGCGTCGAAGAGTATATCTCTAAATCAGTCGCAAAGTACGCAACATTTTTGCGACTGTCTAATGTTGAGCCGATAATTATACTTACTAAATCTCTAACGTAGATAAATGTAAGTTGCTGGTCAGTCAATCCAACGGTCATTTCTATGCCTTTATTGATAAGATCGTAGACCGTAAATAAATCTTTTTCTCTCGGTCCGTATACAGCTGTTGGACGTATGATTGTGTAATTTATTTCTGATTTAGATTTCAGATATCTCTCCGCTTGGAGCTTACTTCGTCCATAGTCAGTAACGGGGTGTGGTTCAGAATTTTCCGTTACGAGTCCAGATTTGGTGTATTCTGCAGGACCATAAGCGGCTAGACTACTTATAAATGTAAATTTTCTTGGGACAGCATTACTCTCGATGAGAGTTTCTATCATATTTTCCAAATAAGTGGCGTTTACTGTAAAATATTGTTCCTTAACGGGTGTCTTTGTTACGCCTGCATTATGCACAATATAGTCGAATTTATACTCCATAAATATCTGACGCAGTGATTCTCTGTCTTCGAAGTCTATATAGACAAACTGAATCCGTCTATCAGTAAGATATTGAAGATTAGAAGATTTTCTGACCGCAGCGTATACTTCGAGACCTTTGGTGAGTGCTTCCTCAACAAGAAATCCGCCTACGAATCCACTAGCACCCGATATTAGTATTTTCTGCATTTTTGTCAGTTGTTAGATAGACTTGCTATAGATCCTGTATGTCTTGTATCTCCTTCCATTTAGTTTTTCAGCTGCTTGTACCATCATAGTATTGCTTTCTAGTATCCAAGATGCCTCGCCGGCTCTGAGATTATTTTCTTTAGCCGCTTTAATATAATTAGCAAAGAAGATCGCCTCTATACCTAACTTACGGTAATCTTCCAGGACACCGAGAAGTATAATTCTGATAAGAGATACTTTTGATTTTTTGGTCAGCAATTTAATGATATTGAAAGGAAAGAGTTTTCCATTTTTAAAATCTTTTGTGATTTCATTGATATCGGGTATTGCAACACCGAACCCTACTACCTTGCCCTCATGTTCCGCTAGATATACATATCTTAAGTCTAGCAATAAGCTTAGGCCTTCTGCAAGATGATCAAACTCGGCATCCGTTGGAGGTACGAACCCCCAGTTTTTCTCCCATGCAGCGAGGTATACTGGTTTGATCTTTTGTATATCACTTTTTTTTGTTTTTTTCGTGGATGTTCTGATGGTGATACCTTTCTTGCTGAGTCTATCTTGCAACATCGTAGCGAGACGAAGAGATTTCTCATTTACTTCATTTGTGGGAATGATATATGCATAAAGGTCCATCTCTTTCTTAAATCCATACTTCTCTATTAACTGAGCGTAATAAGGTTTGTTATATGTCATCATGACCGTGGGCGGAGAGTCATAACCTTCCACGAGAACACCAGCTGTATCATTTGTTGTAAAGTTAGTTGGACCTAATATTTGATCCGCTCCATTGGCTTTGACCCAGTCGTAGGCAGTGTCCAATAATAGTTTTGCTACATTGTAATCATTGATTACATCAAAAAAACCAAAAAAACCTACGTTAGACCCATGGTGCTCATTGTAGTTGTTGTCTTGTATTGCAGCTATCCGACCTATGACCTTACCGTCTTCA
>CALLMH010000045.1 GCA_938007965.1 uncultured Saprospiraceae bacterium | reverse complement strand
GGACAATATTAAAATTATATCACTTACAAGGAGAATTAATTTGTGGCAGAAATTAAATCGACCTTAGCTGGCTTAGGTATTTGGATTTCATTTTGGCGTTAAGAACTTGCAACTGTCTGAGCGTAAGCGAGTTTTGCAAGTTTAGTCAAAATGTGATCCAATAGCGTTAAAAGTCAGGTAAAGTCTTGATATAAGAGATGGCTTGTTTAGCAAACACTCGTTTTTTGTTTCGTTTTTGGGTCAAGCCAAAAATGAAAGCCCTAAATGCGAGTGGAAGTTTAGGTTGAAATTTATTACCTCTTATTTACGTAAAATCAAGCGTAAGCGGGGTATTCATTCAGCAATAAGCGGAGTGAAGGGCTATATAAATAAGGATATTCAGATCTACTGAATATCCCTATATAATTATTACTTCCTATAAGCAATACTTAGCCCCGTAGAGTGTCCAATTCTATTATCAAATGAATAGCCGCCAAAAATCGCAAGGCCATTTTTCAGATTGTATACTGGGCCGAAGTGCATGCTTGATTGTGTGATATTAGCTCCACCTCTCAACGAAAATGCTTCTACAATTTCGTAATCTATCCCTAATTTGAATTCAGGATTCCTGTTGATCGTTTTTGAAATATCGACGTATATAATTGCCTTAGAGGATGCAGTATATCTCAGACCTATTGACATACGAGAAGGAACATCTTGATCATCGGTAAGCGCAACTGAGGATGGATTAAATATATATGCGCCGATCGATAGCTTATCATTTATCACAGATTGCAAGCCGATATCAAAGGTAAATCTAGAAGTCGAACCGAAATTTTCAATATTGTACCCTAGATAATGGAAAGAACCGCCAATGGATACTTTGTCAAATAGCTTTCTAGCATATGTCAAGCCTCCCCGACTCTCAGAATATACAGAATAGCCAAACCTCGAAACAGAAACTCCGATGGCATTTTTTCCAACTTTCTTGACCCCCGCCATAGAGACTGTAGATAACTCACTCAGATTAAATCGTCTGTCATAACTTACATCTAATCCGAAATGATCTAATGTAGTGAGGCCCGCTGGATTGGTATATATGGATTCTATCCCTGTAAACATAGATCCCGCGCCCGCCAAAGATAAGGTGTGCGCTCCACCTTCAGAAAAATTGGAAGACTGTCCGACACAATTGATACTGATTGTTAAGAATAAACTTAAACAACCGAGCAATATTTTGAATCTATGGATCATATATATAAATTGAGCTTACAAACTGTTGCAAATCATAGATCAAATTAACAAACAAAATGACAATAAACCCACCTTTGACAGCAATTCCTTCTGACTTTACTACAAGAAAAGCTACAAATGAGGATTCAAAAGCGATACAAGAACTGATATTTGGTGTATTGAAAGAATACAAACTAAAACCCGAACCTGACTCAACAGACAAAGATCTATTTGATATAGAAAAGAACTATCAATATGACTTTTTTGGTGTTATAGAACTAGGTTCAAAAATCGTGGCTACATTTGCACTTTCTCCATTGTCTGATGAGTGTGCAGAATTACGAAAAATGTATGCAACAAAAAAAGTCAGAGGCAAAGGATTAGGCAAGTGGATGGTCAAGTATATCATCCAAATAGCTAAAGAAAATGGATTCTCTGAAATTGAGTTGGAAACAGCTTCTTCCCTTAGAGAAGCAATCATTCTCTATGAAAAAATGGGCTTTATCGAAAAGCAGTTCGAAAATAAAACGCCGAGATGCGATAAGGCATTCACTATAAAATTAAGATAAGTGGCAAAATTTAGAAAAAATCATAGCAACAAAGATTACAATGGACAAAAGAAAAGCGGAAGCCTCTTCGAATCTAATCGCATGAATGTCTTCAGGTTGATTATCGGGCTTATCTTTATTTTTGTAGTCCTGTACTTATTATCACAAGTAAAAATAGATTCCTGGGGCGACCAATCACCGACAGACCAACATCAAGGTCAAGACGTATCCTTATCAGATGAAGTGATCGATGGCGCTGTAAAATCCTTCCTCCCAGAATCTACAACAGGAGAAGTGGTAAAACATAAGTACTATACCCTATCCTACAGCGAAGAACACGAACAAGCCGAGTGGGTAGCCTACAAACTTACCGAAGAGAACCTTAGAAAGCCCAATGTAAAAAGAGCTAAAAAATTCAAGCCAGATAAAGCCATAAAAGGAATATCCGCTTACCATAAGGACTATACACATTCTGGGTACACAAGAGGCCATATGGCGCCAGCTGGAGATATGAATTTCAATGAGCAAGCAATGCGAGAATCATTCTACATGAGTAATATGTCTCCCCAAACCAAAGAACTCAATGGTGGAATATGGAGAGAGCTGGAAGAAACTGTGAGAGATTGGGCATATGATAATGATGAACTATATATCGTATCAGGCCCCGTACTTGCTGATGGTCACATCATCAAGCAGATCGGTAGAAATAAAGTGTCCGTCCCTGATATGTTTTATAAGATAATACTTGACATCAAAAAGCCTCAACAAAAAGCCATCGCATTCTTAATCCCTAACGAACGAAGCGAAAGAAAACTCCAAGAATACGCCGTCAGCATAGATGAGATAGAAGCACTAGTCGGAATCAACTTTTTTGCAGACTTCTTAGATTCAGAATTGGAAGCTAAGTTAGAGGCTATGAGCTCTACTGATAAGTGGAATTTTGACAATAAGAGATATAAAACTAGAGTCAAAAAATGGAATAACTTCTAATATCCGCTCAAAAAAATAATATTACTAGACCTCAATATCTTTAATAATATAAGTCGATATGACTGCACTCAAGAGACCAAAGAAAATTATCTAGCTCATTGATTAATAGTCGTTGATCTTTACTTTTCATTTTTTACGCTAAAACCAGCTTTGACAACTAAAGACGACGACTAGAAGGTCTAACGAAGAATTATCAAGAAAAACAACTTCCTAAATTTATGAAAATACTAATTGTTTCAGCTACAACTTTCGAAATAGCTCCATTTCTCAAGTACTTAGAAGAAAAATCTGAGAAAGCGACTTTTTTCGATTTTCAATTGGATGGACACAGAATCTATCCACTGGTCACTGGAGTGGGTGCTCTTAATACAGCCTTCGGTATGGCCAGATTCAAAGGTTTAGAGACTATAGACGTAGCGATCAATGTAGGAGTCGCAGGTGCATATCATACGAGTCTAAAAAAAGGTGAAGTCGTAGAGGTCATATCAGATCGGTTCGCAGATCTTGGTGTAGAAGAGGCAGACGGGTCACTGACTGATGTGTATGATCTAGGATTGATAGAGCATAATCAATTCCCTTATAAAAAAGGATGGATTAGAAACACAAAAAATAAATTTAGTTCTGGACTCCCAGCTGTAATAGGCCTCACTGTAAATAAAATAAATGGAGAAGCTTCAAGCATAGATAGGATCAAAGCAAAATATGATGCTGATGTAGAAACCATGGAGGGCGCCGGATTCCTATACGCTTGTAGAATGGCCGACATGGATTGTAATCAACTAAGGTCCATATCAAATCATGTAGAACCAAGAAATAAAGAAAACTGGGAGATCCAAAAAGCAATTGATAATCTAAATGAATCTCTTATCAAATTCGTAACTAAAATCATGAAATCCGAATCAAATGGAAGCAAGTAATTTTCAGTGGGAATATCTTTCTATGTTTTTACCATATATAATCATAGCTGGAACGGGATACTATTTCAAAATAAAACCAATTAAAGAAATCAACAATATGATGGGATATAGAACGAAGCGTTCTATGCAGTCTCAAGCTGCTTGGGATTTTGCTCAAGTATACTCTTCTAGTTTATTATTTACTTGGAGTCTTGCGGGTATGGTAGGATTAGCGCTACAACTCTACACACAGAAATCAAATAGTCCCACTTCATTTGCTATCACAGGGGTCGGTGTACTATTAGCTATTACGGCTGGAGTATTTTATTTTACAGAAAAAGAACTAAAAGAGAAATTTTCGGAACGATAAACACCGATCAGTCATAGGTTAATCTTGCGTTAAGCAATAACCTACGCTAAACAGAATTCGAGATTTGAAGTTATATCATTATAAAAATTAATCTTATGTCATATATAACATACCTTTTAGCGATTGCCATGTCTTTTTCTATGTGCTCGGCTAAACCCTCAGATAAAATATCCAAAAATTCCAAAGTGGAAACTGAAGAAAAAACTGATAAACCTCCTGTTTATAAAGATGGAGAAACATCATCTGTATTTGCCAGTGGTTGTTTCTGGTGTGTCGAAGCCATATTTGAGTCTGTAGAGGGAGTATCAGAAGCTGTCTCTGGATATGCTGGAGGAAGTGCCAAAACTGCCAACTACTCCGATGTCAGTGCAGGAAGAACAGAACACGCAGAAGCAGTAGAAGTATTCTACAATCCTGAGATAGTATCTTATGAAACATTGTTAAAAGTATTTTTCGGCAGTCAAGATCCCACCACACTCAATCAACAAGGACCCGATAGAGGTACTCAATATAGATCAACTATATTCTACAATAATGAAGCTGAGAAGATAGCCGCAGAAAAATATATAGCCCAACTTACAGAGGATGAAGTATTCGATGCACCTATTACTACGACAATAGAACCGCTAGTAAAATTCTATGATGCAGAAGAATATCACCAAGATTACGAAGAGCGAAATCCTAACCAACCGTATGTACGCGGAGTGTCTGTGCCAAGATTGAATCGATTTAAAGCTAAATACCCCGAATTGTTGAAGAAGGGAAAACATTGACCTTGATAAATATTAATGAAATAATATTCATTACCTATTAAAATGAAAATGGTAATAGTCAAATTGAAAATCACGTATTTTCTAATACATCTTATATCGAACTGTAAGGAATCAATGAGGTAGAAATTAACATCGTAAAGATTTTATTGGATATGCAACAGTAGTATAATCTGTGCAATATGTTGACCTTCTGCGGCCAACATAGGATCATTTACTTTTTTGAAGGTTAACAAGTAGAACTTAAGTTAATCGTAGAAACTAATTGTTTTGATCTTCGAATTGCTAATTTGCTATTTGATGTCGGCTTTTATAAACCATTCTAATATTTATGTAGCACATACAGTACATTTTATATATTACAATTATAATACATACGTAATAATATGTAAATTAGCATTTTCAGAAAAATGTGAATTAAAAATTACTCTCATGAAAAATAATTCCATCATACTATTGACATTAGTTAGCTCAATTTTAGGAGCATTTATCGGAGTGAGTGCATATGTGTTTTACTTCAGTCCTACCACAGAAATCTACGTCGAGCAACGAGCTAAGGCAAGATTAGCTGCAGAGTCTGAATTCATATTATCAGAAAGGGCAGAAAAAATATTTAGATCTTCAGCGCCAACAGACTTTATAGATGCCGCTGAGACCAGTCGAGCAGCTGTAGTTTTCATAGAGAGCAGTATACCTGTACCTGGCAGTACCTATCATACCAAAAAAGTATCAAAGAGTACTGGGAGTGGGGTCATCATCAGTAATGACGGATACATCGTCACTAACCACCATGTAATCAAAGGCGGAGAAACGATCCAAGTAACTCT
This sequence comes from uncultured Saprospiraceae bacterium, assembly GCA_938007965.1. Taxonomy (GTDB): domain Bacteria; phylum Bacteroidota; class Bacteroidia; order Chitinophagales; family Saprospiraceae; genus CAJXUU01. The sequence goes on along the minus strand of CALLMH010000045.1, from coordinate 80,831 downwards.
CAATGACAACAGAGAATACAAAGCAAAAGTATTAGGATTCGATGATCAGACTGATCTTGCATTACTAAAAATAGAAAGCGAACAATTACCGTTTGTAGTATTCGGGAATTCTGATTCATTGCAAATCGGAGAATGGGTACTCGCTGTGGGCAATCCATTTCGATTACAATCAACAGTGACCGCTGGAATCGTAAGTGCCAAGGCTAGAAGTATCAATATCCTCGAAAAACAAGGAATAGAATCATTCATCCAAACTGATGCCGCAGTTAATCCCGGAAATAGTGGAGGTGCGATGATCAACACCAATGGAGAACTAGTAGGTATCAACACTGCCATCCTATCTTCATCCGGTGGGTACGAAGGATTTTCATTTGCTATACCGTCACTCCTCGTTAAAAAAGTAGTCCGTGATATCAAAGAATTTGGGGCGGTACAACGGGGTTGGATGGGAGTCACCATATACGATATCAACTCTGACATGGCTGACGAACTCAAATTACCAGAAGTAAAAGGCGTCATGGTAGACGCACTTACTCAAAATGGAGCTGCCAAATCTGGAGGACTCAAGGTAGGTGATGTCATACTATCTATCGACAATATACCCACAAATACTACCCCACAATTCATGGAGATCATAGGTCAGCAAAGACCAGGAGATGAAATAAAAATCGCATATTGGCGAGATGGCGAAAACAAAAACACAAGTGTTATACTTAGAAATCAACTCAACACGACAGACTTCATAGCGGTCAGGAAGGATAAAGTCTTAACAAATATCGGATTCGAATTAAGAGAAATGGATTCCAATGAAATCGCCAAAACTGGTAACAAAGGGGTATACGTGGTCAGCGTATTCCGAAATAGTAAAGCTGGCGAAGCGAATATAGAACCAGGATATATCATCACATCTATCAATAAGAATAAAGTAGCCACCGTAAATGAAATCATAGAAACCATGACCAATTATTCTGGCAGTGTCGTCTTTAATGGATACTATGAGAACTATCCAGGAGAGTTCCCTTATACTTTCAGTGTTGATTGATTAGAATATAAAATTGAGTTCACCGACATCTTAGAATTATAATTTTAGCTGAAACACGAACGTTATTTCATTACTTCTACTTGATTTTGATAGAACTTACTTTAAATCCCGCTTTTTTAAGAGCTCGTAGCATTCCTTTTGCACCACCTAGGTGTGCAGCGCCTACAGCTGCAAATGTGGCACCATTGGCTGTTATGTCTATCAGTCGTTCGGTCATCTTGGCATTCCTATCATAGATCATAAGCTTTCTTAATTCGCCCATAGATTTTTTGGCTGATTTGTACAGTTTCGTGAGTTCTCCATCTGCATATAGCTCTGACATTTTCAGCACTTTAGATCGGAATGTTTTCACATTTTTTACACAAGATTTCAGACCTTTAAGTTGTGCTTCCATCGGTATGGACTCCATGATTTCGAATTGATCAGATGCAGATTCCAATCCTTTCATCTCCATTCCTATAGCTTGAGCATACTCCCATAGAAAGTGATCGAGTGCTAGATCATAGCTCTTCGATATGACTGACTCCCCGATCATATTAGAGATCACCAATGGCTTATAATGCGCTATATCGTCAAGATCTATATCGAATGCTTTTATGATTATCTTTCGATACTTATTGTATTTCTTACTGCCTATAAGATCCACAAGTAGCAATCCATCTTGATTCATAAAATAATCTCCTATATTGGATAATTCTGGATCATTCAAATCCATCTCGCCGACATAGGTGTGGCACAGTTCCATATAATGCTTAGATATAGACACCGGGGTGTAAGCTTCCTCGCTCTTCACATGCATCGTACCCAAGATATAATGTGTCCTGGATTCATTTTCTCTGTGAAACTCCCATAAGAGACTTTCTTTTTTCTTACTCATCTAATTTCACAATAATAGTCCTCATAATAATTCCAAATATATAAATACAGCTACCTACAAAAATGCTGAATACAGTTTCCCATATCCAGCATTTGTATATATCTACAATCACTAAAAAGTGATCACTTAATCTCTATTTCGACTCATCTTCATAGAAGAATGGCAATACTTTTTCTTTCTTCACTTTGCTTAGAGTCATCAACGTTTTTAATCTTTCGATTTCATCAATCTGTGACAATGTCTTGAATAAAAGCTTTTCATAAGTAGGAATATCTTTACAAACAACCTTCACTAAGAAATCTGCATCACCAGTAATGATATAACACTCCGTAATTTCATCTATAGCATTCACTTTAGCGATAAAGTTCTCTAGTGCATTTTCTTTCTGCCATGCTAGAGATACTAATATGAATGTTCTTACATTAAGCCCTATCGCAGCGGCATCTACCTTTGCATGATAACTAAGTATGATTCCACTCTGTTCTAACTTCTTAACTCTCTCTAATGTAGGTGCAGGAGAAAGTCCTATCTTCTTTGAAAGATCTAAGTTTGTAATTTTACTATTTTCCTGTAATAACTTTAATATTTTTAAGTCTATCTTATCCATTATAATCTTTGTAATTCTATTTTATTTATAAAGAAATATTATTTGTATTCTAAGAAGTCAGAACCCCTTCCAGCAAATAATATTTTTGCAAATATATGTTTATCCTCGAATTAATTCTAATAATTTAACCAAATTAGAAATTTTTGCATACAATTAACTTTCTATTTAATCTACGCCATCTACAAATAAAATACAACAATAAGACTATCAGTGAGTAACAGCACATCTGAGTATAAAATATTCCCTTAGAGATCGTATTGAAGAATCAGCGTTGGATAGTCATACTCTAATAACATCAGGATTTCCGAATGACATATTCACAAATCTCTAGTGTCGCTACCTCCCTGTTAATCTTCCTGAATTCCGCTGCCCGTAATCATACTTCATAAAGCTCAAAGAACTGGATTTCACCCCGATGAAAAAGCTATATACTTCGATAGCTGGCGCCCAACTAAACTGCATCGTCCAACAGTGAAGATCCCTATTTAAGGAGAACTGAGGGAATACGAACCTCTTATTTATTAGATCATAGGAGATATTGGCAATGGACAGGTTCCAGCTATCGGTCAATTCTATATTCCCAGAAAACTGAACAGAGTGAGATTGTACAAATCCAGTATCTACGCCATTATTTTGCTTTTGGATACGATATCTGAATTGGTGATTAATTCTAAAGTTATCTACCCAGTCGGCTAGAGATTTACCTTGCTTTTTTTCATTTTTACGATCACTCTGACCTTCTCGATCACTGTTATCTGGCTTATCATCATCTCCAAAGAGCATCCCTCTGATCTTACCTATCGTCAATCCATTGGTCACAGTCACATTGAAGACATCGAACTTGACAGGGCGCCGACTCCTACTCCATACCGTTTCATTTGTCAGTCTACCATTTTTATTTTTTTCATAAAATTGATATCTCGCGTCAAAGTTCAAAGATGTCACCCCTTTAAAGAACTGCGTATTCCCTCTAATATTAAGCGGACTAAACTTCAATGAATCCGCTGCAAAATTATAGCTCCCATCAATATTGAGATTATTTAATAGTTTAAACTTTTTCTCCGTACTGTCTTGCTTGGACCAATATTTCCCCTCGAAAAAGTTATTGATCCGGTAAGTAAGAGCCATCTGTTTGGGATTGAAACTGGGATTGAATGCTCCACTTCGATAGGGATTGAAATAAGTTACTTCATCAATCATGTTTGGATTGGACGATACCTGGACAGAATCTTGGTACCGTTCCTGTGTATCAGGCCTATAAGAGAATCCGACAGATGGTTTTGCGGTATGTCTCAGCCCTCTTAGCCAGCCTTTCTTAAATCTTACAGTTGCAAATCGTTGGGTGTTTATGCTCATACCCATTCCAAATTTTTCTACCGTAGCGAGTCCATTTTCGAAAGTTTCATTAATCATACCATACGTAGTATCGTACAGTATTTTTCTCACTCCCTCTTGGTCTACTTCTATCCCAATACTATCCAAAATAATTTCAGGATCTAGCATTCTACTTTGTCTCCTAGTAAGTACAAACTGCTCTAAATCAGCATTGACACTGACATTAAAATACTTCAGTACATTAAAATTTGCCCCTGATGTGGCTTTATGAGATAGTCCAGTCTGGAGATTATCCCATACCTCACTCGTAAACAAGGTCGTATCTGTAGCCTGTACATAATTCTTAAACTTAGCATCATAATCAAAAGTGATCCTCTCGTACCAGCCTTCTTTTCCTCCTTTGTCAGATTTGAACGGATAGATGGTATTCATATTAAGTTTCACATCAGGTAATGTAATATCTACCCTTCGAGTCTGATTATCTTGAAAATGAGTAAAAGCCGAGCTAAATGTAAATGGAGTCCCTGGCATACTGTGCTTATAGTAAAAGTTAGACGTAATCTTATTGTCAACGATATTTTCAAATGATGTAGAATTTATCTGATCATGCCGATTCGTCGATAGATTAATATTTCCACTGATACTCCTGTAAGGATGTGCTTTTGGATCTTGATTGTGTACTAGCTTGATGGCAAATGACTTCCTGGACGTAGTTGTTGCATCTAATCGGCTCTCACCTATATTATTTGCATAGCTCAATGTCAGATTACCATTATATTTGTACCGTTTCTTATATTGGGACCTTGCATTGAGTCTATGAGTTCCTCTCGTATAGATGTCTCCAGTTATTCTTAGATCTACGTAGTCATTCCCTGGGAAGTAGTAACCTATTTCTCGAAAACCAATACCTAGATTATCATCATATTCGAAATTATTAGGAAATATAATACCACTCGAACGCCCCTCGACCAATGGAAAAAACCCAAATGGAAGGACAACAGGTGTCGGTATCCCCATAATTTCTAACTGTGACAGCCCCATAATAGCCAGTTTGTTGGGGACTACTTTCAACTTCCTCACTCTAAATGCAAAATGCGGATGATCCGCATCACAAGTAGTCAGTCTAGCGTGCTCATTATATATCTGATCATCTATCAAGGTGGAATCAGAATCTTGACTTACGAATTTCGTTCTCGATCCGTGTATTGTAAATTCCCCTTCTTGTGTAACAGCATCAAAGATTAAACCTTTGGTAGTTTTAAAATTGAATCTTAATCCATTTGATTTAAAATTGTTGGTACCGTCTGTAAAGTCAGGTTTTTGAGTTTTTTTGCCTTGTTTATCTTCTAATTGGAATGCTGAGGCTTCATTTTTCTCAAAATCAAAAATAATATAACCCGCTTTCAGATCGTATTTCTTATATTTTACAAATGCATTACCAAACAAATGTATTTGCTTTTCTTTTACATCGATATAGCTACTGTCTGTTGATCCGTAATCGATAATATCATCAAGTCCATCATTGGAAATTTTCACCTCTTCATTTGGATCAGATACTTTGGAGAAAGTGGTATCCGTTAATACCCTACTCGTGCGGCTTGTATCGATTGATCCATTGGGTATGGTGTCACTTACACTATTTGCTATAGCGACTCGACGCAAGGAATCAGCTTCAGATTGATTCTTAGTTCTATCTATCTTGACCTCCTTTTTGTCTTTTTTGACAGTAGGAGCCTGGCCATTCAGATGAACTGAAAAACATATTAAAAAAATAATTACTATGTAAATACTTAATTTCAAGTTTATTATACGAAATTTATCTATTTTTACATCATCTTCCTACAAGGAGAACAAATTTAACTCAAAGGTCTCATATGTATACTAAAGAATTGATTAAATATCTAACGATTGCATTTTGCCTATTGCCATCACTTTGTGTTAAGGCAAGCGTTAAAGATATTTTAAATTCTGACATTTGCCATTATTCATGCGCGGCAGATCATGCACACACTCAATTAACTACCAACATCTATCAATACGAATTCGAAGAAAACAGTAAGGATAATAAACAAATAATAGTCATAGATGCTGGTCATGGTGGTCATGACCCTGGCACACATGGTAAGCATAGTAAGGAGAAAGATATAGCACTTCAGATTGCATTAAAACTAGGTGAAACTATAAAAGCGAAGTCAAATGAGATCACCGTCATATATACAAGAGAAAAAGATGTTTTTATCCCTCTGCATAAAAGAATAGGACTCGCTAATCAAAAAAAAGCGGATCTATTTATTTCTATTCATTGTAACTATGTAGGAAATCCTGATGTATGCGGCACTGAGACATTTGTCATGGGATTGCATAAAGCGGAAGAAAACCTAAATGTCGCAAAACGTGAAAACAGTTCCGTACTCCTCGAAAGTGAATATGAAACTCACTACAAAGGATATGACCCTAACTCACCCATTGGTCATATACTACTTTCGATGATTCAGAACGTATTCTTAGATAATAGCATAAAGGTAGCTTCTCATATAGAAGATGAGCTGATCTCTCGAAAAAGAACAAAAAGCAGAGGCGTAAAGCAAGCAGGATTCGTCGTACTCAAACAAGCGACTATGCCCTCTGTATTGGTCGAGACAGGGTTTCTCAGTAATCCAAAAGAAGAAAAGTATCTACTGAGTGAATCAGGCCAAAAAGAAATGGCAACTGGCATCAGCAAAGGGATACTGAAATACTTCGGTAAACAAGTAATCAATTCTGTCAAAAAGAAACAAGCTATCAACACCACTCAAGAATCAACTAGTACCACAAATCAAAACAATGAGCAGAATCAATTCTTAGTACAAGTAGGAGCATATAGCAAAAAGAAAGATCTAGAATTCGAAAATGCTCTCAAAGCATATGGAAAACTGATCATAGAGCATGTTGGTTCTGTACATAAATACTCAGTCGGATACTTTGCTACTAGAGAAGATGCAACAGCTATAATGCTATCTCTTAAAGAGGCCGGATATGGAACTGGATACGTCAAACAAAGAATATAACGGAAAATAAGTCCATCAATTCCAGCCAAGAGGCACCAATAGTCAGCTCCTATTTCTAGATTGGTTACCCCAATTGGATACTGAGACTCGTGCATATATCACTCCCTCCATTCCATGCTAAATCGAAAACATTATATATTTTCATCTAATCAAGAAGCAATAATTGATATGTAGTTATATCTTTGCGCTTTATTAAAATAAAACCTAGTAATAGATGAGCAAAAGTACCATGTTACAAGCAGCCGATAATCTAAGAATCATCGCTGCGTCGATGGTAGAAAGTGCTAAAAGCGGGCACCCTGGTGGCGCCATGGGAGGTGCTGATTTCATGACAATTTTATACTCAGAGTATCTAGTATACGATCCAGATGATATGGGATGGGCATTCAGAGACAGATTCTATCTCGATCCTGGTCATATGTCTGCTATGTTGTACACCCAACTAAGACTCCTAGGAAACTATACAACCGAGGAACTCCAGAACTTCCGTCAATGGGGCAGCCCTACACCTGGTCACCCAGAAATAGATATCCAAAGAGGAATAGAGAACACTTCAGGACCTCTTGGTCTTGGTCATGCATTCGGTGCAGGATCTGCAATTGCTGAGCGTTTCATCAGAGCGAGATATGGAGAATGGACAGAGCACATGACATACATCTATATATCTGATGGTGGTATCCAAGAGGAGATCTCTCAAGGTGTAGGTCGTATAGCTGGTCATCTTGGACTAGGAAACATCGTAATGTTCTACGATGCTAATGATATACAGCTGTCTACCATCGTAGATGATGTGACCAGTGAAGATACCGCTAAGAAATACGAGGCTTGGGGCTGGCACGTAATCACTATAGATGGCAATGACCATGATGAGATCAGAAAAGCACTAGACGCATCTATCGAAAACAACTCAAAACCATCTCTCATCATAGGTAAGACTACAATGGGACTCGGAGCGAGAACTAAGGATGGCGACAGTCATGAAGGCAAAGTAGACACCCACGGAAAACCATTAAGTAAGACTGCTGCAGATATGGAAGCTACTATCAATAATCTTGGTGGTGATCCTGATAATCCGTACGCAATATTCCCTACAGTAGAGGAGCATTATAAAAATGTCCTCGAAGAAAAAAGAGAATTATCTGCAAGAAGAAAAGCCAAACATCAAATATGGGCAGCAGGAAATGAGGAACTCAGCAAAAAACTAACAAAAGAATTATCTGGCGAAAGACCAGAGTTGGATTGGTCATCTATAGAGCAAAAACAAGGAGAGGCCACTAGAGTATCATCAGCCACTGTAATGTCCTGGCTAGCTGATCAAACAGATAATGTGATCATAGGATCAGCAGATCTATCTAATAGTGATAAAACTCAAGCCTACCTTGATAAGACTTCAGAATTCAAAGCAAATGACTTCTCTGGTAAGTTCTTCCAAGCAGGAGTTTCAGAATTAACTATGGCCGCGATGTCTATTGGTATGGGATTGCATGGCGGGGTAATTCCAGTATGCGCTACTTTCTTTGCATTCTCTGATTACATGAAACCAGCAATAAGAGTAGCAGCATTGATGGAGACCCCGGTGATATTCCTATACACACACGATTCGTTTAGAGTGGGAGAAGATGGTCCTACGCACCAACCGATCGAACAAGAAGCGCAGCTTAGATTATTAGAAAAGGTCCAAAATCACAGTCATAAGAATTCATTGCTAGTGCTTAGACCATGTGATGCCAGTGAGACGACTGTTGCATGGAAGATGGCGTTTGAAAATACAGAAACGCCTACTGGATTGATTTTTACTAGACAAAATGTAACTCCGCTTCCTGAAAATGATTACACAACATCACTTGATGTAAAAAAAGGTGCATACATAGTGAACGAAGATGATGATTTCGATATAATACTCCTAGCAAGTGGATCTGAAGTATCTACACTAGCAGGTGCCGCTGATATCTTAAGAAAGAAAAATCATAAAGTTAGAGTGGTCTCTGTACCGTCAGAAGGATTATTCAGAACTCAAGATAAAGCATATCAAGCATCTGTCTTACCTGCGGGGATTAAGAAATATGGGCTCACCGCTGGGTTAAGTACAAACTTAGAAGGTCTGGTAGGAGTAGATGGACACGTTCATGGTGTGAATCACTTTGGATATTCTGCCCCTGCGGGTGTATTGGATGAGAAATTTGGTCTCACACCAGAGCTTGCCGCTTCAAATATAGAAGCATTTATGAAGTCGTAAATAAGTTATAATACATTTGTCGAATCCCCCCTTCTGATCAAAAACCTAATCGAGCCAACAACAATAATTGCTTTGGCCGTTGAGATTTAGTTATTGGGTTATGGTTTTTTGATCTGAAGGGATATATTCGTCTTTATTAGAAATAAAAGAAAAGAGATTGTCTAATTATTATTGTTTAGCCATATCTTTATTCTCAGGATATCAGACCAATTGCATTATGAATATCAACTAATTTTTAAATATATGCAATTAGAAATTTCAGTAGAAGAGATGAGCAAAAAAATTACGGAAATCTACAATTCTGATCCGATAAACGAAAAGGGAATATTTAAATCTCTGAGTTCATATTTATTAAAAGGCGACCACAAAACTGTAGCCATATATTTATATAAAAGAGAACTTCTAAAACTAAATAGATCCGATATATTATCATGGCTAGCGAATCAAGAGGATGTTATGCATGCCCCTCTTTTCAATTCATTTTTTATCAAAGCCAACAATGGCGAATACACTGAAATATCTAACTACATCATAAAAAATGATCACATTTCATATATCTATAATGGAAAGATACTGGATAATGTAATCAGTCATAGAAAACAACTTAGAGCCGCAAAAAACAATAAAAGCTAGATAATTTCTTATCTTTTATTGTTTCGGTGAGACTGGAGGGAATTACGGTAACATCATACCTTTATACTATAAACTAAAGAGCTAATTATGGCAAACCTGTCTACTCATTTGTAGAAGTGAGTAAAGAACCTTACGAAACATTTATAATTAACTTATAATTACAACCCCAACCTACGATTTAAATACTATTGATTCTTATCCCAATACAATTTCATCCTTTTTAACATCTGGACTACATCAATAAACTGAGATTCAGTCATAGAGTACGTGCCAGTACCACCCAATCTAAAGTAATATCTTACTGAATCCCCACCTCGGCTAGTATATTCACCACCCATAACTAAAGAAGAAGCTCCACAAGTAGCAACGATATCGTTATCAGATGCACCATACTTGTCATATTTGGACACATAACTATGTACTTCTCTTATACATGAATAAAACTCATCAAATTCTAATTTATTAAGGACAATACTACCCTCTCTTCTTTTTATATCGTATGTAGACGCAATACCATATCCACCAATTACAGCATACCCTAGAGTAAATCCTTGCTCCTCTACTTCTTGTTTTTTCAATTCAATATTAAACACGTGTGAAGTATCTCCGCCAGACATGGGATAATTTCTAATCAAATCTAAATACAAGACCGATTTATCCGAACTAAACAAAGGATTATAAACATCTTTATAATGGTACATTGATTCAGATATCGATTGTGCTCCTAACGAAATCGTCATAATACTAAACCAAACTAATATTAAAGTCTTTTTCATATCCTACCTTTTATTTGATCCTAAGATAGACTATTATTTTGATATTAATTCATATATTTGAATGCTCAGCCTGTTGATTTATTAAGATTGACTACTTAGTGCATCTAACAACTTATCTATTCTGTTTTAAGTTACCTTATATTTTGAGCTATCAGAGTCCTTCATTATAAATACCGAATCATCATCAACATCAATTTCTAAACATTTAGAAATCTTTATAATCACAAATGACTATAAATCTGTCTCCTTTTCAGTCCCCTACTAAAAGCAGAACTGAATAAAAAATCCTAATAAACAATTGTTTATTAGGATTTTAAATATAATACTTTATTTGATTACTGTGAGACTGGAGGGATTCGAACCCCCGACCCCTACCCTGTCAAGGTAATGCTCTAAACCAACTGAGCTACAGTCTCTATAGGAAGTGTAATAAAGCGTCAAAAGCAACACCTCATCTAAACACAATTGCAAATAAAAGAAGATTTTATTAATATTCTGAATATATCATTAATAACTATTATTTACTTCTATGAGGATTGTTTCCAAAATATAGTAATGGTAAAATTTAATGAGAGCTTTATCTCGTGTTACCAAAGATCTTTTATCGAGAATGCGTCCATAAGTACTGAGGAATCCATATAAAAGACCACATCCGTTGTATTTTTTTCTATCTAATGTTATTTCTGCTTTCATTAAGTTTTTAACTTAGCAATGTTATAGATTCACAACTAAGTATTCCGAAGAGAACTTAGTTGAGGTAATTAAATAATCTAAGCTAAAGTGATTTGTATCTCATTTATAGGCATCTTAAAGACATTTTTTTTTAAGAAGCATAACCCCCATAGCTAAGTGACAAAATAAGCTGTAAAAATTTGCTGGTTATTCATTTGCCAATGAAAGATCATTATTCAAAATCACTTTGATACATTATATTGAATCCTAGTAAGAGAAATCCTTTATTTTACGTTATAGACAAATATGAAACAAAACTTAACCATTAGATACGTTATTATGACGTTGGTAATTTTTATACCTATTATATCAATAGCGTATTTTTATGTAGGTAATAGTCCAGAACCTGAACATATAGAAGTAAAAAGTGGAATGGTCTTAATCCCTTCTGGTATATTAAATATGGGCGGAGATAATGATCAGGCTTCTCCAAATGAGTTTCCCAAACACGAAGTTGAAGTATCTTCATTTTATATGGATGAGACAGAGATTACCAATGATGAGTTTGCTGAGTTTGTAGAAGAAACAGCCTATAAGACTGAAGCTGAAAGAGAAATTGATTGGGAAAAATTATCAAAGCAGTTACCGCCAGGAACTCCGAAACCAGCATCGGATAATCTAGCACCAGGTGCTCTGGTATTTACTCCCACCTCATCACGTGTCCCATTGCATGATTCTAGACAATGGTGGAAATGGACATTAGGAGCAAATTGGAGACACCCTAGAGGTCCAGATAGTGATATTAAGGATTTAGGTGAGCATCCTGTGGTACAGATATCTTGGGAGGATGCCAATGCTTATTGTAAATGGGCTGGAAAAAGATTACCTACGGAAGCAGAATGGGAATGGGCAGCAAGAGGAGGAGAAAAAGATAAGATCTACCCATGGGGTGACGAAGCTATAAATACAGGTAAAGCCAAAGCCAACTTTTATCAAGGTTTATTCCCTTTTAAAAACACCTTAAAAGATGGGTATGAAAACACATCACCTGTCAAGTCATTCCAACCTAATAATTATGGCTTATATGATATGAGCGGAAATGTTTGGGAATGGTGTAACGATTGGTATGATGTCGGATACTATAACAATGTAGCCGCACAAAATAAAGATACAAAAGGACCCAATAAAGGTTATAATAACTTAATGCCTTACCAACAAGAAAAAGTTATCCGTGGAGGGTCATTTTTATGCAATGATGATTATTGCTCTGGGTATCGAAATGCACGACGCATGGGTACCACATCAGATACTGGCCTCAATCATACTGGCTGTAGATGCGTTGTATCTAAGTGATAGACATATAAACTTTACTACGACAAACCAATTTCGCGCTACTTACTAAGAAAAAGAGCATAGAAAAGAATCCCTAAGAAGGGATATTCAGTAGATCTGAATATCCTTATTTATATAGCCCTTCACTCCGCTTACTGCTGAATGAACACCCCGTTTACGCTTGATTTTACGTAAATATGAGGTAATAAATTTCAACCTAAACTTCCACTCGCCGTTAGGGCTTTCATTTTTGGCTTGACCCAAAAACGAAACAAAAAACTCAAGACTTTACCTGACTTTTAACGCTATTTGGATCACATTGTGACTAAACTTGCAAAACTCGCTTACGCTCAGACAGTTGCAAGTTCTTAACGCCAAAATGAAATCCAAATACCTAAGCCAACTAAGGTCGATTTAATCTCTGCCACAAATTAATACTCCTTGTAAGTGATATAATTTTAATATTGTCCTTACTTCTGAATATCCTACTTAGTCTCTTCTAAATTGATACTTTGATCTCAAAACAGAAGAAACATTTGTTCTCTTTAATGGTGATTGACTCAAATTAAAAAGTTTTACGATGTCTACGTACGTTGCATCATCTTACTAAAAGCCAAAAACAAAGCTCCGCACAACAACCAAGCTGGTAATGTTAAGAAAGAAAGGAAAATCCCTTGAGAAATCGAAAGGGTATAAAATAATCCAAAGCTAATCCCCCAAGCTAATAGTACTGCCATATTGAATGTGATTCCAGCTTTCTCAGCATAATTTTTTACCACACCAAATTTTTCTGCAAAGAAGTGCTCGAAAACAATGATAGCTCCTACAGGTGCTAGGATAAATCCGTATAAAGCTACGAAACCCAAAAGCTTCATCGCAAAGGCAGGAAACAATCCCGCTATAGTAGCAATAGTACCCGCCAAAATAGTCACCCAAAAAGTAGATGCTTTAGGAATGATCGCTTGAAAAGCCAATCCTGCCCTATAAATAGTTGGGTTGGCTGTGGTCCATCCTGCCAATACCACTGCAATGATTCCAAATACACCGATGGCATTATATGCCAAAGGCCCTGGTGCAACAGGAGGTGCGTCTCCAGCCGTTAAAAAAGCTTGTGCCTCAGGAGTTTTCAAATATACAGCATAGAGCAAGGCAGCTGCAATCCATGCCATATAATGACCTATATACATACCCGCTGCTGTCATCCAACCCGCCGATGGTTTCTTTGCAAATCTAAAAACCGATAGATCAGACATCCCAATGTGCATTGCTGCATTTGCAAACCATGACCATAAAGCTACGTGCCAAAAGGTATATTTTATCTGACCAGGAAATGGCTCTCCACCTTCTCCCCATATATTCCAAAAATCTTCAAAACTGCCTACTTCTAACTGCCCAAGAGCTACTACTCCACAAGCTATAAAAGCAAATACAATAATAGGCGACATCCAATTAGCCGCTTTGGATACTGTATCGTAACCCCTTGCTGCGATCAATGATATTACCGCTCCGATTACAATTACAATAACCACCCAAGTCATTCCATTGGGCATCGTGTCAGATAATTTGGGCATTTCCATATCAAATGGAATACCGACCGCAGTAGCAGATACGGTAATCATAGCTCCTGCCAAAAAACAAAAAAGAATCCCGTTGGCTATGTTGTAAAAGACGACCAATTTCTTTCCACATATTTTCTCTAATTGATAGTATAGTGTCAATCTATTCTTGACCGCTATCTCTGAAGTGAAAAATCGCCAGGACAGAACGGCCATCAAATTACCTAATAACAGTCCTATGAGTAGATCAAAGGCACTCACCCCCGCTGTCAAAAAAAGTGGGCCAATCATAAACTCCGTTCCTGCTGCATGCTCACCAGCATACATACCCAAAAAACTTTTCCATCCTTTTAATTTGGAATTGGGTACAGGTTCTCTTTCAAATTCTTCAGATTGGATTTTTTGATTTTCGTCTGTCATTGTTATGTTTTTGAATAAAGGGATTAAGAAAAAACAGTGTGTTACTCACAATATTTCCCGTAAAATATATAATTCTTAGATAAGGTGCTTCGGCAGGTCACTTATTTCTTCACATCCTAATTGTTCCATGATTTGCTGAAATTGTGTCTTCAGTATTGAGATGGTATGATTCCCCCCAGACTTACCCAATGCAGCTACACCATACATAAATGAACGTCCCAAAAAAGTAAAATCAGCTCCTGAAGCCAATGTTCGCGCAATATCTGGACCCGAGCGAATACCGCTATCCATCATTATTTTTATTTGATCTCCATATTTATCTGCCAGATTGGTCAATGGTTTTATAGTAGCTTGACCTGCATCTAATTGTCGGCCACCATGGTTAGATACGATCAATCCGTCTACTCCTAATTTTATAGCTTTTTCAGCATCTTCTTCGCTTACTACACCTTTTAGCACCAATTTACCTTTCCACATATCTCGAATGGGTTTTATTTTATCCTCATTCATCCTTCCTGTAAAGGTCTTGTTCATGAATAATCCCAAATGACGGAGACTCATACCTTTCGGAATGTAGGGCTTGAGCGTTTTAAATTCTGGTTGGCCAGCAAAGAGCGTGCGAAGTGCCCAGTTCGGGCTGCCCAAAATTTGTAACATATTAGATACAGTCATCTTCGGCGGTATTGCCAAACCGTTCTTTATTTCTTTTGGCCGATACCCAAATGTAGGTGTATCAGATAAGATAACCAGTACAGGATATTCCGACTCAGCGGCCCTTGTGATAAGCTTATCCCTCAGATCGTTTTCAGTTGGGTGATATAATTGAAACCATGCTTTGCCTTCGGTGATTTCTCCTACCGTCTCGATACTTGCTGTTGCGACTGTACTCAATATGAAAGGAATATTATGATCAAAAGCCGCTTTAGACAAAATCTCTGTAGCTCTAGGCCACATCAATCCTTGCAAACCTATCGGTGCCATGCCAAAAGGTGCATCATAGGTATGTCCGAATAATTCCGTTTTGGTATTTCCACCTTTATAATCCTTCAGATACCATGGCATTAGCTCCAATGCTCTGATATCATCAGTATTTTTCTTAAGATTTATTTCTTGATTGCATCCTCCGTCAAGATATTCGAAGGCAAAACGAGGAATACGTTTCTTAGCCCTATTTCTTAAATCATCAATCGAAGGATAGTTAGGGTTATATTTTATTTCCATTTCAATTGCTTTTTCATAGCATAGTGCTTTTTTAAGAAATTTCTTTTTACTTTCTTATTGGAAACAATCATCGCTGCACCCAACGCAGAACCAAGCGGCGAATGAGTTGTCCTGATTTTATAATTATCAAAATGGTGTATGATTATTTTTACAAACGAATCATTATCTGCAAATCCACCATCGATAAATATTTTTTCTATTGATGATTTTCCAATAGCAAGATTGATAGTCTCAACTTGATACTTCATCAACTCAATCATTAATTGATGATAAGCTTCTTCATAAGTCGCAAATTTAGACAAATCGGTTTTGTCTATTTTATGATCACCTTTATTAATGCTATCTAAGCTAAAGTACTTTTTGGATGATTTTTTAAGCTCTCCAAATAATTTTTCATCAAACTTCATTTCTCGATGATAGCCTTCTTTGGTACCATAATGCCTTCTTAAATTTTCTACTTGTACTTTATATTCATTTCCCAAAAATAATCTAGCGGCTTTGACTGCTTTACCCGATGGACGCAAGAAATTTAAACAATCGTTTTTCAGATCTTTGCCCTTTAATCTATCTTTATTAAAAGGATTAATCGAGATACTCCATGTGCCTGTCGATATCAATAAAAAAGGCTTTTTCTGCGCTCTCATATACGGAATTAATGCAGCGGAACTGTCATGAATACCATATCCCATCTTCAAGCTTCTGCCTTCATATGTATAGTCTAGTGGAGCCTCATCTTTAACTATAGGAGGCAATATTTCATCAATACCTTCTTCATATACCCATCTGTGATAATCATTCTTGGAGTAATCCCATAGCATCGTGTGGCATCCTATAGATGTAAACTCGCTTACAGGAGTACGGTTAAAAATAAAACTCAAATACTGTGGTAAATGTAATGAACATTTGATTTTTTTAAATATCTCTGGTTTTGCATATTTCAGGTAGTAAAGTTGTAAACCTGAGTTAAGCATACCTAGTGGAGGAGAAGAAGTTTCTCTTGCAATGGACATTTCTGGCCCATACTTTTCATGAAACTGATTCAATATATTTTCGGGAAAAGGCTTCAGATAATTATAAAGAGGTGTAACTGGCTTACCATTTTCGTCGATATGAACAAAGCTTGCTCCATAAGTTGAAAAATTAACGGCCTTTATATTGAATTCTTTTAGACTCATTACTTTTTGGAAAGATGTTATCATCCAATTTTCAATAGCAGTAAGATCATCACATATATGACCATCTTCATCTTTTGTTTCTTCAAAACGAACATACTCTTTCCACACCTCTTGATAGTTTTCATCAAATAGGAAACATTTTTTATTCGTTTTTCCAATATCAAAAATTAATGTGTGTGTCATGTTCTTATTTATAATCCACTAGCTAAAGAATGCATTCCACGCTCTTTGATTAAGTTTTCACGGACGGCCATCTGTCGATAAGCCCCTATTGGATCGATGGCTCCTCCGCTCAATCGTCTCGCTTCTGCAATAAGTGGACGTACATCCGTACGATATGCAGCTTGTAATATTTCTTGACACTTACTTACGTCACTGGCATCCCTTGCAGCTTCTAAGGCTTTTCTATCGATCAATAAAGCTTGAGCATATGCCATCCTTATAGCTTCTAAGGACTGTATCAAATCTTCTAGTGGGTCTTTGATATTGTGGCTAGCATCTATCATCCAAGCTAAAGGAGGATTACCGCCTTCGTTGTTATCCATGCCATCAACCAATTCATTAAATATCAAAAACAGTTGATAAGGTTTGATACTTCCGCAAGTCAAATCATCATCACCGTACTTACTATCGTTAAAATGAAAACCTCCTAGTTTGCCCTTCATCATAAGGATAGCTACAATCTGCTCTATATTGGTATTGGGCAAATGGTGACCTAAATCGACCAAGGTAAACGCTTTTTCTCCGCATCCTTCGGCTAACATCAAGGAAGTTCCCCAATCAGGAATCACCGTCGAATAAAAGTTGGGCTCGTATGGCTTATATTCTATGAATAGTTGCCAATCATTTGGCAAGTGCTTATAGATTTGCTGTAAGGAGTCTTGTGTATGTTGAAAAGCTTTTTTAAAATTATGCTGTCCTGGAAAATTCGAACCGTCTGATAACCAAACCGTCATCGACTTACTGCCGAGAGCATTTCCAAGCTTTATAACTTCTAGATTATGTTCTATGGCCTGTTGGCGACTTTCTTTATTTACATTACACAGTGACCCGAATTTATAACTATGCGCTTGATTTTTCTGATCTTGAAAAGTATTAGAATTGACCGCGTCAAAAACTATCCCATGTGAAGCAGCTTGCTGTTTAATGGCATCAGCATCTCTCGGTATATCCCAAGGAATGTGCAATGATATAGCTCCAGCTGATTGCGTCAGCGCATGAATGACTCCGACATCATCAATTTTTTGTTCTAGATTAGAAGGTTCTCCACCATACGAAAAACGACCAAATCGAGTTCCTCCCGCGCCTAATGCCCAGCTCGGTATCGCTACTTGAAATTTTTGTAATTTTCCGATGATATCATCCGTATTGATTTCTTGTTGGTTGAGTTGAGAACTTAAGAAATCAAATTTCTCTAAATGTCCTCGTTCATTTTTTTCATTGTTACTGGCTACGTCTGATTTTTTAATTCTCATAATATCTTAAAACTAAATCAGTCCACGTTTTTTAATTACAAATACGTGGACTGATAACTACTAAATGAAAAACTACTTACTTTACTTATTAATCTTTTTTTTTATTCAATCACTCTTACCTGACAAATGCATTGGCCATCCCACCATCAACATTGATGATATTACCTGTGCTCTTATCTAAGATAGCTACCAATGCAAATACTCCGTTGGCAATATCCTCTGGTCGAATAATCTCATTCATCAAGTTTCGCTTGGCATAGAAAGCGGGTAGTTCTTCGACAGTGATACCATTTGCTTTGGCTCTACCTTCTGCCCATTTTCCTTCCCAGATTTTACTTCCTACGATGACACCGTCAGGATTTACTGTATTGACACGGATTTTTTCTGATCCTAGTTCTGCAGCCAACAGACGAGTCATATGCTGTTGTGCGGCTTTTGCTGTACCATATCCTACATTATTTGGACCAGCGACCAATCCATTCTTACTTGCTATGTGAATGATATCACCTCCTAATCCTTGTTTTCGCAGTATATCTACTCCTTCTTTAGCTAGATTGAATTGACCTTTTACCAACACATCTTGTAGTAAATCCCAATCCTTCAACGAGGTATCCGATAAAGATTTAGAAATCGCTAGACCTGCAGAATGAATGATTATATCCACTCCACCGAATTCTAGACAAGCGGTATCGTACGCATCTGCGATGGATCGAGAGTTAGACACATCACACAATGCGTAGGTAGAAACATCTCTTTTGTAAGTCGCATTTGCTTCTTTTAATCGCTCTTCACTGATATCTGTCAAGACTACATTAGCCCCTTCTTCAGCCATCTTATCAGCTATTGCTTTTCCGATTCCACCACCGGCTCCAGTAATCATCACTACTTTACGAGATAGGGGTTTCTCTTTTGGTTGTCGTTGCAATTTTGCTTCTTCGAGCAACCAATATTCTATATCAAAAGCTTCTTGACGAGGAAGTGCTGTATATTCAGATATAGCTTCTGCACCTCTCATTACATTGATCGCATTCAGATAGAATTCACTAGCAACACGTGCCGTCTGCTTATTTTTTGCAAGTGTGAACATACCGACACCCGGATATAATATCACAACTGGATTAGGATCACGAATCGCTGGACTGTTATCATGTTTGCATGAATCATAATAGGCCTGATATTCTTTTCTATATTGTTCGAAAAGCGGCTCAATTTTTTCCTTGACTACTGCTAGATCATTTAAGTCAGCTTTAGCTGGAATATTCAATACCAATGGTTGGATTTTCGTCCTCAAAAAATGATCAGGGCAAGAGGTACCCAGCGGTGCCAACTTAGCTGAATCTTTACTATTCATAAATTGTAAGGCACGCTCATCATCCGTGAAGTGTCCTACCATTCGCTGATAAGAAGAGCATAAACCTCTCAAAATAGGAGCTAATTTTGCAGCTTGATCTTTACGGTCTTCTGCTGGTAGACTTTCTATGACTTGACCTCCAAAAACAGGTCTATCCTTACCTTCTCTATCTGCAATATATTTTGCAGCCATTTCGATCACTTCGAGACTATTAATGTAAGATTCATAGGAGGTATCTCCCCAAGTGAACAAACCATGACTACCCAATACGATGCCTCTAATACCTGGGTTATCATTCAGACATTTTTCTAACTGTAAGCCCAAATCGAACCCTGGCTTTTGCCAAGGTACCCATCCCATAGTATCTCCCCAGATCTCTTTAGTTATAGCTTCGCTGTCTTTGGCGGCAGCTATAGAGATTAGAGCATCAGGGTGTAAATGATCGATATGTTTGAATGGTAATAAGCCGTGCAGTGCTGTATCGATAGATGGAGCTCTACTATCTAAATCATACAGACAATGGTAGTAGAGAGGCACGATTTCGTCTTCAAATTCTAATCCTCGATATACATTTTTTAATGCGCGAAGTCTTTTTGTATATAGACCGGCTATCCCTTGTCGAGTCAATGTTCCGATATCACCACCAGAACCTTTTACCCACATTACTTCTACTTCTTCTTTGGTAAGAGGGTCCTTCTCAATAGTCTTACAACTTGTATTTCCACCACCATAATTTGTAATTCTTAGATCCGCACCTAACAAATTTGAGCGATAGAGAAAGAGAGCTACTTGGTCATCACCTAATCTTTTAGCCTCTATATCATCCCATAAATAGTCAACATAATTGAAATTTTTTTTACCCTTTTTATCTTTTACTTTCATCTTCTATTATTGTTATGTAATTCTCAATGCTAATATAGATTCTTTAAAAAAATACTCTATCCTGTACTGTATGGTTTTAAGAATCATATTGTCAATGTTGAAAAAATAAATGGAATTGTATCAAAATATAGACCTACTCAATCAATCTATACAACCCTTATCGTGCATATTATTTCATCTACTTTAATATTTTCAAAAGATGCAAAAATTGGTACCGCTTCTACTCCTGGCACCATATTAAATGCACGCTCTTTTTCCATTTCTTTTATTTGTAATGACACATTGGCCTCCACGATCAGCAACCCTCCTGGTTTACTGATTTCAATCCGATTGGGAGATATTTGCTTGACTGGTTCACCTGTAGGAGAGATTATTGGTAAGACTAATCTCGCAGTTGATACCTTTTTAGCTGCATTTCTTTGTTGAGCTCTGATTTCTACTTTTTCGGCATCCAATAAATAATCAAACTGATACTTTGAGTTTTCTCCATTCGGTGATTGCCTGTTTTCATTGACCAAACTAGCATCCACCTTAAAATGGCAAGACTTTTCATCCTCTTCGGTTTCGACCATTGCTTTCAGATCATAGATATTAGTGTACCATTCTCCATCCTCGAACATTTCTATCCGTGGTGTCAGCACTACCTCTTCTTCGCCTGGATTGGGTTGCTGATTATTTTTTTCTACTAATAAATATTTAGCCATACTCGCGGTAAATAAAGGCCCTACCTTCATATGATATAGTACACATATGGAGCCGCCACTCCCCTGTTGTGCTTTTTCTTTGTAAATAAAATCATATGTCGAAATAGTAGCTCTAAAATCCCCCTTGGCTGCCAGCCACACGTCTATCTCTGGAAAATGCTGAATACCATCCGCGTCGACTATCGGCAAAGTGGCGTTCTTATTGATTTTAGCT
Source organism: uncultured Saprospiraceae bacterium (assembly GCA_938007965.1). Classification (GTDB taxonomy): domain Bacteria; phylum Bacteroidota; class Bacteroidia; order Chitinophagales; family Saprospiraceae; genus CAJXUU01. The sequence continues at coordinate 59,276 of CALLMH010000045.1, read as the reverse complement.
GTTCGGTCGTACTCATGCAGTAATGTAGTCAATGGTTTAGCATGGGTAAATGTATGATGCACGCAAGGTTTGACACCATGGGTCTGATAATGTAATCCTCCATGGATAAGACCATCGGATGTACAGCGCGCTAATAATTCTGTACTCAGATAGGCGGCTGTTCCGAATGCAGGATTTCTATCCGCCATCATACCAAAAGCAATCTGGCAGCCATCGGTAGTACGACTACCCCAATAGCTCCACTTGTATTGTCGTGTCCCCCAACTATTATCCCAGCCTCCATCTGGTAACATGAAATTCAAATGCCCTTCAAGGACTTTCGTCAATAACTGAAGTAGCTCTTCATCTTTCTCTATAAGCGCATACTGCACCACGCCGTTTAATGATTCCTCTACATTATATCCTAAGTCTACGCCAAAAAGTCCTTTATCACTTTTTTTATTACTTGGTTTTGCTTCTCCATAAAGTAAATGATGTGGTGTCGTAAACCAATTTTTAATCTCTTTAGCGAGTGTTCTACTTCTAGTAAGATATGTTTCGTTTTCTAATATCCTGCCCAATAGATTTAATGCATATACCACAGTAAAGCCATAATTGATATTTGTAAAAGTCATATCAAAGTTCTTGTATAAATAGTCTCCTACTCTGGATAATCTATCCATCCATTTTTCCTTGATATCAGCTGGCAAGATTTGTCCATGATAATGTAGTGCTTCTCCCAATGCTATGGCCCCAAATACCGAAATACCTCTCCATGATTTTGGATTTGGAATTACCGTCCAGCTACCATCAGGTCTCGTCACATTTTTTGACCATTCCATCACGTCTATCGCTGCGTTCATATACTTTGAATCACCTGTTTTCTCAGCCATGTACATAAATGGGTATACGGCATCCATACATCGCCCGTGAATTTTATTACATGCTGGACAGTCTAATGCACCATGAACTTCGTCGTCTTCGGGCCTATTAATTTGCAATTTTAGCATGGCATCACACCAATCTTTTAATAGTGAATATACTAATTCTTGATAAACCGTTTGCTCAGTAGCTGATTCAGTAGATACTTGCTGACAGCCCATAAACGGAAATAACAATCCTAAACTAGCAGCGGTACTTGATTGTAGAAAATGTCTTCGTTCCATGTGGTTATTTTTATGCTATGAGCACATTAATTCAAAATTATAGCTAAGTGCATTAGAGCTATATTAAGGATTTTCTATTCTTTCTGAAATATTATATTCCTTACTCATTATCCACTTATCAAATTCAAAACCATCCTCTCGCATTGAAAATGAGATGGTATGTACACCCGCTTTGGGGATTTCTAGGTAAATTTGCTTTTCTATACCACAGTGTTCTTCTTTGGTTCTTTGCTTACTATCCCAAGTCCATTTGTTCTGACTATTACACCATTGTATCCTGCGTCCACTCTCTACCCATTCCCCATTCAATCCTACATGTATACCATTATCCTCTGTTCCTGTTGCGTGACACCTTACCCAGACATAATACTTACCTGAATTATTAAATTTTACTTTATAATTGAGGATGCCTAATTTTCCTGGCATGTTGGAGAAATTCTCTCCTCTCACCAATTCTTCATCGTGATTTGTTCTGGTATCTGGCAATATTTCTAGGTATGATTTTCCACTTGCTGATGCGGCATGATTTCCGTCTATATCTGGTTGGACATTAGGCGTATGCTCTTCATCTACTCGATACCATTTTCTAATTTCATCCAATTCTTGACTATGAAAATCTTCTGCCTCTACAGCAATAAAGCCATCCTTCTCTTCAAAGAAATCATTCTTTTTCGTATCACAATTCTTAAAGGTGAAAAGAGATAGGGCTACACATAATATTTTAAAATTCATGACTTGAGTTTTCTGGATTATTTGTATATCTCTAAATTTCAATTAGTAAATAACTGAGTCAATGATATTATCCAGAAAATTCGGATTCCCAACCCTTCTCATACTCTCTTTTCCAATGTGTCATGGCCTCTGCGTCATCAGATATGCGACCTGTTTTATTATCTATATGAATAGTCCTACCCACATCTTGTGCAATATTTCCTAAGTGACATAGCATCGTACTTATACTTGCATCTTCAATTGGAGAATTTTGTTGGATATCCTTTTTGACAGCATCCAGGAAATTAGCAATGTGATTGACATCTAATCCGCCTCCACCTACTAAATCAGTAGTTGCGCTTTGATTTTCTTCCAATTCTTTTTTTATCAACTTACCTCCCAAACCATATAGCTCATAGGCATTTCGACTTAAGGTGATTATACCTTTGCTGCCGTAGATAGTCGCTCCTCTGCCTGGCTGATCTGGCTTGATGACCCCTCGGCTATGACCTGTCCATGTGATAAATTTATCGTCTTTATAGTTGAAAGTAACTTGCTGATTATCGGGAAATTCCCAATCATCCTGATATGTAAACTTCCCTCCAAATGAGGTTACGCTCTCAGGTAAGTCTAACCCCATAGCCCAACGGCAAACATCAATTTCGTGGGTACCATTATTGTGTATCTCTCCAGTTCCCCAATTTTTGAACCAGTGCCAGTTATAAGGATGAATATTGTCTTTATAAGTTTTGCGTGGGGCTGGACCTTGCCATAGTTCCCAGTCTAACCCTTTCGGTATAGGTGCTTCTTTTCCGATACCTATACTTTTTCTATTGTTTGAATAGTAAGCTTCACCCTTATATACTTCGCCTATAATTCCTTCTTTGATTTCCTTCACTGCTAATATAGAGGTAGCCGCAGAACGCTGTTGATTGCCCATTTGCACCTTCTTACCATACCTCTTTTGCGCCTTTACCAGCAGTTCATTTTCGTGAGGATTATGACTGCACGGCTTTTCTACATAGACATGTTTTCCCGCCTGCAATGCCATGATACTCATCGGGGTATGCCAATGTTCTGGCGTTGCAATAAATACAGCATCTACATCCTTATCTTCTAAAACCTTACGGAAATCTTTTTCGACTTTCGGGACATATCCAAGCGTCTTTTGACAGAATACATTATTCTTCTCGATAATGCTGTCATCAACATCACAAGTATAAATAATTTTTGTATTTGGATATTTTGCAATCGCTTTTGTCAATGCTTTTGCTCTACTTCTTACTCCTATAACAGCAATATTTATTCGATCGTTAGCACCTAGGATATTCGCATATCCTCTCTGAGGGAAAGATAAGCTTTCTAAGGTGACTACTGCAGCGGTAGACCCTACCATTTTGATAAAATTTCTTCTTGATTTCATTCTTGTTCTTTTAAAGATTTGATGATTGTAGGCCTGTTCGTTTAAAGGGTTCTAATTTTGATATTTTTAAAAGAAACCTTATTGCCGTGGTCTTGTAGTAATATTTGTCCTTTACTTAAAGTGCCAAAATTTGGCCATTTGGCATATTTACTTTCGCTTACTAGTTTTAAAAACTCATCTCCTTTTCGCTCATAGGATAAAACCTTTTGTCCATTGAGCCAGTGCTCTACCTGATTGTCTTTTGATTTTATATAAGCTGTATTCCATTCTCCAATATCATTGACAAACTTATCTGGATCCGCTTTGATCAAGTCATAGAGAGAAGCCAATGTTCTGCTGCCTTCATGGCTACCAAGTTTAGCATCTTTATGACGTGCATCATCCAATATTTGATATTCCAAACCGATAGAAGAGCCAGGCCCTTTATTGATTTCAGTATCTACATAGTATTTTATACCACTGTTGGCTCCCTCAGTTATTTTGAATTCAAGCTTGAGTTCAAAATCTTCATATTCTTCATTCGTAACAATATCACCGCCTGCGGCTGATTCTTCTCCTCCATTTTCCAACACGCTTAATTCCCCGTTTTCAATCACCCAGCCATCATTTGGAAAAGTAGTTAATTTCGCACCTCTCCAGCCATTAGTTGTCTCTCCATCCCAGAGTAGTTTCCATCCTTTTTTTGCTTCGTCTTGTGTTAATTTATTTTTTGTAACTATAGGTATCAGCGGAGTTTTCATCGTATGGTCGGCAAGATTTTCAGTCATAATCCGAATATTTCTCCATTTGATTTGTGTACCTGCTTTATCCGCTTTTTTAATACTGTGCACCTGTAACCCTATGAATCCTGAAGCCGTCATTTCATCTATCAAATGTGCAGCAGGCATGCCATTAATCCATGTTTTGATCGTGTCACCAATAGCTTCTATGCGATAGGAATTCCATTCATTCTGTTTGAAAGCTTTTTGTGCTTTGGGATTGTCTTCTAATGTAGCCAACCATTTTCGCCTTCCTTCATCATAAATGCCGCAACTCCACGCCCGCTTCGAGGGGTCTATTTCTACTTGATAACCATGCACTCTACCATCTTGATAATGAGGAAAACTATTGCTCCTGATTTGAATTCCAGAATTCATAGATGGATCTACCAGATAGTCTAGTTCAAGTATAAAATCTCCATACATCTTATCTGTTGTAAGGAAAGTGTTGGGCGTATTAGCAACAGTAGTGCCTGTAATAATACCGTCTTTGACGTCGTAGGTAGCTTCTCCTCCTTTTATCGACCAACCCTTAAGACTCTTGCCGTCAAATATTTTCTCCCATGATTTATCTTTATTATTTACACCCTGACACCCCGAAAACAAAACGAGTAATGCAAATAGTTTTATCAAATGTTTTTTGTAATTATTTTTTGAGTACATAAGCTATTTTAGTAAAATCTGTTATAAAAATTTCCTCAAAATAAAAAGGTATTTACTTTTCTCCATCCTGTACTATGGTGCTTCTAAACATAAGATGGGTTTTCCTGCATCCATAATTGCAGGAATTATCAAAAACATACTTTCATCATGATAATTTTTCATATTCTGTTTTAAAATCATAGAACATAGAGGTTACGATTTCTTTTGGGTCACCATCGCTAAGACTTTCGAAAGAAATATAACCCGTGTAATCTGATTCCTTCAGTATGTTGGCAATCTTCCTCATATTCACAGGTTCTGCAACTCCATCCACATAAACCAGTTCTTTGATAAACCAGTAATTAGCAAAGGGAGCCAATTTTTGAATTTCTTTGTAAGGATCTCCTTTTCTTAGACTTCCTATATCTAGATTCAATCCAAACCAATCAGAATTAACCCTTTTTAATATATCAATGATTTCATCAGCTTCATATAGAAAATCATTGTGGTGTTGCATACCGATCATCACACCTACTTCCTCAGCATACCTCGCACATTCTTGAAAATCAGATACCATCCATTCTTTAACCTCTTCTTTGCTATATAGTCCGTATTTTCCCTTTCCTGCAAAGATCCGCATAATAGAAGCACCAAGTGTTGAGGATACATCCAACCAATCTTTTATCATTTTAATATCAGAATCTCTAGAAGCTTTATCAGGTTTGACGAAGTTATTTCTAACACCTGTCCACGAAATATTTAATCCCAATTGTAGTGCTTTCTTTTTCAACTGAAATAATGTTTTGTTATCTGGCACATTTGGGTACTCAGAAAAATAATAGCCCGTTAAATCAACTGCATTTAGACCAAGAGAAGAGGCAAACTCCATCATATCGACAAGTGTCATTTCTCCACTTGCGAGCATGGAATTGAATGTGAAGGCATTTATACTATATTGTACTCGCGTCGAGACAGAAGTTGACATTCTTGGACGAGCGAAAAAGCTAGAAGCACCCAAGAGACCTGGTGCAAGCGCTAGGCTTTTCAATACATTTCTTCTTTTATTATCCATTTCAATAATTTTTTTCAGTATTTAAAATACTTCATTCTACATAGGACATCTCAAATGATACTTTCCAGAACCCAATTCCAAAACCACTTGATTATCTACTTGTTGGACATCCTTTGATTTAACAATTTCAGATGAATTTAGAGTTACTTCGGATAATTGTGCATTGGGTAAAATAATGGTGCCCATTGTATTGGCAGGAATCTCTATGGTATAATTAAAGTAACCACTCTTAATTTCCCAAGCAGATTTCACCAAGCCATATTGGGATAGATACTCAGCATTTGCATGAGTAAGACCTCCGCCGGGATGAGGTCTAAAAATAATATGTTTGTAGCCTGGGTGTTGTGGGTCGATACTCAGTCCAGCCACATAGCTATATAGCCACTCTCCTATCGCACCGTATGCATAGTGATTGAAACTATTCATCCCTTCGATAATCGTACCATCTGGCTTTTGAGTATCCCAACGCTCCCATATAGTGGTCGCCCCTTGAGTAACGGGATATAGCCAGGATGGATACTCCTTGCGATTTATAAGCATGAACGCCAAATCATCTCTACCTATTTTTGACAAGGTACTGCAAAGAAGAGGCGTGCCAAGAAAACCTGTAGTCAAGTGCCCAAATCTTTTGACATCTGCTGCAAAATACTGTGCAGATTTATCTATTAATTCAGTTGGAATCAAGTCAAAACTAAGCGCTAAAGCATAAGCAGTTTGCGTATGGGAAACTAGCCGACCATTAGGAGTGATATACTCATTGGCAAAAGCCGATTTGATATTTTGGGCTAACTCTTCATAGGCGGCTGCATCTTCTTTCTTTCCAATAATCAAAGCGCTTTTTCTCAATAAATTTGTAGAATGATAAAAGTAAGCCGTCGCGATCAAATCTTTCTCTGTTACCGAACCTGCATAGTCTGGCTTGTCTGTATTAAAAGCCAACCAGTCTCCCCAATGCCAATAACGGGGCGTATTCCATAAATAATCTTCTCCAGATTTTTTTTTCATAAAATCAACCCATGCTTTCATGCTAGCATACTGATCTGTCAATATACGCTTATCACCATAAGCTTGGTATACCGTCCATGGGACAATTACGGCAGCATCTGCCCAACCTGTAGCTCCGCCTTTAGATATGATACCACGCTCTCCTTCGAGCATATCGGGTATCACATTGGGTACAGCGCCATTGGGCATTTGATCTGCGTCTAAATCTCTTAACCATTTGGTAAAAAAACCTGCAACATCAAAATTAAAAGCGGCAGTTGGACTAAAAACTTGAGCATCTCCTGTCCAGCCTACTCGCTCATCCCGTTGAGGACAATCCGTAGGTATATCCAAGAAATTATCTTTCTGACTCCATTGAATATTACTTTGCAGTTGATTGATCAAAGTATCAGAGCAAGAAAAAGTCCCCGTGGGTTTTATGTCCGAGTGAATGACCACACCTGTTATATCTTCTTTTGTAATCGGTCCCGGGTAATTTTCCACCTTCACATATCTAAATCCATGAAAAGTAAAATGTGGTTCGAATACTTCTTCCCCTTCCCCCATTAAAGTGTAGGTGTCAGTTGCTTCAGCAGCTCGTAAATTAGTGGTAAAAAAATTACCATCCTTATCTAATACTTCTGCAAATTTCAAAACTACTTTATGCCCTTTTTCTCCTTTGACTTTCATCCGAGCCCAGCCTACTATATTCTGCCCGAGGTCTAATACTGTCTCTCCTTTGGGTGTGGTGATTAGTGCTATAGGCTCGATAGTTTCTATTGCTTTTACGGGAGGACTAGGAGAGGACACTAGATGATCTTTTGGATAATCTAAAAGACTCGCATTAGACCATTCGGCATCATCAAATCCATAAGTTGACCAATCTTTCATTGCTAATCGAGCATCATATATCTCTCCATTATAAATATCGGATTTTAATATAGGTCCATATCCAGTTTTCCAATTGCTATCAGTCGTTATGGTTTCTTTAGTGCCGTCCGTATATTCTATTTCTAACTGAACTAAGAGACCCAATTGTTTTCCATAGTAACTGCGCTTACCTTTCCAACCCAAAAAACCACGATACCAACCATCACCTACGATAGCACCTATAGCGTTGTTCTTTTCAAGCATATCGGTCACCTCATAGGTCTGATACTGCAATCGTTTGTGATAACTGGTGTAGCCTGGTGTAAAAAGGTCATCTCCCACTTTTTTTCCATTTAGGAACAATTGATATAAACCTAATGACGTAACATACACTCTTGCACGTTCTACTTTTTTTATACTTGTAAATTCTTTTCGGTAATAGTGAGCTGGCAGAGATTCCTCTTCTTGAATATCATCCGTCTTAGTGATCCAATGAGCACCCCATTCTTCTGTTTTTAAAATGCCCATTTCCCAGAATGACACCTCACTCCATTCAGAAACTTGATTATTCTGATCCCAAATTCTAACTTGCCAATAAGCACGCTGCATAGAAGCAAGTGTAGGACCTTGATATTCAACATTTACAGATTGGTCGCTTTTGGTCTTTTTAGAAGACCAAAGCAATTTTCTTTCTACCGTCAAATGTGCCTTGGTCGAGGCAACTCTAACTTCATACGCTGTTTGTTTAACATTATTTTGGTCAGATAAAATTTGCCAACTAAATCTTGGTTTCATTACCTCTATACCTATGGGATTTATTTGGTATTCTGTTATTAGATTAGTGACTTGACTTTGTGCGACACCTATATTTGTATATAAACAAATTATAAGTAAATTGTAAAAAAAGAAAGCATGGTATTTCATTTTGAGCATAGATTTCAGTCTATAATTTCGTAAGTTAATAAGCTTTGAGATTAGGAACATCCTGTACTGTACTGTTCATTTTTAATAATCGTGCTTCGTTACCCCATGTAACTACAGGATGCCAATATCATGAGAGTCCCTTAAATTTAAAAATTAAAATAATTAAAAATTAACATAATGTCCATTTTTTCTAAAACAAGGTTGTGTACTTTCAATCTGATCATTGTTAGTATTGTTCTACTTTTTGCTTGTAGTGAGACAGAAATAATCGATCCGCCTGTAGAGGATCCCCAGACAATGGATATAGACCCTGACAAAATAGTAAACATAAACACCAATGCGATAAAAGGACCAATGTATTCTTTTTGGTCTACTCGACCTATGGTAAATCAAACAAGATTCAATAGTGCTAATTTCAGAGCTGATATTGAAAGTATAAAACCTTATACGAATAATTATAATCTAGTAAGAATGCTAGGGGGACGATTAGACGATAAGAATACCTTCTATCAGGGAGTGGATGCTTCGGGTGACATCGTTACTGATTTTAGTGGACTAATTACAAGCATGCAAAATTTTATGCAAACAGGATTTAAACCACGTATAGTTTTGGATAATGTTCCTTGGGAGATGAGTCCGCCAAGACTTGAAGATACTTATGGCAACTCAAAACCACCTGTTGATTATAATCTATGGCGCCAATATATCAATGCCTTTTTACAAACTCTTGTGGACGAATTCGGAATGGAGGAAGTGAAAACATGGCGATTTAGAGTAGGTACCGAACCTAATTTTTCGCCTGACCATTGGCGAGGAACCAAAAATGAATATTTCAGACACTATGACATTACGGTGGATGAGGTCTTACAAGTTATTCCTGACGCGATTATTGGCCCTGGTAATTTACTAACTGAAGGTGTAGCCACTTTTACCACCGAATTGATAGATCACTGTGCCACCGGGACTAACTATGCCACTGGAGAACAGGGAACAAAAATGGATTTTTTTAGTATTTCTTATTATGAAAAAATAGATCAAAATACAGTAAAACTGCCAGGAGTGGCAGAGTCTTATCGAAACAAATTAAACAGTTATTCACAATTTAGCAATATCCCTTTTGATATTCAGGAATTTGGAATGTTGAGAGATGAAAATGGTAAAAGAGGAATCAGCTTAGCAGACGCAACAGAATTAGGAGCAAGTTGGTACGCCACCATTGCCGATATGGCGTATCAGTATGGTATTACTGAAATCTACGATTGGGGACAAGAGGTGGAGGCCAGCTCCCTGCCTCAGGGAAGAAAAAATGTAACCTCAATGTTACAGATGATGGAAGGAGGAGATCGAGTGGAAGCGGCTACATCTAGCAGCGGATTTGTAGGAGCGATACCCGTAGTGAAAGATGAAAAAATTTATGTATTGATCTATAACCATAATCCGTCAAGGACCAGCACTTCCAGTAGAACCCTATATCCACGGATTAGAGGTGGAGAAATAACCGACAGTAAAGAATGGACTATGAATGAATGGACTGTTGATAAAACGCACGGTGTTTTTATGCACGAACTTTATAAAGATGTAATAGATGCCGGAGTTCCTGTTACAAACGGTCGGATCTATGGTAACAGGCCTTCTGACTATTTTCAAGAAGGCTGGATAGATGTATTGAATTCTAATTTAGATAAATATCAAATGTTGGCCGAACTACCACAAACAGTTACTGATTCTCTCGTAGAAGTATCAGATGAGAATATTGCATTAGAAATAGATTTAGAACCACATAGTGTAAAATTGATTGAGCTAACACCGAAGTGACAACTCAACCAAGGTCGTTTTACTCTAAAGTTATCCAAGCTCCATTCTGTTGTGCACTACGGTAGATAGCATCTATAACATGGACCGCTTTCAATGCTTCTTCTCCTGTTATTAATGGCTCTCTTCCCGTCTTTATTGCTTCTACCACATCCTCAAAATTACGTAAATGACCGTAAAAATCAATGTCTGAAGGATCATTGGCGCCTATCCCCTGATTGGTATCGCTCATCAAATTCTCTTTAATGAAATCATCATCAATATTGTGAGTTTTAAAATCCCAAACTCGAAATGATTCATCAGTCATAAACACAGAACCTTCGCTACCGCAAAGATGAACTTCCGCTGGATGCCCATTACTAGACCAACAAGAAGTCGATCCTTGAATAACGCCACGGGCTCCATTTTCAAACTCTAATATTGCTACTGCGGTATCTTCTACTTCTATCCTATCATGCGTCAGACAGGTAATAGAAGCAGATAGTCTTTTGATATCACCAGCTAGATAGATCAATTGATCAATCGTATGTATGGATTGGTTCATTAGAGCACCACCTCCGTCTAATTTCCAGGTACCTCGCCAAGCTCCAGAATCGTAGTACTCTTGCGATCTATACCATTTGACATAAGCGTCGCAGAGTGTTAATTGACCAAATCGACCTTGGTCTGTTGCTTTTTTTAAAGCTTCTACCGCTGGATTGAAACGACGATTAAATATTCCTGCCAACACCACTTTATTCTCTTTACTAACTTGAATCATTTCCACAATTCTATCAGGTGTTATTTCTAATGGTTTTTCGCAGATAATATGCTTTCCCGCTTTGGCAGCAGCAATGACTGGTTCCAGATGTGTACCAGAAGGTGTAGCAATGGTAACAATATCGATAGATTCATCTGCCAATAAATCATTCAGATCAGAATAAGGAGTACAGTTGTATACTAAACCAAAGTCCAAAGCCTTCTGTGGATTCCTAGCATAGATTGCTCCCAATTTTCCACCTTTCATAGCTTGGATGGCTTGGGCATGAAAATTAGCAATCATCCCGGCACCAATAATTCCGAATGTTAGCATTTTATAGTTATTTTTTGAGTCTGTTTCATCTTTCGGTAATCATGCTAAGGTAGAAATAAGAGCTGAAATAAGTTTTTTTCACTCTTGTAATTCTACATTCTGTCTACCCACCCAAGAATAAAGCTGGTCTTGCTGAGGATACTTCTACAACTTACCCGTAGGAATGTACGAAAGATAGGTTATCTCCTTCACAGGAAAGTACAGGACAGAATCCCCGTATTAAATAATCATTTTTAAGGAGTCATTTATTTTAATTTTACTTCCACAAAAGGAGATTCAAATGAATCGTATTAAATAGATCTAGAAATTTTGATATCCTAATTGGATAATTAGCCATACCATATTTAGTAATTCGCTATGATCTTATTAAATGAAAATCCACAACCTGAAAAATAATTATGCGAAAATATATCATGTTGTTTGTGTTTTTGTCAATAGCCATTGTGGTTTTTTCTCAGCGTACAGTAACCAATTTCAATAATGATTGGCATTTTATTCTAGAAGACAATCCACCATACTCTGATGAGGAATTAGATATTTCTGATTGGAATCATTTAAACGTACCCCACGATTGGTCTTTTGAAAAAGGAGTAAGAAAAGGAGGCGACCAAGGTCAAGGTGGTGGCTATCACGATGGCGGGATTGGCTGGTATCGCAAAACATTCGAAGTAAAAAGGAAAAGTTTATCAAACATCAACTATATCAATTTTGATGGTGTCTATATGAATAGTGAGGTTTGGATTAATGGTAATCGCCTTGGCAAAAGACCTTATGGGTATATAAGTTTTCGTTACGATATTTCGAGATATTTAGAGGAAGGTAAAAATACAATCTCGGTGAGAGTCGATAATAGTCTGGAGCCCTCCGCCAGATGGTATCACCCATGCGGTATATATGCGCCGGTAAGCCTAAATGAGGTGAATCCGAGTCATATTGTTCCAAATGGGGTGTTTATAACCACTCCAAAAATAGAGAAACACCAAGCGACCGTCACTGTCAACGTAGATTATAGTACCTCATTGCAAAATTTAAAAAGTAATATAATCATCTTATCTCCTACTGGTAATGTATTAGATACCAACACGCTAGACATTAAAGGTTCGAATAGTAGAGTTGATCTAAAAATAAAGAATCCTGAATTATGGAGTCCTGAAACACCGGTTTTATATCAAGCTACTACCCAAATATTGGATGGAGATAAAGTGATTGACGAAGTAAAAACAACTTTCGGATTCAAAAAAGTAGAGTGGAAAACAGATACTGGTTTTTGGCTAAACGGAGAAAACATAAAGCTAAAAGGCGTTTGCGAACATTGGGAAGGCGGCCCCGTCGGAGGAGCCTGGACTAAGCCGATGTTACGTTGGAAATTAAAGTCTTTGAAGGACATGGGTATCAATGCTATTCGCCCTTCTCACAATCCTACTCCACCGATGTTTTATGATCTCTGTGATGAAATAGGTTTGTTGGTCATGGATGAAATATTTGACGGTTGGCACAAAAAAGCACCCGAAGATTATGGTAAACAGGCGTTTGATGAATGGTGGCAACGGGATGTGACAGAATGGATTATGAGAGACCGAAACCACCCGAGTGTTTTTGTGTGGAGTTTGGGAAATGAAACGCATGACGATATTGCGTCTGAATTGGTGAAATTTGGGAAAAGATTAGACCCAACCAGACACTTTACCTCTGGGGCGGGAAATCCTGAAGATATGGATATTGAAGGAGTAAATGGAGGTTCTGAAACGCAGAAATTCATTGAAAACGCTCAATTTGACAAACCATTTATTTCTACCGAAGCACCACATACTTGGCAGACACGAGGATACTACAGAACACAAACTTGGTGGAGAGATAATGAACTGCCAGGCACGTACCCTTTGCCAAATCTGACGGAGAAAGAAATTTTCTTCTATGAGGGCATCAATCCTAAAGATTGGAAAAACCGAAAACAAAGTTTCAATTCTTCTTATGATAATGCTACCGTCAGGGTTTCTGCCCGAAAATATTGGGAAGTCATGCGTGATCATCCATGGCATAGCGGACACTTCAGATGGACTGGTTTTGATTACTATGGAGAGGCTGGACTAGCGCATGGCGGTCTGCCTTTTAATTTGTTTATGGGCGGCGCTTTGGATGTGGCGGGTTTTAAGAAGGATCTTTTCTATTTCTACCAAAGTCAATGGACGTACGAACCAATGGTCCATATACTACCCCATTGGACGCATCCGAGAATGAAAGAAGGGACGGTCATTCCAGTTTGGGTTTATTCCAATGCAGATGAAGTGGAATTATTTCTCAACGGTAAATCTTTGGGAAAAGACCAACCGGGCAAAGTTTGGAATGAAATGCAATGTGAATGGAAAGTGCCTTATCAGCAAGGCAAGTTAGAAGCGGTCGCTTACAAAAACGGCAAAGAAGTAAAAAGAACCTCTTTTAGAACCGCTAAACAACCGTCAAAATTAGAGACGAATTTACAAAAACTAGAGGCGGAAGCGGGATTTACTTCTTGCTATATCATAACATCCGAAGGGCTTGATGAAGCCGATAATCTTTTTCCTTACTCAGAAAACAAAGTGTATTACCGCCTGCAAGGAGATATTGAAAAAATTTCAATAGAAAACGGAAATCCTATTGACCCAACGAGTAGAACAGACGCCGATTTTAGAAGTCTGTTTTTTGGAAAAAATAGATTGTTTATAGAAGAAAAAGAGAATGCTCAAAATGCGTCAATCATTACAGGCGCGATATTGGGTGATAAAGCCTTGTATGTCTCTAATAAAATTACCATTGAAGCAAAACAGGTAGGAATATTAGGAAAAAATAACTTTTCTGATTTAGAGATTCGCTATACCACTAATGGAGAAAATCCTGAAACAAACGGAATTATCTATAAAACTCCCTTCGCCATTACTGATGGAACAACCGTAAAGGCCATAGTCAGACAAAACGGAAAAGTAATCCTAAGCATGAACGAAAAGTTCGGAAAAAACGAAGGACTATTTTGGGGAGATGAACACTCCAAGGATATGTGGATTGGCAGAGGAATTAATATTTCAGCTGAAAATGCCAAGCTTGAAGGAGCCGCTAGATCGAGCGAAGACGCACACCACTATAAAGGTACTGGTTTTGTAAAATTTGATGGAAAAGAAGGAGCTATTACTTGGTATAAGGAAAACGACGGAGAAGGAAAAGACTATAATATCCGTTTCAGATATATGCACAATGATGAATATAATCAGTATCCCATGAAGTTGTATGTGAATGACGAATTTGTAAAAACCTTTGAATTTAAACCAACTGGAGGGTGGATACAAAACTGGCGAGGTGTCAGAGCAAAAGTGTTCTTCAAAGCTGGAGCAAATAGCATCAGACTAGAAACCACAGGACAAAGTGGGCCATTTATTGATGAATTGTTTATAGATTGAAAGCTGGACTGATGAAAACAGATGTTAAGCTGTACGACAGTTGATGTTGCATGGTATACTAAAATTGATGAGACAAAGATCGCTTGCTAAAGCGCTTGGAATAAACAAACTCTATAATATAGGGTGATTTAAAAATAGTGAAATGAAAAAATTTATAGCTTTATTTATTGCCGCTTTCTACATTATAAACAGCAATGCGCAAGACAATCAACCCAACGTACTCGTATTTTATATAGATGATTTGCGAGCAGAACTTGGTTGTTATGGTAGCGAAACGGCCATAACTCCTAATATAGATAAGCTAGCAAATGATGGCGTGATGTTTAATAAGGCTTATGTCCAGCAAGGCATTTGTGCGCCCTCGAGAATGAGTACTCTGACTGGTTTGCGTCCAGAAAGCTTAGGTATTTACAGCATATTTACCCCATTAAGAAAAGTAAATAAGAAGGTGGTTTCATTACCTCAATTATTCAATAAAAATGGATACAAAACCATTAGCATAGGTAAAGTATATCATCACGGTATAGATGACAAGAATGTATGGACTACCTATCATGGAAAAGAAAGCAATAGTTATTTTAAACCTGAAAACATCGCATTAATGAATCGTCTAAAAGAAGAGGGCGTAAAACCATTAAAAGGTCCCGCTTTTGAAGACGCAGAAGTCGCAGATGAAGCATACAAAGATGGACGCGCGGCTCAATATGCGATAGAGACACTCCAACAAGTAAAGGATGAAAAGTTTATAATGTTTGTAGGTTTAAGTAAACCACATTTACCATTTAATTCTCCAAAAAAATATTGGGATTTATACGATAAAAGTAAATTTAGTGTACCATCAAGGAAAAAGCCTGAAGGTGCTTACAGATTAGCTTTGAGCCCATGGGGCGAATTGAAAGGCTATTCAAATATTCCAAATGAAGGAGATTTAGATGATGATTTGACTTTGGATCTTATCCATGGATATCATGCTAGTGTAAGCTATATCGATGCTCAGATTGGAAAAATAATGACCACTCTAGAAAATTTGGATCTAAGAAAAAATACCTTGATTATCTTTATGAGCGACCACGGTTACAAAATCGGTGAGTATGCTTCATGGTGCAAACAATCTAACATGGAGATTGATGTAAGAGTACCTCTCATCATCAGTAGAGAAACATCGTATAAAAAAAGAGTGACTGCAAAAACATCGGATGCATTAGTAGAAAATGTGGATATATTTTCAACTTTGGTTGATATCTGCGATTTGGAATCGGCACCCATTTCAGACGGGAAAAGTATCGTACCTGTATTGAACAATCCTAATAAAAAATGGGATGAAGCAGCTTATAGTGTCTATGCCCGAGGAGAAAAAATCATGGGCGTCACGACCACCGACGGAGAATGGCGATACACAGAATGGAGAAATTCTAAAACACACGAAATTCTAGGGGCGGAATTATATCAGCATAAGGATAGTCTTTTGTCTTACGAAAATCTATCCGGAAAGTCCAAATGTAAAAAAGTGGAAAAGAGAATGAAGAAGCTTCTAGAATTGCAATTTCCAAGCACAGGAAAGCCATTTTTGCAGAATGATATTCCTAGAAAAAAATAAGATCCGTAATGCTCAATTTTTCTAAAGTATTCCTATTGATATGTCTTTTTCCTATTGCTCTGCTCGTCCAAGCGCAGCAGCCAGTAAAAGATGCGCTTGAAACGGGCTTCAAAAATCCACCCACCCAAGCAAAAGCTCGCACTTGGTGGCATTGGATTAGCGGTAACGTATCAAGATCTGGTATTTCCAAAGATTTGGAAGCTATGAAGGCGGTAGGAATTCAAGAGGCACAATTGTTCAATGTGCACTTAGGATTTCCCAAAGGTCCAGTCAAATACTTGAGTGAAGAATGGTTAGACTTATTCAAATTTTCTGCGGAAGAAGCTAATCGTTTGGGTTTAGAGTTGGGATTTCATAATAGTCCGGGGTGGTCGTCTTCGGGAGGTCCTTGGGTGACGGAGGAAAATGCAATGCAGACAGTTGTTTTTAGTGAAACTATTCTTCAAGGTGGAAAAGCAATCAATACAGAATTAGCAAAACCTGAAACTAAATTTGACTATTATCAAGATATTGCGGTACTCGCATTTCCAAAACCAAAGCAAGCCCAAAAAATAGAAGGCTTAGATTATAAAATACTATCAGAACGCATTCGCAATCATTTATTGCCAGATACGAAAACGATACCAGCGGCGTCGGTGATTTCAAAGGAAACAGTTCTTAATCTTAGCGATAATTTTTCTGAAAGTGGAATTTTAGAATGGAATGCCCCGAAAGGCGAATGGATTATTTTAAGATTTGGTCACACACCTATTGGTACGACAAACCGCCCTGCCCCACCCGAAGCCAAAGGTTTAGAAGTCGACAAAATGAGTAAGACAGCGGTGGATGCTTATTGGAAAGGCGGAATACAACCTATCATCGACAAATTGGGAGAATTAATTGGGAGTACTGTTAATAACTGTTTGATTGATAGTTATGAGGTAGGAACGACCAACTGGACGGCTGGTTTTGAAAGCCAATTTAAAGATTTAAGAGGCTATGATTTAACTGCCTATTTGCCAACCTTAGCAGGCTATTATATAGAAAGTGGTGAAGTATCAGAACGTTTTCTATGGGATTTCAGAAGGACGATTGGCGATTTAATTGCCGAGAACTACTATGGTCATTTCAGGGACCTTTGTCATAAATATGGGATGCAATTTTCTGTAGAACCTTATTGGGGGCCTTTCGATAATATGCAAGTTGGTGCGACGGCAGACATCGTGATGTGCGAATTTTGGAGTGGTGGTTACCCGTTTTTTGATTCGCCCAAATTTGTCTCGTCTATCGCACATTTGAACGGAAGTGCTATCGTCGGAGCGGAATCTTTTACGGGTATCGGAGGCTGGCAGCAGCATCCCGCTACTATCAAATCTATCGGTGACAGGGCTTGGGCAGAGGGAATTACCCGATTTATTTTTCATACTTATGTGCACCAGCCCTGGGATGTAGGTCCGGGCTTGGCATTGAGCTATCATGGAACTGAATTTGACCGATTGAATACTTGGTGGCAACAAGGAAAAGCATATATGGATTATGTGGGGCGATCTCAATTTTTATTGCAGGAGGGAAAAAATGTGGCTGACGTTTTAGTATTTACAGGAGAATCATCTCCGAACACGGCATTTTTAAAACCTGAAATTAAAAAAATGGGTTTTGATTATGATTTGATTGGTGCAAATAAAATTAAAGATTTATCGGTTAAAAATGGGACAATTTACTCTTCTGTTGGCAATAGCTACGAAGTTTTAGTTTTACCAAATTCTGATTTTATCAAGCCAGAAAATATTGAAAAAGTAAAAGAATTAGTTACAAATGGCGCAAAAGTGATTGGTCATAAACCTACTCAATCTCCGAGTTTGAGTAATTATCCGACTTGCGATAAACTCGTTAAAAACTATGCGGATGAATTGTGGTCAACTGGTTTGGTAAAAGAGATGTCTATTGCTGATTTTTTAAAAAACAAAACA
This sequence comes from uncultured Saprospiraceae bacterium, assembly GCA_938007965.1. GTDB lineage: Bacteria > Bacteroidota > Bacteroidia > Chitinophagales > Saprospiraceae > CAJXUU01. The sequence goes on along the minus strand of CALLMH010000045.1, from coordinate 40,889 downwards.
CCTGATTTTAAAATAGAAAGCGAGGATAAAACCGACCTCAGCTTTATGCATAGACAAAAAGAGGAAGTCGATATTTACTTTGTCGCTAATACAAGAAAAGAAAGTAGGGAACTTAGGATAAGTTTTCGAGTTACGGGAAGGCAAGCCGAAATCTGGGATGCAGAAAAAGGAGAAATAAAAGACTTGGTCGTATTTGAAGAAAATCAAAACGGAACGACTACACTACCAATCCAATTAGGAATGGAGGAATCTGCCTTTATTATTTTTAGAAAACCGACAAATCCTACCCAATTGCTAAATGCTAAAATGCAGATTAATGCACCAAAAGCAGAAGCACTTTCCAACTTAAAAATCATAAAAGCTGAATATGGTACGTTTTTACAGGAGGGCTTGATAGACATTACGGATAGAGTAAATGACGCCGTAAATGACGGAAAATTAGACTTTAAGATAACGCGTGCTTTTTGTGATTGTGATCCAGCAATGGGTTACAAAAAAGAGTTTAGAATGGCGTATCAAATTGGGGATATCCAAGAGATTTTGTACGCCGAAGAACGGGAACATATAGAAGTCGATGCTGATGGTCAGGAGTTAAAAGTTTTAAAGGCAATTTTTGGAAAGTTTAAAGCAGAAACGAAAGGTGTTCCGAAAAGTTATAATACTTACGATGTCACGGAGTACGTAAAAAAACAAGTTGCTGCAGGAATTTATCATGTTCCAGTCAACAATATATTAATTGGAAATAAAATACCTGACGGAAACAATTCCTCCTTGAAAATTACTTATGAAACGGCCGGCGAGGAACATAGCGTTATTATTCCCAAAGGACAAGTGTGTAATTTGGCAAAAGACAATGCCAAACCAAAATTGCTTTATGATAATAATGACATCAATTGGGTGACGCCAAATGCAGGGAAAATAAGCTTTACTACCCTATCAGGAGAAACAAAATCTGCGAAAGTAAAATCTGTTCCCGCTCCCATAGAATTATCGGGTGCTTGGGATGTGACGTTTCCTAACAGGTTGGGCGCAGCTAAGAATGTGAGATTCAAGAAATTGGCTTCATGGTCTAATTCATTTGACAAAGAGATACAATATTTTTCAGGTACAGCGACTTATCGTAATCAAATTGAACTATCAGAAGCATTAATAAACGCTGAAACAGATATAGTCTTGGACTTGGGCAGTGTTCGAGTGATAGCAGAAGTTATAATAAATGGAAAAAATGTGGGCACTTTATGGAAAGCTCCTTTTAGAGTTCCTATAGATGAATTTATCAGGAACGGTAATAACACCATCGAAGTTAAAGTGACAAATTTATGGGCGAATAGATTGATTGGTGATGAACACATACCTTTAGATTTTGAACGTAAAGGAAAAAAAATAAAACGCCTACCTGAATGGCTTTTGAAAGAAACCAAAAGATCTTCTGAACGCAAAAGCTTTTCTTCTTTTAAACATTGGAGCAAAGAAGATGACTTGAAAATGTCAGGCTTGCTAGGTCCTGTAAAAGTTATAATTTTCAAAAAAGTAAATCTTCAAAAATGATTAAAAAACAACTGGGATTGATGATGAGCTTTTTTGTCATCCTTTTGGCTTGCAACTCGCAAACCAAAGTTATTTCCAACGAAAAAAAAGAGTATTCGAAAGTAGATTATTTTGCTGATAATGGTTTTGGAAATGCGGTAGCGCTGGTTCAGCATCCAGCCGGAATCTTCCATAAAGGAGTAACCTACGTATGCTATCAAGGACCATTGGAAGACCCTTATGTCGCCGCTTATAATCACGAAACTGAAGAATGGAAAGGCCCCTATCAGGCGGGTATAAGCGAAATGGGGAAAGATCCTAATCGCAAGAAGTTAATAGATAACCACGGCAAGCCTTCTATGATTATTGATGATGCGGACTATATTCATATTACCTTTGGCGGTCATGGCGGCATGAGAGAACAAGGTGAAAATTCTTTAGGAAATCATCATTATGGAAGAAATTTGCATGCAGTATCCAAAAAGCCTTTAGATATTTCTAGTTGGAAAATACTGGATAACATTCCGCCCTTTGGCACTTATAATCAATTTGTAAAAATGGATAATGGCGATATATATTTGTTTTATCGTCATGGTGCGCATCGCAGCGATTGGATTTATCAAAAATCTACCGACAATGGTCTTAATTTTGATGCGCCAGTTTCCTTTTTAAAACACAAACGAAGGACAGATATAGAAGCTGAAGACTCTTGGTATCCTTGGATTTCAAAGGGTAAAGGAGACGATTTGATTGTGGCTTATGATTACCACCTTTGTAGAGATAACAAAAACCGTCAAGACAAACGTGGTCATATCGCAGAGCGACATAATTTGTATTACATGGTTTTTGATACAAAGACAGGAGCGTGGAAAAATGTCAGAAATGAAAGCTTAGAAATGCCACTCACTAAAGAAATGGCGGATGAAAAAACATTGATAAAAGACATTTCTGATGATTGGACTTTTCAAGCGATAACAGATGTAGAACCGAATGGGAATCCACATGTTTGTGTCATGGTTGGTCCTGATGTCGGTGCCAGAAGAAGTGGTCCTAAACGCATTCAACATTTCCGATGGAATGGACAAAAATGGCTGCAAAGTAATACGGCAAATATTCCTAAAGGAGGTGGAGATTTGGAAGTAAAATCAGAAAAGGAGATAAGCCTATATCTAGAAAGTAAAACCAGCGATAATGTTGGCCAAATAAGTAGGTGGGATAGTTCTGACGGAGGTGGATCTTTCAAAAAAGCAAAAACTATTTTACAGCGAGAAGATTCAGGTTTTGTCATCTCTGCGCTTATCGACAATCCACATCCTGATGCAAGAATTATAGCTGCTGAGAAGTTAGAAGGCACATACTTTAGAAAGATGTATCTTATAGGCGATGGTGGGGTTATCAAGCGAAAAATTAAATAATAATAAGTAAAAAGAACCAAAAATTTGCAGTTTCGTCTTCAGCATAATTACAAGAATTCAATATTTTCTGCAGTAGTTTATTCGTGAAACAGCCGTAGACACCTGATATTATAAAACTACAAATAGATATCTCAAAATAGTAGATATTCACGTTTCAAATAGGTTTTTTATTCAAAACATATTAAAAAAATTATATTTATTTTTAAAGATACAGCACAGTACAGGATACTTTCAGAATTAAAGCACCCTATTTTTATACGAAACAATTAATAAAAATTATCTCACAAAAAAAACAAACATGAAAAATACATTTACTAGTTTTCTCATTTGCTGTTTTACATTCTTTTCATTTTTTTTGACAGCGCAGGGTGTACTACCTACCGCTGACATTTTCAAATTACAAAATTGTGGTACAGGTGAATTCTTGACCGCTGGTAATCCTCCAACAATGTCCGCAACTGCACCAGCAACCGATGTAACGACCGATTGGCAAATCGTACTAAATGCTCAAGGAAATTATAATATTGACGCTCAAATTACTTCTGGTAGTGGTATAGGAATATTACGTGCAACTGGTAGTAACGTGCCTCTCATAGGAACTAACTTTGCTCCACCTAGAAACGATGCTGATAAAAGTTGGACAGTAACGTATGATGCAGTCGGTGATTTCTATGTATTTACACATTTGAATGGGAATAATAGAGATATGACTATAGGAGCAAATGGAGATGTAACGGTTAATAATTCTGATGGTCCGAATAGCCAATGGAAACTCATAACCGCAATATTACCGCTTGATTTTGTTAGTTTTAAAGCACAAAGCGTAAGGGCAGGTACTCAATTAACTTGGGAAGTGGATAATGTAGTAAATAACAGCCACTTCGAAATACTGAAAGGAAATAATCCTGATAAATTACAAAAAATTGGAAGTCTTAAAGAAATAGATGGGCAAAACCGATACGAGTTTTTCGATCGTGAGAGCGCCGATCAGACTACTTATTATAAATTAAAGCAAGTAGATCTAGATGGTAGATTTAGTTTTTCTGAAATTATCAGCGTTAAGTCTAGTCTAGATATCAAACCATTGGTTCTATATCCAAATCCTGTTAGACAGAATGAAGCCTTGACTATTGAAAGCCCGCAAGGTTATCAAATATTCAACTCAGAAGGAATGCTATTAAAAAGCGGAACAGAAAAGAGAATAAAAGTGGATTTAGAAAAGGGAATCTACTTCATAAAACAAAACGATAACTCTGATGTTAAAAGAATTATTGTTTTCTAAAATCAATAGGTCTTAGATCGACTTTAAATAAAGTTGGCATAAACTTCTTGACAAGAGTCAATACAAAAAGCTAAAATACTCAAGTTGAGTATTTTAGCTTTTTTTTTAATTAGGGATGTTCAAAAGTAAGGGCACTTTTTGAATATTGGCATTTTATAAAGATGCTGAATCAAGTTAAAGTGGCCTTAGTCACTTTAGTTTTTGATAGACAATAGCACCGTTTTTAGGCTAAAAACATCAATAGGAAGGGTAATCTTTTAAGAAGTAGTTTGAAAAACTGTGATGGAATAAGGATATTCGTTATTTACGGACATCCCTACCTTAAATAGTTGATGATTGAATGGGTACCCTCATTATATATAAATGTACGGAAATACTTGAATTGGTATTAGTGAAAAATCTCATTGTACTACAGAGAACATAATACTTAAAAAGAGATTAATAGCGGAACCAAACTATATCTATATCAGACATAGGAAAGCCTATTTCAATCATGAGTTTGACTGAAGAATTTAATTCCAACTGTAAGCTATCTGTAATTCGTGTGAACTCCCAAAACTAGGCCCATAACTTTGAAAATAATTAGAAAAGACATAACCAAAGCTTAATCTATTTATTCCAATATCATGGAAAATTCCACCACCAAGCCTCATACGATTTGCAGTCGAGTAGCTTGTGGTAATCCAATAGATTCCTCTATAATCGTGTACTAAATTAACATTAAACAGTACAGGCACTTGAGGTAGATATTGTACTTCAGACGAAATATCCAACCAAGAATCCATAAGTAAATCAAAACGCACTCCAGCAACTCCGTAGTAATGTCTATCTCGGTGAATATTATAATCTCCGTTTTGTCCGTCAAATCCCAGATTCAATCCGAAAAGCTGAGGAATTGAAAAACCCACGTAGTATTTATCTTTAAAATACAGCATACTCCCTAAAGAGATGTCAGGATAAATTTTACTAGATCCCACTTCCGTAAAGTCTCCAGGATCTAAAAAATTTAATTGGTCCCCTTCAATTCGATAGTGAACCAACCCTCCATTTATAGCACCGGTCAAAAACCATTCTCTTGTGAGTTGTATTCCATACCCAATCTTTCCAGAAACGCTAGTAAATTGAGTGGGGCCTGTCTCATCATGAAGAATATTTCCTCCATACAACAAACTATAGTCATCATCCCAGTTGGTAAAATCGCCTGAAATAGTGCGAGGAGCACCTTCCAATCCGACCCATTGGTAATTATATCCTAAAGACGCTTGTGTAGTATAATCATACTTTTGAAAATTTGCAGGCAAAAAAGCTGGATTTCGATGTTCAATCTGTTGTTGTAATAGGGGCAACTGTTGACCACTTAAAAATGGTAAAATCAAAATCATAAGATATAAACATAAGCTTATTTTTTTCATAAAATTCTATTTTATCTAATAATTGTAATTGTTCCCTGAGCTAATGCTCCCGGCACCAAATCATGCCTTAACAGGTAATAATAAGTCCCTTCTGGCAAAGGTTTTCCGCTGTTACTATTGGATCCATCCCAATCATTATTATACGGATCAGCCTCGTAGACAACATCTCCCCATCTATTTATCACGGTCAATTTACGTCGTTCGCTATCCAATAAACCTGGGATAATCCAAGTATCATTGATTCCATCTCCATTCGGGCTAATTGCATCTGGAACAAATAATTCAGTATCATCAATTATATTAATGACTACTGTAGCCGAAGCACATTCTTCCGCACAATCAGTAGAACAAACAATATAATCAAATTCTTCTGTCTCAGAAAAATCTATTTCTGGAGTATACTCAAAGGAGCCATCTTGATTTATAGACATTTCTCCAAAAATAGGATTAGTAGTTAGTTGAACAATAGGGTCATTTATATTATCTAAATCATCATTAAGTAGTAGGTTTCCAGTTACTGACTCCCCAACTGCAACCTCATATTCATTATCTTCTGCAAAATCTACTAAGAAAATAATATCTTCTCCCATACATGGCTCGCAAACGCTACCATCGCAATTAAGGACAACTTGTATATCATTAATCGTACATGGATCACCATCATCGCATGGTTGCACCGAAGTCATAGCCGCATCGCAATCAACAAGTGTTCCTGCACACGGTACACAGATCGTACCGTCACTATCTAATACCGTTTCCTCATCATTTATAGTACACGGATTGTTGTCATCACATGGCTGTACCGAAGTAGCTCCCATATCACAATCTACCGCTGTTCCTGAACATGGAACGCAGATCGAGCCATCACAGGTCAAAATCGTTTCCATATCATTGATAGTATTCGGGTCGCCATCATCACACATTTGTGTAGTGGTCGCACCAGCTGTGTTACAATCGACGACTGTTCCTGCACATGGTACACAGACAGTTCCATCACTATCTAGTATGGTCTCTTCATCATTTATAGTACATGGATTATTATCGTCACATGGCTGTACTGATGTCATACCCGTATCACAATCTGAAGGTGTTCCACTACATGGAATACAGATCGAGCCATCACACGTCAATATCGTTTCCATATCATTGATAGTATTCGGATCGCCATCATCACACATTTGTGTAGTGGTCGCTCCTGCAGTATTACAATCAACGACTGTTCCTGCACATGGTACACAGATCGTACCATCACTATCTAATACCGTTTCCTCATCATTTATAGTACATGGATTGTTGTCATCACATGGCTGTACCGATGTCGTTCCCGTATCACAATCTACCGCTGTTCCTGAACATGGAACGCAGATCGAGCCATCACAGGTCAATATCGTTTCCATATCATTTATAGTATTTGGATCTCCATCATCACACATCTGTGTAGTGGTCGCTCCTGGAGTATTACAATCGAAGACTGTTCCTGCACATGGTACACAGATCGTACCGTCACTATCTAATACCGTTTCCTCATCATTTATAGTACACGGATTGTTGTCATCACATGGCTGTACCGAAGTAGCTCCCATATCACAATCTGCAGGTGTTCCACTACATGGAATACAAATCGAGCCATCACACGTCAAAATAGTTTCCATATCATTGACAGTATTCGGATCGCCATCATCACACATTTGTGTAGTGGTCGCACCAGCTGTGTTACAATCGACGACTGTTCCTACACACGGTATACAGACGGTTCCATCACTATCAAGGATGGTCTCCTCATCATTTATCGTACATGGATTGTTGTCATCACATGGCTGTACTGATGTCGTACCCGTATCACAATCTACCGCCGTTCCCGCACATGGAATACAAATCGAGCCATCACAAGTCAAAATAGTTTCCATATCATTGATAGTATTCGGGTTACCATCATTACACGGTTGAACAGATGTAGGACCGTCACTACAGTCCTGTAATGTGCCTTGACAAGGGATGCAGATCGTACCATTACTATCTAGAATAGTCTCTATATCATCAACAGTACATGGATCCCCATCATCACAGTTCTGTACAGAAGTGGCTCCCGTATTACAATCGCCATCGACTCCTGCACACGGAGTACAAATAGATCCATCGCAATCGAGAATAGTCTCTACATCATCTACAGTGTTAGGATTACCATCGTCACATGGCTGTACAGTAGTAGGACCATCAGTACAATCTTGTAATATTCCTTGACATGGAACGCATATAGAACCATCACAATCTAGAATCTCTTCCAAATCATCAACTGTGCACGGATTACCATCATCACAAGACTGTATAGTTGTACTGCCTTCATCACAGCTCTCTGGTGTGCCTGCACAAGGCACACAGACAGTATTATCTGACAGGAGTATGGTCTCTTGATCGTTAAAAGTACAAGGGTCTCCATCATCACAGCCAACGGTTAATTCACAGCTATCATCTGTACCGCAAGGAGCCTGTATGCCTGCACACGGCACACATATAGACCCATCACTAACCAACACAACTTCTTCGTCTTGGACGGTACAAGGATTACCATCATTACAGCTCTGCGTAATAGTTTCGCCAACGGCGCAATCGTCACTCACTCCCATGCAAGGAATACAAATACTACCATCACAATCTAAAATGATCTCGACGTCATCTACAGTGCTTGGATCACCATCATCACAATCAACAATGGATATGCTACCATTACTACAATCTTGCACTACACCCGCACAAGGAACGCATATGGAACCATCACAATTTAAAATCTCTTCTTGGTCATTAATCGTGCACGGATCATTGTCGTCACAAGGTTGGATCGTGGTACTTCCAGTTTCACAATCTTGTTCGATTCCTGCACAAGGAATACAGACACTACCGTCTGACTGCAGGATCGTCTCTACATCATTAATAGTGCAAGGGTCGCCATCATCACAACTTACAACCAACTCGCAAGTGCCATCAGTACCACATGGAGCTGGGTCACCGCTACAAGGGACACAAATACTACCGTCACAATCAAGTGTCGTAATCATATCGTTGATGGTACAAGGATTACCATCATCACATGGTGCTGTAGTTGTAGGGCCGATAAGACAGGTACTTCCTAATGTGTTGAATGGATCATTGTCGTCGCAATCTTCGGACGTTGGTACGCCATCGCAATCTGCATCGTTCACATTGGAATTGGTATTCAGCGGATCATTATCGTCGCAATCTTCGGACGTTGGTACTCCATCGCAATCTGCGTCGTTCACATTCGAATTGGTATTCAGCGGATCATTGTCGTCGCAATCTTCGGAGGTTGGTATGCCATCACAGTCTGCGTCATTTACATTCGAATTGGTATTCATCGGATCATTGTCGTCACAATCTTCGGAGGTCGGTACGCCATCACAATCGGCGTCATTTATATTAGTGTTCGTGTTGGTAGCATCATTATCGTCGCAATCTTCGGACGTTGGTACGCCATCACAATCTGCGTCGATGAGAATAGAATTGGTATTGGACGGATCATTATCATCACAATCTTCGCTCGTCGGTATACCATCACAATCTGCATCGTTTACATTTGAGTTCGTATTGGAAGCATCATTGTCGTCGCAGTCTTCGCCCATTGGGACACCATCACAATCCGAATCGTTTATGTTGATAACACTTATTGAAATATTGAAACAACTCGTGACTGAAATCGTACCACCCGAAGAAGGTAAACCCGCACCTGATATATCCAATGAACCATCAGCATCGTTGGTAGTACCAGAATTCCAGCTGTACGCAACCATTCCCTCAGTACCAGAAGTTAAGTCAATAATGCAACTACCATCTGCGTCCACAACTTCATTTATATCTACACCGTTATCAATTACAATTCCAAGATTACCATTATTTCCAGTAGCAAAGTTAGCGCCATTGGGATAATCATAAAAGCCATTATTTGTAGCTTGATTACCATTATTTACAGTAACCCCTCCTCCAGCACCAGTACCAGTGTAAGTTATCAAACCATTGTTTGTAATACTAGACCAAGGAGCGGAAGAGGTAAATCCTTTAATTTTACTATTACCCAAATTTATAACCGCACAGAAATCATTGAGAAGCGTTAGTTGTGTATTAGGATTCAGTGAAATACCATCATTGTTGGTCACATTTAATATGTTAATCTCCCCAGAATTGTTTATCTGCCCAGAGCTTGTTGAAGAATTAGACGCAAACCCCTTTCTTCCTATAACATTAAGGGATAATCCAGCACCCATATTTAAGATACCGCCCGCTCCTCTGAATTGAATAGCGTCTCTATTAAGATCAGCTGTAACATTAACCGTTCCCGAGGTTATCTCAAGAATACTATTTGTATTTACCTTAACAACGTTACTTTTATTTGGAGCGCCTATGTTCAATGTTTGACCACCAACGTTTAGTGTTACATTTCTACCTGCCCGAACATCTATTATGTCAACAGTAGGCGATGTAGTAAAATTAACAGTCGCATCAAAATCTTGAAATACAGCATTCTGCCCAATACCTGGTACTACGCCTCCATTCCAATTGTTACCATCTGACCAGGTTGTTCCATCTCCAGCCCCACTCCAAGTTATGCTGACTTGAGACTGAGCGGAATAACTAAAAGCGATCAAACTCAACAAGAGAATAATTTCTCTTCTATAGCTGTAAATTTTTTTCATGTCTTAATAATTCACCAACAATATTACACTATCGTTATCAATACCCACTCTAATTAGATTAGTATTAATATTTTCATTTGTGCGTAATAATATTAAATATAGCTAGTATTGGTATCCTGTACTATTATGGTTAAAAAATCTTATTAATCAATCTATTGCAAAAGGGATTTTGATAAAATGTATGAAACTGCTCACCTTCCTTGCACTAACATTCCTCATAGTGGGAACCTCCTATATGCTCAGGATTTAAGACTAAAAATTAATATATGAATTGAGCGAATCGACCAGTATTGTAATCAAGTTGTACCATTATCGCACAAGATTTAAAACTATAGATGATTCTCTTACAGCAATACTGCATACTTCATCCAACCAAACTATAGTACTGACGTCTCATTATCATTGTAGCTCTAAATTCAAGAAACTGAACTCTTCAAAATCCTCACAACCAAGTGTACAGGATAAGACAGGATAATGAAGAACGTAAAAAGCATTATTTTTGATTAAATAAAAAATTAATGAAAGTCTGTAGTCGATGCATAATTCTATTTGTAATATTAGGCATTCATTTTTCCTGTGAGAACGATGAAAAGGTTAAAAATCAAAAAAATCCTAATGTATTATTTATCTCAGTCGATGATTTGAATACTTGGTTAGGCTGTTTGAATAAATTTTCTAATACTAAAACTCCAAACATTGACAAATTAGCTGCACGAGGTGTATTGTTCTCTAATGCTCATTGTCAAGCTCCATTATGTGGTCCGTCTCGTGCTTCCATCATGACAGGCCTGCGCCCATCTACGACAGGTATGTATGGTATGACTCCCGACGAGCAGATCCGCTCTGATAATCCCGCTACAAAAGATATTATATTCCTCCCTGAGTATTATAAAAAAAATGGATATCATACTATGGGTATCGGAAAGCTATTTCATGTATACGCTCCAAAAGGTATATTTGATGAAGAAGGAGGCAGAGTTAGAGGTTTTGGTCCTCACCCTAAAAAGCGATTTGTCTGGGATGGTTATGGAACTTCAAAAGAAAGAAAGGAAAAATATGGACGGACCAATACCGATTGGGGCGCATTTCCTGAAACAGATTCCGAGATGCCCGATCATCAGTCTGTTAATTGGGCAATCGAACGAATAAACAAAAAGTATGACAAACCATTTTTTATAGGTTTAGGGTTTTTACGTCCTCATGTTCCTCTGTACGTTCCTCAAAAGTGGTTTGACATGCATCCACTTGAAGGAATCCAAGTACCACCTTATCTAGCTGATGATTTAGACGATATTCCATCTGTAGGTCTTCAAATTAATGATTTACCGATGATGCCTACTACAGAATGGGCAAAAAAAAGTGGCGAATGGAAAAAAATTATTCAGGCTTATTTGGCATGTGTAAGCTTTGTAGATTACGAAATAGGACGACTCATAGAAGCACTTGATAAAAGTGATCATGCTGATAATATTATTATTGTCTTATGGTCTGACCATGGGTATCGTCTAGGTGAAAAAGGGACATTTGCCAAGCATGGTTTATGGGAAACCGCGACTCATGTCCCTTTGATGATTGCAGGCCCTCATATACCTAAGGGGAAGATTATAAATGCACCAGTCGAATTACTCTCCCTCTACCCTACCTTATTAGAATTAAGTGGTCTACCTTCTTATGTTAGAAATGAAGGTAAAAGTTTAGTTCCTATCATCAATGATAAAATGGATAAACAGGACGCATATGCTCTCACAACTTATGGTTTGAATAATCATGCAGTGAAATCAAATGGATATCGATATATAAGATATGAAGATGGAAAAGAAGAACTCTATGACCATCAAACAGATCCGAACGAATGGACCAATGTTGCCAATAATCCAAAATATCAAAAAGAAAAAACTACCTTCAAAAATTATTTGCCGACTATTAATGCCCAATGGGACGAAAACTCCAATTACAAGTTTCAACCCTATTTTGTAGAACAAAAAGCAAGAACCAATGAAGCTAAATAAGTTACCTGAAATAATATTGTTAGCCATAGTCTTGGTAATGTTTATCGGATGCAAACCAACAAAGGAAACGACATTACTCTTTGTAGGTAGCTATACAGATAAGAAACCAGGTAAAGGAATCTACATATATGAATTCAATAATGAAACAGGAGAAGCGGCTCTACAATTTGAATTAGACAGTATTATAAACTCATCATTCTTACGACTCTCTCCCAATGGAAAATATCTCTATACTGTAGTAGAAAGTCAAATGCCATACCATGGAAAAGTAGCTTCTTTCAAAATTGATTCTTTAGAAAGAAAAATATCACTTCTCAATATGGAAGATTCTGGTGGCAAAAATCCGGTACATTTGGAGATAGATAAAAAGGGGCAATATCTTATCAATTCAAACTACACTGATCCTACGCTTAGTATTTTCAAAATTAGATCAGATGGAAGTCTTTTTAATAATCCGCAAATATTGACTTTCGAAGGAAGCAGTATCATAGAAGGTAGGCAAGAAGCCCCCCATATCCACTCTTCAAATATTTCGCCCGACGGAAGCTACCTGTTCGCCCAAGACTTAGGAACAGATAAAATTCATAGATTTCGTATTCTTAAAAACAAAGAGGAAGTAATAAAATTACAAAAAGATGCTCCAATAAATGTAGTACCTGGAAGTGGTCCTAGGCATTTCACCTTTCACCCAAATGGAAAATATGGCTATGGTATCGCTGAAATGAGTGGAAAAGTAACCGCCTACAAAGTGGCAAATGATAGTTTAGAATTCTTGGCGGATTACCAAGCAAATAAAAAAAGTCAAAATGTTTATAGTTCGGCGGACATTCACACATCACCTGATGGCAAATTTCTTTATGTATCTAATCGCGGTTCCGAAGAGAATACAATTACAATATATTCTGTAGACCTACAACATGGACATTTGAAATTAGTGGGTCATGAATCCACATATGGTAATCATCCGAGAAACTTCGCAATTGATCCTTCTGGTCATTTTTTATTGGTTGCCAATCAACGCTCTGGTAACATAGTAATATATAGACGTGACATGAAATCTGGTCTTCTCACAAAACTCCCGCAGGAATTATTTATTAATAGCCCATCGTCTCTTCAGATGAGAACCTATAATGTTAGTAAGTAGCTCTCTATAAATTCCCCTAGATTTCATAGCAAACTTTATTTTCATAATTCTTTCTATTTTACTTATGAAATAATCTTAATAACTACAGGCTAACAGGTCGGTACAGGATAGTCGTCTACAACCTAATTTGTAAACTTGTTTTAATAATGAATATTTTTTTATTCAACTTCACTCTAACTAACAAAAAATGATATGGAGAAACAAAAACTAAACCATCAGAAAAAATTATTTAAGAAAAACCCTTTTTATCGGTTTCTTTTTTTATCAATTTTACTGCTCTCTGGTTTTTCAGCAAACAATCTTAGTGCTCAAAATAATGTGACTGGTCAAGTTACCGATGGATCAGGAGAACCTCTGATAGGAGCAACTATAATACAAAAAGGAACTAGTAATGGTACGATTACAGATGTGGATGGAAATTATGCCATTCTATTAGTTACAGGAGACAGAATATTAGAAATAAGCTACACCGGATTCGAAACTAAAGAAATAACGGTAGGATCTAGATCTACAGTTGATGTTTCACTTGGAGAATCTACGAATCAATTAGACGAAGTAGTAGTTATTGGTTATGCACCAGTAAGTCGAAAAAAAGTATTGGGAGCGGTAGCTTCAATAAAATCAGATCAAATAACACAGGCTACACCAGTTGGAGCATTTGATGCTGTACAAGGTCGGCTTTCAGGAGTTCAGATATTGTCAAATGGTGGTCCAGGTGCAGGTTTCGACATACGTGTTCGAGGAGTATCTACATTTAGCGGTGGTGGCACATCACCCTTATATGTAGTAGATGGCCAACAACTTGATGATATTGATAATTTGGATCCCAACGATATAAAATCGATGGAAGTATTGAAAGATGGTGCTACTGCGGCTATCTATGGCTCAAAAGCTGCAAATGGAGTAGTTCTAATAACTACAAAATCAGGTGAAAAAGGAGAATTAAAAGTAGATATTTCAAACATTACGAGTGTCAGTTCACTCGTTGGTGATATTCGAGTTTCTAATACAAGACAAAGAATTTTATACGAAAGATTAAGACAAACTGATACGGATAATATAACAGCTCAAGAACGTGATTCACTAAGTTTAATCAATAGAAATTCTAACGACTTACAAAAATTAGTGACAGAACGGTCAATCAGACAGCAAATAAATGTCGGAGTAAGAGGCGGTGGCGAAAAAGGTAAATTCTATTGGAATACTGGATTTTTAAACGAAGATGGAATTGTATTAAATAGTGATTACCAAAGATTAAATTCACTCGTCAAAGTAGATATGACTCCTCATAAGAGATTCACACTTGGGACTAAGCTAAATTTATCTTACGAGGAACAAAATGGTCTACAAGAACCCGCTGTTTTTCAACAATTGGTAGAACGTGTTCCATACTTTCCAATTTTTGAACCAAACGGAGATCTATCACCTGAGATAAATGCTCGTCAAAATCCAGTAGCAGAAACAGAAAGAAATATAAAAACGAGAAATTACAGAGCACAAACCTTTAGTTATGCTCAGTTAGAGATACTTCCAAACTTTTCACTAAAGTCTACTCTGGGTATAAATTACAGGTTGAACAAACTAGATGATTTCCAGCCTACGATTACCATAAATCCAAACAGTGGTATACCTATAGGACGTCAAAGATTTACTACGTCTTATGATATTCAACAAGAAAACTATTTTAATTATAAGAAAACTTGGGGAAGTCATGAACTAAGTGCATTCGCAGGAATGCAAGTACAAAAGTACTTTAGAGAAAATATAGATTTGAGATCTAATTTTATTTCAGATGATATCCAAACATTTAATAATATCGATCCTACGAATTTAACTGTTCTCAATGCTGTTAACAGTAGACATAATTTATTTTCATTATTTAGTGGTCTAAATTATGATTATCAAAACAAATATCTATTTGGAGCTACAATCCGTAGAGATGGTTCGTCAAGATTTGGAGCAAATAATAAATTTGGATATTTCCCATCGGCTACCTTGGGATGGAGAGTGACGAATGAAGATTTTTTGAAGGATAACTCTATCATAAGCAATCTCTTAATTAGAGCAAGTTATGGAATTACCGGGAATGAGCGAATTGGAGATTATGATTTTACTGGTGCTTTTTTACCTGGAGCGATTTACAATGGTCAGAACGGGATATTCCCTACTCGATTGGCGAATCCTGATTTGAGTTGGGAAAGTACCACTTCTACTAACTTAGGATTCGACATCGGACTTCTAAATAACAAAATTGACTTAAACATTGACTTGTGGCAGAAAAACACCACTGATTTATTAGCGAATGTGCCTTTACCAGAAGAATCTGGTTTTAGTTCGATTAGAAAGAATGTTGGTGCAGTTAACAACAGAGGTATAGATATAGGCCTTGGTGCGACAATACTTAAAGTTAAGGATTTTTCTTGGTACAGTAGCTTTAACATCTCCTACCAGGAAAATGAAGTGGTCAAGTTGGATGGAGGAATCCCATTTGAAGTAAATGGACAGTATCTTGTAGAAGAAGGTCAGCCGATTGGAAATATATATGGTTATAAAAATTTAGGAGTTTACCAATACGACGAATCTAATGCATATACTCCGGATGGTCAGCGATTAACTCCGAATTTTGATGGTGCAAATAATTTTGTGTTCTACACATTAAATGGTTCTGAGTATACTGGAGAAGATGTAACACAATTGAAAAATGCAGGACAAGTACTAAAAGGCGGTGACATTATATGGGATGATTTGAATGGTGATTTTGATATTACAGCTGTTGATAGACAGGTTATAGGAAATGGTCTCCCTGATTTTTTTGGTGGATTTTCTAATGATTTTAAATATAAAAATTTCAGATTAAGTACCCTATTTGATTATAGTTACGGCAATGACATATACAGAAGATGGGATGAGGCCAGAAATGACTTAAATTCATCTCTCGAAACTCCTGGACCTGACAGGATTGAAGGTGCTTGGAAACAGCAAGGAGACGTCACCGTATATCCAAGATTGAACAGAGTTAATCAAAATAGAGAAAGACCTAATAGCTTCTTTGTTACGAAAGGAGATTTTATCAAACTAAGATACGTTAGATTAAATTATGATTTACCTAATGCTTTCACTGGCAAAGTTAAAGGTATCGGTAAAGCATCTTTCAGTTTGGCAGTCAATAATGTACTGACATGGACCGAGTATATTGGTTTTAATCCTGAACTTGGAAATAGAGGAAACCCGCTTACGCCAGGTCAAGATAACTTAAGATATCCTAATGATCGTGAGATTATTTTAGGGTTGAAAATTCAATTAAAATAATATTATTAAAATTATAGAAATGATAAAATTTATTAATAATAAAATATCAAGATTCACAGTATTACTTTTTGTTGTAGTAGTGTTAAGTGTATCCTGTAGTGACCTATTAAATGAACAACCTATAAGTGAAATAGGTCCAGAGAATTTTTGGAAAAATAATATGGACGCAGCCTCTGGAGTGACAGCTATTTATGATGGGATGCAAGCTACTTATGGTGGTAAATATTTTTACTGGGGAGAACTCAGAACAGATAATTATGTATTGGCGCAAGGTGGAGCAAACCAAAATAACTCAGAATTAGTGAATCAAAACCTTACGGATGGAAATGCTAATGTGTTAAGGTGGAATGCACTTTACAACATGATCAATAGAGCCAATCAAGCTATCAAGTTTATCCCAACCATACAAAGTTTCGATCAAAATCTTTTGGCAGAAGCACATGCACTCAGAGCTTTTGCTTATTTTGATGCAATAAGAGTTTGGGGTGCTGTTCCGTTATTTACAGAGCCGACTGAAGGTCTCGAGGACATCCAAAAACCAAGAACGGAAGCTTCCACAGTAATGAACGATGTCATTATTCCAGATATGTTATTAGCGGAAGAATTAATGAGTACACTTTCTAGTGAGTTTAGATTTTCTAAAGTTAGTATTTTGGCTTTACAATCAGAAGTGTATATGTGGTTGCAGGATTATGAAAAAGCAAAAGAAGCACTAGATGAAATCGTAGAATTAGGAGAACATAGTCTAGTAAATAATGCAGATGATTGGATTGACTTATTCTATAATAATTTACCTAATACTGCGGTACCAGACGGCAGAGGAAAAATCCAAGAAGGTTCAGAACTCATGTTTTCTATACGATATGATATCGGTGAAGATAGAGATAATCCAGGCTTTACTTTTGCCAATAGATCGGCTATAATGTCCATTTTTTTCTCAGGTATTCCTCAGTTTTTCATGTCTCCAGCATTAGAGAATAAATGGCAAGAGAAATTTCCTGTCGATAAAGAACTTTGGGAAGAGAAATATCCAGACATAGATCCTCCGCTTGAAAGAATCGTAGAATATACTGATTCGTTAGGTGTACTACGAGATTCGGTAGCTTTGGTGTATGGAGATTATCGATATTATTTTTCTCGTGAAGGTCAAGTAGAATCTTTTGGTAGTAGAGGCAAAGGTGAAGCAAGAATTGCTAAATGGAACCGTACCAATTACAATAGAAATTTTGACGATACAGATATTGTGGTCTATCGCTATGCAGGGACACTTTTGTTACTTGCTAATGCAGAAAACCAATTGGGCAATACAGAAAGAGCTTTGGAATTAGTAAATCAAGTAAGAGCAGCAAGGTCATTACCTAGCGTAAGCTCGTCAGAATTTGGAGCAACTGTAGATGAAAGAGATAATTATATCTTAGACGAAAGACAATTAGAATTGCTCGGAGAAGGAAAAAGATGGTGGGATTTACGAAGAACGAACAAAGTTTTAGAAGTATTGAATCCTAGACTTGATTCGGTTCCAGATGCAAATTTCATCACCGAGGAAAGTCTGCTTTTCCCTATCTTCATCGATCACTTGATCGAAAATCCATTGCTTGAACAAAACCCAGGCTATTAATTTACTTAAAAAAACTAAGAATGAAATTAAATAATTTATATATAGCGGCATTCGTACTTACATCTATCGCATTCACCTCTTGTTTGGGACTTCAAGAGAATTTTGATTTTCAACCTGAAATCGATGCTAACGACCCTTTCGCTGACGGAACTGCTTGGGATTATATCCAATCCGCTAATGCGTTAAATGAAGAAGGTAATTTGGATGGTGAACAATTCAATTATTTAGCGGCTGCAATCAAAAAAGCAGGCATGGAAGATGAATACAATCAAACAAGCACTACCGATAGGACATACTTGCTGCTGAATAATAATGCTTTTACTGGTGGTGGAGATGTCATCGGTATTGTTACAGGTTCTGATACGATAGGTGTCAATGCGACTCCTGAGGAAACTATGGAAAGAGTAGATACTCCAGAAAAACTAGAGCGACTCAGAACATTATTAAAATACCACATAGTTACTACGTATATAGCTCAAGTGCCTACCTTAGAAATATACGATGTTGACTATCTGTTTCAAACTTTGATTCCTGGGGAGGATGGTCTGATCGCTTTTAGAAGGGACTTTACTTGGAGAATTGATATTAACAGAGAACCCGCTCCATTGCCAGCAACGGCTCTATCACAATGGGAAAGAGTAAGGAATCACAATTACATTTTCAATAATGGAATCGGTCATCATATCGCTGACCCTGTGAGAAATCAACCTTATTAATGATTAATTAGATTTCAGTCTATTAATCATGTAAAATAGTTAAGTTTCCTCTACTGTATATTGTACAGTAGAGGTTTTTTTGTTTAAATATGAAAGTTCGGCTATCTTACAAGTTGTCAGGATAGTACAGGATAGGATTTGAAGTAGATAAATATATGTTTACAGAAATCCTCTTTAAAAATCTAAAGAGCCATAGAACTCTGTTAATCAATAATTTTATGAGAAAAAATACGTTTCTATTCATACTCTTCATCACACTTTACTTCTCTAATATTAGTCGGTCTCAAACATCTTTATCGAACGCCGAAAAACCTAATATTATATTTATCCTAACCGATGATCAACGGTATGATGCGATCGGGTATGCAGGCAATAAATTTGTAGAAACTCCAGAAATGGATGACCTGGCAAAATCAGGGACCTATTTTCAAAGCGCTATTGTCACTACTCCAATCTGCGCAGCGAGTAGAGCGTCTATATTGACAGGATTGCATGAACGTTCCCATAATTTTAATTTCCAAACGGGGAATGTAAGAGAGGAATACATGGAGAATTCCTACCCTACTTTACTAAAAAACAATGGATATCAAACCGGTTTTTTTGGAAAATACGGTGTTCGCTACCAAGATTTAGATAAACAATTCGATGTATATGAATCCTATGATAGAAATAATAGATTTAAAGATAAAAGAGGATATTATTACAAAACTATCGGAGAGGATACCGTTCACCTGACTAGGTATACTGGCCAAAAAGCATTAGACTTTATTGATGATACTTCTAGTGACAAACCATTTTGCTTGTCTCTGAGTTTTAGCGCACCTCATGCACATGACTCCGCAGAAGACCAGTATTTTTGGCAAAGCACTACCGACAATCTGCTAAGTAACACTACCATTCCAGGCCCCGAACTTGGAGACGATAAGTATTTTGAAGCTCAGCCTAAAATCGTGCGTGATGGATTTAACAGATTGCGATGGACATGGCGTTATGATAATCCCGAAAAATATCAACACAGTGTAAAGGGATATTACAGGATGATATCGGGAGTTGATTTAGAGATTAAAAAAATACGAAAAAAGTTAAAAGAAAAAGGAATAGATAAAAATACTGTCATCATCGTCATGGGTGATAATGGCTACTTCCTAGGCGAACGACAAATGGCAGGAAAATGGCTGATGTACGATAATTCTATCCGAGTACCACTGATCGTTTTTGACCCTAGAATAAATAAGCATCAAGATGTAAAAGATATGGCACTGAATATTGATGTGCCCTCTACCATAGCAGATCTTGCAGGTATTCCAGCACCAAAAACATGGCAAGGCAAAAGTCTAATGCCAATTGTAAATAAAGAATCCAAATCAATAGGTCGGGATACTATACTAATTGAACATATATGGGACTTCAGTGAAATACCTCCTAGTGAAGGTGTACGTACTGAAAAATGGAAATACTTTAGATATGTGAATGATAAATCTATTGAAGAATTATACGATCTAAAAAAGGATCCAAAAGAAATTAATAATCTCATAGGAAAATCTAAATACAAAAAAGTAGCCGCAGAACTTCGTGCAAAATGTGACGAACTCATCAAGAGAAACAGTAATGCTTATAGAAATGGACCTACTCACCTTACCGTAGAATTAATCAGATCTCCTGAAACTGAAGTAGAAGTATTAGATACGAAACCAGAATTTGGCTGGGCTGTACCTATGGAATCAAAATTTCAAGCAGCTTACCAAATCTTAGTCGCCTCTTCCAAAGCAATTATCGATGCTAATAATGGAGATGTATGGGATAGCGGACAAGTACGTACTAACAAATCAACCAATGTGGAGTATAATGGTAGCCCTCTATCTATCGGAAAGACATACTTCTGGAAAGTACGAATATGGGATGACGAAAATCGGTTGGTAGATTATTCTAAACCACAAGAATTTACCACAGGCAAAAGTAATAACGGTATGGTCTCTACGGCTAATAAATTTTTGGTCACTAAAGTAAACCCTGTGAAATTCGAAAAACGAGGAGATGTATATTTTATGGATTTCGGTAAGGCTGCATTTGCCACTATAGATTTTAATTATGAGGCTAAAGAACCTGATACATTGACTTTTAGAATTGGAGAGATGATCGATGCTCAAGGTAACGTGAATAGAACACCTCCAGAAAAAAGTAACATCCGATATCAGGAAATAAAGACAGTTGTGAAGCCAGGGCAAACAAAATACCAGATTCAAATCAATCCAGTTCCAGATAAACGTATGAAGGGACCAAGTAAGGCAGTCCCTTTACCTGCAAGTTTTCCAGGATTGCAGCCTTTCAGATATGCTGAAGTAGAAGGAGCGAAATCGACTTTTGAAGCCGAAGATTTTGAACAGTTGAGACATACTGGATATTGGGATGATGCAGCAAGTAGTTTTGATAGTGACAATGATATCTTAAATCAAGTCTGGGATATGTGTAGGTACTCCATCAAGGCAACGACTTTTGCGGGTTTGTATGTAGATGGCGACCGCGAACGTATTCCTTACGAAGCTGATGCTTATCTAAATCAGCTAAGTCATTACACCACAGATAGGGAGTTTGCTATCGGAAGACGAACTATTGAATATTTTATGAAAAATCCGACATGGCCTACAGAATGGCAGCAGCATGTGGCATTGCTCATATATGCTGACTATATGTATACTGGCAATTCAGAGTTGATAGAACGATATTACGAACCATTAAAGCATAAAACTCTATATGAATTGTCCAATGAAGACGGGTTAATTACTTCTACCAAGGTGACAGAAGAGTTCATGTACAAACTTGGTTTCGAACCTGGTTACAAGAAACCATTGACCGACATTGTGGATTGGCCAAGTGCTAACTTTATGAGAAGTGGCAACAAAGGCGCACGTGATGGTTTTGTTTTTAAACCTTATAGTACTGTGATCAATGCTTTTTTCTATGAGAACATGAAAATCATGGCAGAATTTGCAAAGATATTAGGCAAAACACAAGAAGTATTAGACTTCGAATTGAGAGCCGCTAAAGCTAAAAAAGCTGTAAACGAACAGATGTTTGATAAAGAAAGAGGCATTTATGTGGACGGAATTGGCACTGACCACGCATCTTTACATGCCAATATGATGCCTTTAGCATTCGGTTTGGTACCTGAAGAGCATTTTGAATCAGTGATGGATTACGTCAAGTCACGAGGAATGGCATGCAGCGTTTATGGGGCTCAATTCTTAATGGACGGATTGTATAATGCGGGTGAGGCAGATTACGCTTTGGAATTATTGTCAAGCACATCCGAGAGAAGCTGGTACAATATGATTAGAGAAGGTTCTACGATAAGTCTAGAAGCATGGGGCTATAAAGATAAGATAAATCTAGATTGGAATCATGCTTGGGGCGCCGTCCCCGCTAATGTCATACCGAGAGGATTATGGGGAATCAAACCTAAAACGCCTGGATTCAGTGTAGCGACGATAAAACCACAAATGAGTGATCTAAAATCAAGTGAAATTGAAGTACCTACTGTTTTAGGAACGATAAAAGCTAAGTATAAATTTAACGGTCCACGCTTACAAACTTATACCATTGAAATACCTGCCAATATGGTGGCAGAATTTTCTTTAAATGATTTGGACGAGAAAGATTTTATTCACAATGGAGAAAAAGTGCCTTCTGCTTTTGATGTGATTAGGCTCGCCCCTGGAAAGCATACTATAAAATTAAAGATTAATTCATTTTAAATGAGGTTGTTCTATTCTATACTATTTTCTATAGGTTTTGTAGTTATTACAAATGCTCAACAATTAATGGCAACCTTAGAAGAGGAGTCGGTAATCGCAGACAATGCTTTGTTTTTTGATGGAACACAGCATAATAATAGCAATCCAAGTGGTAATTATAGATTTGCGAATCGTATTTCGCCACATGGAGATTGTATTGATGTGGTAGACGGTTTTGTTTTTGTCACCTGGTATCAAGGCGGTATGGATAATCGTCATTTAATGTTGTCCAGAAAAAAATTGGATGACCCCAATGCCGATTGGGTGACGATAGAATTTCCGCATCAGCATATTGGCTGGCAGGGAAATCCCAATATTGGAGATTCTCATAATACTGCTGCCATTGGCATATGTACAATAGATGAAACGATTCATATATTGTACGATATGCACGCTTATACCGAGAATTCTTACCCAGACGATTTTTTCAATTATTCGGTTTCGATTCCCAACGCTGCTTTTGTACCTGATGCTGAGTTTAATTTGAGCTTATTCAATCCAAAGCAAGATTATCTCAAATCTGGTCAAAATTATGAACGGGTAACTTATCCCGCCCTGCATAGAGCTGACGACGGCAGCCTAGTAACTAGATATAGAAGAGGTGGCTCTGGTAATGGAGATATTTATATGGCATCTTACGATGGCAATTCTTGGTCAAACAATTGGCTCTATGCTGACGGTTCTATTCCATTACCCGATAGGTATAGCTTATATGGGCAAGAGAAATTCTTATATGGAACCTTTTACTCTATATTTTCTATCCGATATGCTCAAAATGATAACTATACCAACAATAATGGTCTTTATTTTGCAGCTACCGATGCACTACCCGTTACGCAATCTAATCAATGGATTGACGTCAATGGTAATAGCATCTCAATGCCTATAAAGAATGCCGATGTAGTTAAAATCGCAGAACCATCAGATGATTACGGCACAACCGCTGCACCTCGAACGTCTTTTGACCCGGCTTTCACCATAACCGAAAGTGGTGCAATCCATGCCGTCACCCGAGTAGATAATGCCAATGTCCATTACTATAGAGGTGTTGGACAAACTACTTTTTCGAGTAATTCTGGAGGGGCTATTCCATTTCCACAAGTGCGAGGTGATATTTTCAGTCATAATAATTATGTATTTATGGTAGAACTTTTAGGAGGAAGACCGGTCATCAAGGCAACACCAGAGGGAGAAAATAACTGGGAAATAATTTATTCCGCAATTACTGAACCGACACGGTTTAGGCATTTCGATGCAGTCCTTGACGCAGATAAACTCTATGTCTATTTAATGGAAAACATACCCGGAGATGCTTGCCCTTTACACTTGCAAATATTCAATCTTTCTGAAGGTATTATCGACTATCCGACTTTTGCAACCATAGACATTGAAGCTGAAGACTATGATGAAGGCGGTCAGGATGTAGCTTATCATGACACTTCTTCGGGAAACTCAGGTGGTGCATATAGAACCGACGATGTTGATATTGAAGCTAAGACGACGGCTTCTAATGGTCACGCAATAACAGAATTCAAAGGCAATGAATGGATGCAATATACCTTCCAAGTAGATTCTGCGGGGCTTTATACATTTAACCTAATAGCTGCCAATCAAAACCAAGATACATCAAGAATGGAAGTTGAAATTAATGGTGTGGTATACGAAGATTTCTTAGTGACCAGAACCTTTGATTGGAATATTTTCCTGCCTTCTTCTCTTCCCAACATTGAACTTAATAAAGGTGAGAATGTGGTTAGGATTACGCAAAAGCAATCCTTATCGAGTCGACCCGACAAACTAGAATTTGTTTCAGATATACAAATAGTAAATACAATCGAAACATCAAGGCAAGAAACGACTGTCTTCCCCAATCCAAGCAATGGTATTTTTAATATAAGAGCTTCTGACCAAAACCATAGGTTTGCTGTGGTGTCACTAGAAGGTGAAATTGTGCAGCAAGGTATATTAAAGCAAAACGAGATTGATCTCACCAACTATCCAAGAGGTATATATTTTCTTCAGTTGTCTTCTGATAGTGGAACGATCGTAAAAAAATTGGTGGTCGATTAGACTCTTAAAAGGAAAAGTAAATTAGTAAATTTAAATACAATGTAAATGAAGCTTCTTTATACAATTTATCTTTCATTATTTTTTGTAGTTATTGTAAATGCTCAACAACTAAAGGTAACTCTAGAAGCAGAATCAATAATTGCTGATAATGCTTTATTTTTTGATGGAACAAAATATGACGCTGTTACTAATCCTAGTGGCAACTATAGATTTGGTAGGCGTATTTCGCCTCATGGTGATTGCATCGACGTAATAGGTGGTTTTGTTTTTGTCACTTGGTATCGGGGTGGTATGGATGATCGTCACTTGATGTTATCCAGAAAAAATCTAGAAGATCCAAATGCAGATTGGGTTACGATCGAATTTCCACATCAACACATAGGATTCCAGGGTAATCCTAATGTTGGTGATTCACACAATATTGCAGCTATAGCTATCAGTCCCATCGATGAGACAATTCATATTTTGTACGATATGCATGCTTACTCTAGTGATGATTATCCAGACGATTATTTTAATTATTCGGTATCTATCCCCAATACCGCCTTCGTCCCTGATTCAGATTTCAACTTGAGTTTATTTAATCCAAAACAAGATTTTCTCAAAGTGGGTCAGAACTATGAACGGATTACTTACCCTTCCATCCATAGAGCAGGAGATGGAAGCTTAGTGGTCAGATTCCGAAGAGGTGGCGCTGGAAATGGCGATATTTTCATGGCTTCTTACGACGGCAGTTCTTGGTCGAACAACTGGCTATATTCTGACGGTTCTATTCCATTACCAAATAGATACAGTTTATATGGAGAAGAAAAATTTCTGAATGGGACATATTATTCCATATTTTGTATTCGATATGCTCAAAATGATAATTACGAACTCAACAGTGGTCTTTATTTTGCGGCTACTGATGCCCTACCCGTAACACAATCCAATCAATGGGTTGACATCAATGGAAATAGTCTATCCATACCAATTAAAAATCCTGACGTAGTAAAAATCGCAGAACCGGCAGATGATTACGGAACATCTGATGCACCTCGAATATCAGGAGGTCCGGCTTTTACTATTACCGAAAATGGTGCTATTCATATTACTACCCAAGTAGATAATATCAATGTCCATTATTATAGAAGACTTGGAGAATACGTATTTTCTAGTGATTCAGGCAATGGTGTTCCACTCGGTCGTATGTTTCATTTCAATAATTATGTCTTCATGGTAAATCTTTCAGGAGGAAGGATCATCATCAAAGCTACACCAGAAGGACAAAATAAATGGGAAACAATATATTATGAAGTTACAGATTCCACCACTTTCAAACACTTCAATGCTGTTCTTAAAGAGGATAAACTCTATGTTTACTTAATGGAAAACACACCAGGAGATGCTTGTCCACTACACCTCCAAGTATTCAATCTTTCAGATGGTATTTTCAATGGTGTGACACCTGTGCGTATCACAATCGAAGCAGAGGACTACGACGAAGGAGGTCAAGATGTGGCATATTATGACACCACCGAAGGAAACTTAGGCGGTGAATATAGAACAGACGATGTCGATATTGAAGCCAGAGCAACCGCTTCAAATGGTTATGTAGTAACGCATTTCAAAGGTAACGAATGGATGCAATATACTTTCCAAGTAGATTCTGCGGGTATTTATACATTTAATTTAATAGCAGCTAATCCAAATCAAGATAGCTCGATTGTAGATGTTGAAATAAATGGCGTAAAATATGAAAAGTTCTTAGTGACCAGAACTTTTAATTGGGACGTTTTCCTACCCTCCTCTCTTCCCGGGATAATGCTAAACGAAGGAGAAAATGTAGTTAAAATAACACAAAGGAAGTCCTTATCTAGTCTCCCTGATAAATTAGAATTCGTCTCTGATATACAACTAGTCAATACGAGTAATACATTAAATCAACAAACAACTATCTTTCCTAACCCAAGCAATGGTATTTTTAATATAAAAACGAATGACCCTAATCTTAGGTATTCGGTGCTATCATTAGAAGGTGAAATTGTGCAACAAGGTATATTAACTCATAATGAGATTGATCTTTCCAACTATCCAAAAGGTATTTATTTGCTTCAGCTATCTTCCGATAATGGAACGGATATCAAAAAATTAGTACTTTATTAGTAATTGCAAAAAGGTATCTGAGAAATGGTACAATTTTAAATAAATGCGAAATCAAATTAAGCATGATGAATAGATTTATAAAGATTATTGTCTTCTTATATTTATCATTGACGGCATTCAGTGCTGCAGCTCAATCATTGGAACGTCCATTTATTTGGGTAAAGCAAAAAGACAAAGCGGACATCCTTCGCAAGATAGAATCACAAACATGGGCTAAAACATTTTACACTGCATTTAAAAGTCGGCTCGATAAAGATATCGAAGTTTATAAAAATTCACCTAAAGACTTTCTCATAAGACTTCCTCTCGACTGGTCAGATCAATCACAACACAAGACTCCACCATTTAAGAGATTTGATAATTTCACAGATGCAAATTATCAAGAAAGGCTTACACTTAATCAATATTTACAAATCGGTATTGACTGCGGAGTACTGTATTTCCTCACCGAAGAGGATATATATGCCCAATGCGCACTAGATATCTTACATAATTTCAATGAAAGTATATCACAGCTACAACCTTCAGACAAAAAAGGAAATGGAGGATGGATTTATCCCCTTGACCACTTGAGAGAGGCACGCGTATTTGGTGCTCAGATACCCATTATTTATGATTTTATTGCACCATATATCAAGGCAGGAAATAAAGCTTACGATGTAGGCCAAAATAAACTTATAAAATTTTCTGAGGAAAAATCACAGAATGTAATTCTCACCTATGCAAAGTTAGCAGTGGAGCATGGCCATACAGGGTCCAATTGGTCCGTTTTAGAATCATTTAGCTTGGTGCAAAATGCTTTGGCCATAGACGACTTAGAACAAAGAGAAAAATATTTAGATTATTATTTAACAAAAGGAACAGATCAACAGGACGCCCTACCTGATATTTTTAAAAAATATAAAGAAGGAGGAGATGTATATCCTGAGACCTCCCAGTACTCTATCGGGGTCGCAATCTTCACAACACGCCTCCTCCTGATCTTAGATAAGTATAATCCTGATTTACAGTTAGGAAAGAAGTATTACAAAATTCCATCTTCGTTAGATCAATGGAATAAAGTCGCCTATCCCAATAATGAGATAATAAGATTCGGTGACGGTAAAAGAAAACTTAATGTCCCATATGCTTCCTATGACATGGCCTACCATCTGGGAAAACAAAATAATGTGCCCCAACTGACAGAAAAATTTGGTCCTCTAATATCTAAAAGTATCGCAGATGGCAAATATGATAGAGCTAAAGTCGGTAAGAGGTCGGAGGATGTCACGGTATATTACACGCCCTTAAAACTCTTGTGGTTCGATACTACAGAAGACTATTCATACGAAAAATCGGTACTTCCTCGAACCGATAAATTTTCTCATGCGGGTGTGTTTTTACAGAGGAATCTAAGTCCTACGGGGGATCCAGATGATGGATTAATGTGTTTCGTGGGAGGTGCACATATGGTGCATGGTCACGCCAGCGGGATGGATATGGAATTGTACGGATTAGGAGAAGTGCTAGGCGTAGACCACGGAAGAGGAAAATATAGAACTGATCTACATGAAAATTATTCTCGTCTATTTGCAGCACACAATACGATCATTGTAAATGGAGCTAGTCAAGGAGAGGGCGGCTGGATAAACTTGGGTATAAACTCGACGGAACTCATCACTATGGAGCCGATGCCGACCGAAGTCGCGCTTTCTCCGCATTATTCTTTTTCTCGCACCTCATTTATAGACGATAAAGGAGATAAAGCAGGGGCCACTCAAGAAAGGACATTGGCTCTTATTCGTACTTCACCAACTTCTGGTTACTATATCGATGTATTTCGTTCCGATTCCGAATTGCCTGATGAATACCACGACTATTTGTATCACAATATCGGAGATAAATTGAAATTTAAAACTAAAGGTTTAGACCTCTATTCTGACAAAAACAGATTTCAGGCCAATGCAAACGACATTTATATTCGAAATCAAAATTATAGAAACCCGGGGTGGCACTTCTTTGAAAACGTAGTATCTTCTACTACATACGGATCAGATGTAAAAGCAACTTTTGAGATAAAAAAACTACATGGTAAAAACAGGTATATGAATCTATTTATTATTGGAAATAAAGATAGAGAATATACAAAAGCTTTAGCACCAAAAACATTTGAAGCACCCGAACCTTATGATGATTCATTAACTCCTACCCTCGTTATCCGTCAAAAAGGAGAAGCATGGACCAATCCTTTTGCAGTTGTTTACGAACCTACATTTGACAAAAAATCAAAATATGGAATTCAGTCCGTTACCAAACTTGAAACTGATGGCATTTTTAAAGGCTTCAAAGTAACGAGTAAGACAAGAACCAATACCATCACTCAATTTATCATCAGTCAAGAGAAAGGGGATGTTTATAAAAATGAATCATTAGATTGTTATTTTAAAGGTGGCTTTGCGATCATCACACTAGATGAAAACCAAAAAGTTCTAAATATTTACATTGGAGAAGGCGAGAAATTTACAATTAACAATGTTACCGTTCGCTCTAAAAATATCGACACCATATCTGTCTATATTGATTTTACAAAAGAAAAAAACACTATCAACAGAAGTGAAAATACGGAAGTGATCATTAATTAGGGATATTCCGAAATACAGAATATCCTTTTATTCTCTACCCTACTTTTGAGAAGATTCCCTCTTTATTCAAACATCTCATATCGCTCGTCGCTAGGCTTTGATTTCTGTCTTTTCAAAGAACCGAAATAAGAATTCAAGGATTTACCAGAATTTAGATAGGGCGCTTGCTTATGAACATCCCTGCTTAAGCTTGAAATGGAATTAAAATTCTCTTCATTTGTTTTTACTTGAGAGATCGCATATTGATTTTAATAGACAATAAATCGTTCTACTTCAGAACTATGGTTTGGCTTTAAAAAATAAATCCCTTTTTCTAAATCTACTCTAAATGTATTATCCGAAAC
This sequence comes from uncultured Saprospiraceae bacterium, assembly GCA_938007965.1. Classification (GTDB taxonomy): domain Bacteria; phylum Bacteroidota; class Bacteroidia; order Chitinophagales; family Saprospiraceae; genus CAJXUU01. The sequence goes on along the minus strand of CALLMH010000045.1, from coordinate 10,783 downwards.
CTTTCTAATGAGTACTCCTTGCGAATTAAATATTTGATAGCCGTGTGGACTTCCACTATTAATAGTCAGATAATCATTCCGCTGAACTGGATTTGGATATAAATCTAAGGCAGCTGATTCAACATTAGGTTTAACGCTTACAAGCTTAGAAAAGCTAAATTCGCCATCAATATCTACCTGTTTTATTTTATAATAACTGGTCTGCCTAGAAATTTCGGGATCTATGAATTGATAGTATTTTTTACGATTATCATTTTCAATTCGCCCAATACTTTTAAACTCATTGAAATCATTAGCTTTTAATACTTCAAAATAGCTATTGTTCACAACGTTGCCAATTTCCCAGTTTAATTGAGTACCTAATTTTACACTCTGAGCTGTAAAACTAAAAAAGTCGAGCGGCAATATGCTACTCAATGGTATTGCCTCCCACACGCTTCTATTATCAGTAGCGTCCGCTACAGTTTGCGTTACGGTTCCATCTTCATTTTGATACAAGTACCTATTCATAAATCTTGATAAAAATCTGTATGTCTCAGTATTTGGGTCATATTCTATCGTCCAACTTTTATCAATATCAGTTGTCGGCGGAGCTTTTAGAGTACTTACAACTAAATAGTCACTTCCAGAATTCAGCCCTCGCAGTACTCCAGGGCCACCTGATGTGGTTTCACTGTCTATGTTATATTTATAATTGGCATTTGTAAATATCTTCCAATGTGTGTTTTCAGCATCTCCTGAAGTAGACATTGTGACAGGCTGAGATCCTCCTCCCCCAGCAGTCAAGAATTCTCCTGTAGCTACATTTCTTAATCTAACAATGGCATCTGTTGGGTCTGAATCATCTACGACTTCCACTTTTTCGTAGGTAGTATTTGACCATCTCATTTGAGCTCTACCTCCTTTTACACGATAAGCTCCATATCTAATACCAGATTCTAGACCTCGATCTGGTTCAGGAATATTCCAATTAAAAGCTTCACCTCCTATTATTGCGTCAGCATAATGCACTTTTAACGCTGGGTAATTAGGGTCTTCCCTGAAACCTACCTCTAGTTCAATATCAACTATTTCGTCTTTTTCTACATTTCTAAGAAAAACAATAGATCTTCCACCAGCTCCTTCCCCTCCACGATAATTAATCTGTTCTCTATAAATATCAAACGAAACTTGTGATTGGTTACCATCACAGTCAGTACCATATACAGGCTTTGCTAGATACAAACATATTGCCGGATCTGGTGCGCCGCCACCGCCAGTGTGTTTTCCTTTAGCTTGCATTAAATAGCTCCCGTCATTAATATCTCCTGACGTATCACCAACTTCCAGAATTCGTAGAGTACCCGTAAATTTTGCATAACTTCCTACTCCTGATTCACCAGATCGACTCAATGAACGCTCCAATCGAGGTTGCAATGTATTTGCTGCATCCCAGTGATTGGAATTCTCAGTTATATTATATACACCCCAAGTGTCACCGTAAACTGTACTTTCACTATAATCTGCATAGCATGATCTATCATCCATAGTTCCTACATTCACGGAGCCTGGTATGTCTACATTTTGAGTATCATTATTTTGAAACATTCCAGAATCTGGACAACTCAGATCAGGATTGGTATCTTCGTCAGGTGCTGTACATACTAAATCTTGCATCAGTGGAAAGATTCCCCAATTATGTTCGTTTTGGGCATCTCCTGAATCCGATATTATCATCGCTTGACTATCCTGCACTTGCGCTGTATTGACTTCTCCAGTAGCGGCAATATTATCAATTCCCAAGATACCATCAGCAGAAAGTTCGTACTGCCCTGTCAAGAAGAATGAAAGAAATGTAAAACAGCTTAAAGTGAGATAATTGAGCGAATTCTTTAACATAACTGTATATTTATTTTGCAATATAAAATATACATAAAATATAAGTATCCTGTACCATACTGAGTTAACCAGTTTCTCAGAATCAGACGATCCCTCCTATGCTTTAAATAAATCGATCTTTAAATGAAATCTAACGAATTTTATGCATCCAAATAATCCAAATTCAGTAAGTAAATTAAATGTGATCATATATATCGATAAGTTTTCCAATATAAGTTTTATGTACACTATGCTTGCTATACGCATTGGTCTTTAGTATATTCAGCAGGATACTAATCAAGATTCAGAATCACTAAAAAATATAGACAGTATAAGGATTAGTCACCAATATGTAATAAGTGATTTTACTTGATACCTGACAGTACAGGATATACACTATTTCATTATATCATAACTTTAATCATCATAGAAATTACTATCTATGTATTATCATTAGATTGAAATCTGGATGGATATTTTGAAGACTTTGAGATGAATATTCCCAAATTAAACAAGACAGAAAACCGCTATTTATTGAATGTACAATTAGACAATAAAGTACTACATAATGAATCATTCGCATTTATCAAATAAAACATTAATGAAAAAAATACTCCTCCTAACTTTAACTATTTCAAGCATATTATTGAATTCCTGTGCTTCCAAGCGCGTTAATTCTACTCCAGATGTTAATGCTTACGATGTGGACACTTCTAATTCTTACGATTACAAAGATGCTACCTTGAGCATCGAGGAGCGGGTTGAGGCATTGCTGCCACTGATGTCACTGGAAGAAAAAGTTGCACAAATGAGGATTTTTCACGCCAATATAGGAGCCAAGCCTGATGAAAATGGCAACTTAAAACTTTCGGATCGAGTCATAAAAAAACTAAAATTAGGTATAGCGGGAGTCAAAAATCCTGGTGAACATATCAATCCAGTCGCCGCGGCAAAAATGAATAACGAACTCCAAAAATATATCATAAAGAATAATCGATGGGGCATTCCTGCACTCTTTGTTACAGAATCGTATAATGGCGTCGATGCCAAAGGGTGTACAAAATTTGGCAGACCACTAACCTCTGCCGCTTCCTTCAACCCAGAATTGGTAAATAGAATGTGGGATGTAGTTGGAAAAGAAGCCCGCCTACGAGGGATGCACATGTGTCATTCGCCTGAGGCGGATATCGTACGTGATCCCCGTTTTGGAAGGATGAGCGAAGCTTTTGGAGAGGATACATACTTGACTACGCGTATGGTGGTCAATGCTATCAAAGGAGTACAGGGTGATTATGAAGGACTGGGCAATGGTACACACATCGGTGCAGTGGCTAAGCATTTTGCCGGATATGGTCAAGTGCTCGGAGGCTCCAATTTCGCTGCAGTAGAAATATCTGAAAGAACATTAATCGACGAAATATATCCGCCTTTTGAGGCAGCTGTCAAAGAAGCAAGAACTCTCGGTATAATGGCATCACATGGAGACTTAAACGGTATCGCTACACATGCCAATAAGGCACTACTGACAGGAATCTTAAGAAAACTATGGGGCTTCCTCGGATACGTAGTTTCTGACTCAAATGATATCGCTCGGCTACACTACTTTATGAAAGTAGCAGAATCTCCCGAAGATGCTGCATTCATGGGTCTAGATGCAGGTATCGATGTCGACTTATATGCCGAGGATTCATATTCTTACCTTCCCAAAATGGTAAAAACCAATCCTGAAATAGAAAAATTAATTGATAGATCAGTCAGACGTGTGCTTAGAACGAAGTTCATACTAGGTCTATTCGATAATCCGTATATCGACATTCCAGCAGTAGAAAAAGGAGTTCGTGCAGAATCTTCATTAGCATTGGCTAAGGAGGCAGATTTAGAGTCTATTATTTTATTGAAAAATGAAAATCAAACACTACCATTAACCAAAAACAAATCAAGAAAAATTGCATTATTGGGTCCGCTTGTCAAAAAAAACACGCAAGCCATGTTCGAATCTGTAGCGGGGACTGATACACAATTTACTACTGAGAAAGGTTTTCAACTAACAGATCAGACCAAAGGAAATCCGAACTTACTAGGAAGAGATCCTGCAGCTATCGATAAGATGCTTAATCTCGCAAAAGAATCCGACCTCTGTATTTTGTTTTTGGGTGGAGACGAATATACAGCGAAAGAGGCTTACTTCAAAAATACCTACGGTGATAGAGCGACGATTGAGCCAGTAGGAGCACAAGATGAATTGGTAGAAAAGATCAAAGCGCTAGGAAAACCCGTCATCGTAGTACTAAAACATCGCCGTACCCTAGCCATCAATACGATTGCCGAAAAAGCTGATGCGATTTTAGATACTTGGGATTTAAGTGAGTTTGGAGACGAATCTACTGCAAAAATAATTTTTGGCGAGACTTCCCCTTCTGGCAAATCACCTGTGACCATTCCGCGGTCTATCGGACAATTGCCTTTTCACTACAGCATGAAAGAAATCAACTATAAAAAAGGGTATTTATTTCTAGAAGATGGACCTATCTATCCGTTTGGTCATGGATTGAGCTATACTACGTTTGAGTATTCTGATCTGAAAACATCTACCGAGGAAATGACACCTAATACGACTGTAGAAGTAAGTGTAACCATCACCAACACTGGTGAAGTAAAAGCCAAAGAAGTCGTACAGATGTACATCAAGGACGACATTGGCTCGGTAACCAGACCTGACAAAGAACTAAAAGCATTTGAAAAAATTGAATTGGATGCGGGTCAGAGTAAAACGATCTCCTTTACAATAACACCGAAAATGTTAGAATTTACTGGGATGGAAATGACAAAAATATTAGAAGCGGGAGATTATACAGTAATGGTGGGTACTTCGTCAAAGGAGTATTTAGAAACAAAATTTAAACTCAAAAAATAACAATTACAATGAAGTTACTATTACAACTATCCATATTGTTAGCTACAATCAATTTATCATGTAGCCCAAAACTGTATGCGCAAAAAGCCTTCGATAAATCTGACATAGAATCCTCGATGATTAAAGCTCTAGAGTGGCAAGAAGCACATCCGATTTTTGCGCTAGCCCCTACAGATTGGACCGCTGGGGCATACTACGTAGGTGTTGCACGGGCGCATCGAACGACCAATAATCAAATCTATAAAGCAGCTCTAAAAAATCAAGGATATCATAATGATTGGCAACCATACAAACGAGTATTCCATGCAGATGACATAGTCATCGCATACAGCTATTTGTATATCGAAGAAGCTTTTAAGAGGAAAAATTTTGTAAACCTAGCACCTACCAAAGAGTTTTTAAATACACATCTGTACGAACCTAATAAATGGAAAGATGGAACGGATAAAGACAAAACCAAAAACATCTTATGGTGGTGGTGTGATGCGCTATTCATGGCGCCTCCGGTGATAACTCTGTACGCTAAACATACCCAAAATGAAAAGTATCTAGACGATATGCACACGTATTATATGGAGACCTATAATCAATTATATGATAAAGAGGAACGACTATTTGCTAGAGATAAGCGATTCTTGTGGGGTGTAAATAAGGAAGACAAAAAAGAACCTAATGGGAAAAAGATATTTTGGTCACGTGGAAATGGCTGGGTAATTGGAGGACTGGCTTTGATCTTAGATGATATGCCTAATGATTATAAACATCGTCCATTCTACGAAAATCTGTATAAAGAAATGGCCAGTAGATTATTAGAAATCCAACCCGAAGATGGTTTATGGCGCACCAGTCTTCTATGTCCCGAAACATATGACCACGGAGAGGTTAGCGGAAGTGGATTCTATACATTCGCATTGGCGTGGGGTGTTAATAATGGCATGCTAGATAAAGAAGAATATGCACCCGCTGTCAAAAAAGCATGGACAGCACTAGCTGCTTGTCAGCATGACAATGGTATGATCGGATGGGTACAAAATATCGGCGCATTTCCTGAACCTGCCAATGCGAATAGCTGGCAAAACTTTGGAACTGGTGCTTATTTGCTTGCAGGCAGCGAAGTATTGAAATTGGATTGAAAGCACTATATTTTTTTAGAATGATTTTTATTTGATTGGTCGTGTAATACCGCTGCGTGTACAAAATATTGAACCATTAATAATTTTAATACCATAAACATATGATATCCTATAAGAAGGCATTTATTTATATGATCGTTATATTAGTAAATGTCTTTCTAATTGGAAATTGCCATCCTAGACCTCACGAAAAACAGGCTATATTATCTAACGAACGACCCAATATTTTATGGTTGGTCACCGAAGATATGGGTGCATACATTCCACCATTTGGTGATTCTACTATTCAGACTCCAAATCTTAGTCGATTAGTACAAGAAGGAGTAATTTATCCCAATCTATACTCTACATCAGGAGTTTGTGCACCGAGTCGTGCTGCGATTGTCACAGGGATGTACCCCTCAAGTATTGGCGCAAACCACATGCGCACGAATTCTAACATGGACAATACAGGACTGCCCGCATATGAAGCTGTCCCACCACCGCAAGTAAAAATGATCAGTGAATTACTGCGAGTGGAAGGTTACTACTGTACCAATAACTATAAAGAAGATTACCAATTCAAAGCTCCACAAACAGCTTGGGACGAGAGTAGTAAATATGCTCATTGGCGAAATAGAAGTGATAATCAACCGTTTTTTTCCGTTTTCAATTTTACAGAAACACATGAATCTGGCCTATTTGAGCCTTATGGGCATCGACATATTGAGACCCGACATTACCATGCAGGAGACACCTCTTACACTTGGAAGCCAGGAAGAATGACTGAAGTCAAGACACCTGTTCATTTATCCAAAAATACTAAATTCCCTATCCCACCTTATCTCCCAGATACTGATGTGGTACGCAATGATATGTGGAAATTGTACAATAATATTTCCGAAATGGATAGACAAGTAGGTGCCATATTAAATCAATTGGAAAAAGATGGTTTACTAGAAAACACGATTATCATGTTCTACGGAGACCATGGAGGACCATTACCTAGACAAAAACGACTGGTTTACGATTCTGGTTTGAACACGCCTATGATTATACGATTCCCCAATAAAGTCAATTCAGGTACAATAGATGATCAGCTTATTAGTTTTATAGATTTCGCACCTTCGCTTTTGTCATTGGTTGGTATCGATCCATTGGATTATATGCAAGGTCAAGCTTTTCTTGGTGATTATAAGTCTAAAGAAGAACGACAATATATTCATGCCGCTGCTGATCGATTTGATGGAGTGACTGATGTGATTCGTGCAGTAAGAGATGACCGATTTAAGTATATCAAAAATTATAGACCCGAGCAGCCTTACTATCTCCCTATTGTTTATCGAGAAAGAATACCAACGATGCAAGAGTTATTGAGATTACGAGATGAGGGACAACTGGATAGTATCCAGAGGCAGTGGTTTAGAGGAAGTAAGCCAGTAGAAGAATTATTTGACTGTAAACTTGACCCTCATGAATTGAATAATTTAGCTCAGCATCCAGCACATAAAGAAAAACTAGAGGAGTTGAAAAATGAAATGACCCGTTGGCTCGTAGAGATTGATGATGAACCAAATCTATCGGAGCGAGATTTAATTAATCGTCTTTGGAGTAATAAGACTACACAGCCCGTGACCAGTTCACCGATCATTAGAATATTGGATGGGAAAGTAGAGATATATTGCTCTACCGAAGGTGCTTCTATAAGCTATAGAAAAATTACTCCCAAAAGTACTCAACAAGACTCATGGTCCATCTATACAGATCCTATTTCCATTCCTAGTAACGATGATGATTATATATTGGCCCAATCGCATAGGATCGGATATAAACCGAGCAAAAAGGTGAAAGTCGCGGTTAGAGAACTGAAGTGAATAAATGATCCATACTCAATACATTGTCTTACCAATCTCCTAATTTCCTCACCAAGAGGTTAACGATGGGCATATGAGTTTTACTATCTCAAAGAATTATATTCCATTACAAGACTCATTATACAATGCCGATTTAGAAAAAGCGCATCTCAATGAAGTAGCATCAATAAAGATGCCTCATTTAGAAAAACAACGTATGGATATATTATCTCCTAACTTCAATCCTAAGAATAATTGGTGGGGAAGTACCCCCACCAATTAAATTATATGTTTAATAGACAATGAATCTTTCAGCTTTAGAACCATTGATGTGTCTTAAGATATAGATCCCTTTTTCCAGATCCATTTTAATAGCTTTTTCTGTCCCGCTTTTGATAAGCATTCCTTGCATATTAAATATTTGGTATCCTTGATTACTATTGCTTTTGATAGTCAGATAGTCATTTTGCTGGACTGGATTTGGATATAGGGTCAACGCCTCGACATTGGATGCAGTATTTTCTATTGATGATATTGCGTCGACTGGCATAACTTTCCATACGCTTCTATTATCCGTATCAGGAGCTTCACTATGTGTTAATGTTCCATCAGTATTTTGGTATAGATACCTGCCAGCTGTTCTAGATTCAAATCTATATGTATCAGACATTTCATCATAATGTGCGGTCCATGTTTTATCTGAGTCCGCCGCCGGTGGAGCTTTTAGAGTACTTAAAATCACAAAAGGTCCTCCAGGACCACCAGCACCTGGTGCTCGTAATATACCTGTCCCCCCTTCTTCACTGTCACTATCTATATTTATAAAAGCACCACTTTCTACAAGCCGCCAATGAGTAGTCCTATCTTCCGCTGAATCTGACATGGAGACTGGCTCAGCACTTCCATTTGCAGTGGTTAGGAACTGGCCTGTTTCTACATTTCTCAAAAGCACACAATCACTGCAAGGCAAAGGGCCTGATTCGTCTACAATTTCTACTTTATCATATGTAGTATTAGCCCATCTCATTTGAGCTCTTCCTCCCTTCACACGATATGCACCATATCGAATACCTGACTGAGTGCCTCGCTCAGGTTCAGGAATATTCCAATTAAAGACTTCCCCCCCTATTACCGCATCAGAATAATGTATTTTTAAATTTGGATTATCAGGATCTTGTCTAAAACCTACTTCTAGTTCAATATCTATCAACTCATCTTTGAGTACATTTCTTAAGAAAACGATAGTTCTTCCGTCAGCACCCGACCCTCCTCTAAAGTTGATCTGTTCTCTCACAATATCAAAGGATACTTGGACCTGATTACCATTCCCATCATCTCCATATACAGGCATTGCTAAATATAGGCATATGGCCGGATCCGCAGCACCTCCACCGCCAGTATGTCTACCTTTAGTTTGCATAAAGTAGCTTCCATCGTTATTTTCTCCTGATGTATCACCGACTTCAAGAATTCTCAAAGTACCCGTAAATCGTGCATAGCTTCCTACTCCAGCCTCATTAGATCTGCTCAGTGAGCGCTCTATTCTAGGTTGTAGTGTACCAGGTGAATCCCAATGATTAGAATTATGTGTTATATTGTAAACGCCCCACGTCGTACCATAAACCATACTTTCGCTGTAATCCGAATAACAAGTTCTATCATCTACAGCTCCTACATTAACTTTATTGGGTATATCTACATCTCGAGTTTCATCATTTTGGAATTCGCCCGAAGCAGGACATGTAAGATCTGGATTCGTATCTTCATCAGGTGCTATACCCTGAGCTGTTGCATAAAGAGAAAGAACCATTGAACAACAAACTAAAAAATAATTAATCGTATTTTTTTTCATATTTTGTATATTTATGTAAGAATACTATATCTAGTAATTATATGCGTCCTGTACTATGCTGATCCTTATCAAGGAAGGAGAGAAACAAAAATAATAATATGATTAAATACATTTTCACTTTTCTATTTTTATCCTTTCTCTTCTCAACGATTGCTTGTCACCAAATGCCGATAGTTCAGCCCGAATCAAGGGTACTTACTTTCGCCTCCCTTACTTGTGACGCTCAGAAAAATCCAATCGCCATAGAAAGCAAACAACCACTATTCTCTTGGTCAATACAAGCGGATGGATATAATCGATCACAAACCGCTTATCAAATTCTAGTAGCTTCAAATACTGAACTACTAAATGAAAAAGAGGCAGACATCTGGAACACTAATACAGTAAAAAACTCGCAATCCACCCATATAAAATATCAGGGAAAGGAATTACTTCCGATGCATAAATACTATTGGAAAGTAAAAATTTGGGATGAAGAAAATAGACAAACGGTCTGGTCCCCGATACAATATTTTGAAATGGGATTGGTCACTGAATCCAATTGGGGCGATGCCAAATGGATAAGTTTGGACAAGGATACTCGAAGCTCAGAACATCGTTTTCGGGCTTATCAGACTGGTAAAATGAAATCACCGATCATGGTAACTAGTCTACCCGCTGGTTATTTTAGAAGAGAATTGATCGCAGATAAAAACGTAGTAAACGCACGAGCTTATATTTGTGGGCTCGGCTATTACGAACTATATATCAACGGAGAAAAAATAGGCGACCACGTCCTAGACCCCGCACCATCTAATTACGACAAGCAAGCGTATTATATCAGCTACGATATTTCTAAGAACATCAAAAATGGAAAAAATGCAATAGGCATAATCATGGGAAATGGGTTTTATGGACAAAATATTTCTTGGAAAAGAGACCCAGAATCCGAAAAGGATCTGTCATATGGTGTTCCCGCTGCTCGTCTATACATCAAACTCACTTATGCTGACGGAAGTCAAAAAGATTTTTATTCTGATGAAAATTGGTCAGGTTCGACTGGACCGATCGTTTTTGATAATATCTATGGCGGAGATACTTACGATGCAAGATTTGAAATAAGTGGTTGGAATAAAACTGAGTTCGATGATTCGGAATGGAGTCCAGTTAGATGCATATCTCCTAAAATAGCAAAAATAAGTGCACAACAAATGCC
>CALLMH010000044.1 GCA_938007965.1 uncultured Saprospiraceae bacterium | reverse complement strand
AGATATAACTTTTAATTTCTATTCTTTAATTGTATGTTTGTCGTTCCAAGAAGGAACTATTGTTCACCAAATTTATAAGATCATAAGACTCCACTGAATAGAAGTAACATCCATTTATATTTTTGATGGATGTATTTAATGGAGCTATCAAATGTTCTGTCTTAAATGAAAATAGCTGATTATGATTCGATACTACAAAAAAATAGATCAGAAAGTAATTGAGTTAGAAAAAGAAGAAGATGCTACTTGGATCAACATTTCTCCACCATTTGCACAGGGAGAATTGGAGGGTTTTGCTGAATCATTTGACTTCCCGCTAGATTTTTTGACTGATTCATTGGATATAGATGAGAGATCTCGTTACGAAAGAGAAGAAAATGCAAATCTAATATTATTCAATACGCCTCTACTCAACGAAGATATGAAAGAAAACGAGGCGCTATATTATACAGCTCCTATCGGGATAATACTCGTAGTCGATAAGATAGTAACCGTAACAAGTAGAGAAAATCCTATCATTGATAAATTTCTAGAAAATAAAGTTAAAAACTTCAAGCCTGGAGATGCTAAGTTATTCGTCCTTCAGCTTTTCGAGCAGAATGTATTTAGATTTCTTGATTGCCTCAAGAAACTCAACCTGAAGCGTAATCTCATAGAGCGAGAACTATACAATAGTAGTAGGAATAAAGAATTACAACAGTTATTAAGGATTGAAAAGAGTCTTGTCTATTTCGTAAATTCATTAAGTGCAAACGAGCTACTGAAAATGAAGATGAAGCGTACTGACTTACTTAATATCAGAGAACTAGAATACCATGCTGATTTATTCGAAGATGTATTGATCGACAATAGTCAGGCCTTAGAGATGTCAAATGTACATACGAATATATTGGGAGGAACGATGGAAACATATGCGTCGATAGTCTCAAATAATATGAATGCTTTTATCAATAGATTGACAATTATCACGATTACACTTATGGTACCGACGTTGGTATATAGTTTTTTCGGAATGAATATGCCTATCCCAGGACAACAGAGTGAATATCTCTATTTGTGGGTCATATTCTTTTCCATCGTTTTTGTCGCTGGTCTCTTAATTTTTATGACGAGGAATAGAAGATTTTAAGCAAGTTTTTTATAAAATAATTCGGTTATTTTCATTGGTCTTTTTGGGCCAGTGAATTACTTAATTGCATTGATTTGGACCTGACAATAAATTGTTCTTTATTTTATGTATGAAAGCACTTTTTTAACACATAAGAAAAATTGTTTATACATAGGGCTCACATTCACTTGCAGTTGCAATACATATTACAAAAGTTATTAACATGATGACATATTATTAAAAATTCTATTGTGTTGATTTTAAGCACGTTGGAATACTTATCCACAATGTGTGAATAACTTTTACTTTTTAAGTTGTCTCAGAGCGCATTTTTTTATGTTTCTTTGTGTTCTACTTAAATTAGAAATAAGTGTCTTGTAATATCAATTATCATATGTTAATAGATTATAAAACATCTTTATTTGATTATTTTCCTAGATGTTATATGTATTAAGGATTTTTCATTAAAATTTTATGAAATAATAGCGTTAAGTAGAATTACTGTAAATGTACCCATAGGACTAGATACAAGTCCATTATAATATAAAATTTAAATACCCATATCCATGAGTAACAAAACAGCATTACCGGAGCCATTATTAGAAGAGAATTCTGGTAGATTTGTAATCTTCCCTATACAACATGACGATATATGGCAGTTCTATAAGAAAACTGAAGCGAGTTTCTGGACTGCAGAAGAGATAGATTTACACCAAGACATTACCGATTGGGATGCCAAACTCAATGATGACGAGAGACACTTCATCAAGCACGTTTTGGCTTTCTTTGCAGCTAGTGATGGTATCGTAAATGAGAACCTCGCTGAGAATATGGTCAATCAAGTGCAGTATACCGAGGCGAAATTCTTTTATGGATTCCAGATTATGATGGAGAATATTCATTCAGAGACATATTCTCTGTTAATAGATACATACATCAAGGATAATAAAGAGAAAGATTACCTCTTCAATGCTGTAGAAAACTTAGAGTGTGTCAAGAAGAAGGCTGATTGGGCACTTAGATGGATAGATGAAGGATCATTTACCGAAAACCTGATCGCATTTGCAGCGGTAGAAGGAATCTTCTTCTCAGGATCGTTCTGTGCTATATTCTGGTTGAAGAAAAGAGGTCTTATGCCAGGTCTCACATTCTCTAATGAGTTGATATCAAGAGATGAAGGAATGCACTGTGATTTCGCTTGTCTGCTATACAATAATCACATCAATAATAAGCTTACTAAAGAAACCATCAATAAAATCATAGTCGATGCAGTCGAAATAGAGAAGGAATTTGTCTCTGATGCCATCCCGGTAAGACTGATTGGCATGAATGCAGAATTGATGTGTCAATACATCGAATTCTGTGCAGATAGACTACTAGAAACACTAGGAAACCCTAAAGTATACAATGCGGAGAATCCATTCCCATGGATGGAAATGATATCACTACAAGGAAAGACCAACTTTTTCGAGAAGAGGGTAGGAGACTATCAGAAAGCGGGAGTAACAGCTGACAGAGAGAAGCAAGTATTCTCGATCGATGAAGACTTCTAAGACGATATAGGTAAGAAATACAATCGTAGTAAGGTCATGATTGTATTTCTTTTTCTCTACTTACATATAAAATTCTTTAATATGAGTGTAGAGAAAAACATAATTTCAACAAAATAAGAAAGGAACTTAACTACATTATTCTAACTACTCAACAAAACACTATGCAAGTAATCAAAAGATCCGGCTCCAAAGAGGCAGTAAGCTTCGATAAAATAACCGCTAGAGTTAAAAAACTATGTTATGGACTAAACCCAACTTATGTAGAACCAATAGATATAGCCAAGAAAGTAATACAAGGTCTATATGATGGTGTGACAACAACAGAACTCGATAATCTAGCTGCAGAGACGGCTGCTTCTATGACAACCAGACATCCAGATTATGCGATGTTAGCCGCTAGAATCTCCATCTCAAATCTTCATAAAAACACAAATAAGTCTTTCTCGTCTACTATGGAAGGATTGTACAACTATATAGATCCTAAGACTGGAGAGCAGGCAGGACTCATTAGTGATACAGCGATGAAGACGATCAAGAAACACGCAAGTCGCTTTGATTCAGCAATAATATATGATAGAGACTACAGTTTCGACTTTTTTGGGTTCAAGACTCTAGAGAGATCTTACCTGATGAGGATGGATGGTAAAGTTGTAGAAAGACCACAGCACTTATTGATGAGAGCGGCTATCGGAATACATGGTGAGGATGTAGAGTCAGCAATAGCCACGTATAACTTGATGTCTGAGAAATACTTCATCCATGCAACACCGACATTGTTTAATGCAGCTACACCTAAACCTCAATTATCTTCATGTTTCTTGTTGAGTATGACAGAGGATAGTATATCAGGGATATTTGAAACATTAACCAGATGTAGTAAAATATCTCAGAGTGCCGGAGGAATTGGTCTTTCTATCCATAATGTAAGAGCTAAAGGATCATATATCAAAGGAACAGGCGGTACATCTAATGGAATAGTACCGATGTTGAAAGTATTTAATGATACAGCGAGATACGTAGACCAAGGTGGAGGCAAGAGAAAAGGAGCTTTCGCAATATACCTGGAGCCATGGCATGCAGATATAATGGACTTCTTAGATCTAAAGAAAAATCACGGTGCAGAAGAAATGAGAGCAAGAGATTTATTCTATGCTATGTGGATTTCTGATTTATTCATGGAGAGAGTGAAAGCTGGGGGAGACTGGTCACTATTCTGTCCTAATGAGTGTCCTGGTCTTCATGATGCTTATGGAGGTGAATTCGAAGCACTATATCACAAGTATGAGTCAGAAGGTAGAGCTAGAAAAACAATTAAAGCTCAAGACTTATGGTTCGCGATACTAGAGTCGCAGATTGAAACTGGTACACCATATATATTATACAAAGATGCAGCAAACAAAAAATCGAATCAAAAGAACTTAGGAACGATCAAATCATCAAACCTATGTACTGAAATAATGGAGTATACGTCTCCTGATGAAGTAGCTGTTTGTAATCTAGCTTCACTATCTCTTCCTAAATATGTCAATGAAGATAAAACATTCAATTTTGAGAAACTGCACGAGGTCACAAGAGTAGTAACGAAGAATCTGAATAAGATTATAGATGTGAATTATTATCCTGTGAAAGAGGCTGAAAACTCAAACTTTAGACACAGACCTATAGGCATAGGAGTACAAGGACTTGCAGATGCATTCATGATGATGAGAATGCCGTTTGACAGTGAAGAAGCTAGACAGTTGAATAAGGATATCTTCGAGACTATCTATCATGCAGCAGTAACAGAATCTAATGCGATCGCCAAAGTAGAAGGTGCATACTCTTCATTCGAAGGGTCTCCTGCAAGCCAAGGGATACTGCAGTTTGATATGTGGGACGTCAAGCCATCGGACAGATATGATTGGACAGGTCTGAAGGAAGAAATTAAATCTACTGGTCTGAGAAACAGTCTACTACTAGCACCTATGCCGACTGCAAGTACGTCACAAATCCTAGGGAATAATGAATGCTTCGAACCTTACACTTCAAACATTTATACGAGAAGAACATTGTCAGGTGAGTATATCATCATGAACAAGCACCTGTTGAAAGATTTGATAGGATTAGGTCTATGGGACGATGCGCTGAAACAGCAACTGATGGCAGAAAATGGATCCGTGCAGAATATAGATAGAATTCCGGACAACCTAAAAGCGATGTACAAAACAGTCTACGAAATTAGTCAAAAAGTGATAATAGATCAATCCGCTGATAGGGGAGCATACGTCTGTCAAAGTCAGAGTCTTAACTTGTTCGTTGAGAATCCTACATTTAGTAAGTTATCTTCGATGCACTTTTATGGATGGCAAAAAGGTCTTAAAACTGGAATGTATTATCTAAGAAGTAAAGCTGCAGTCGATCCGATCAAATTTACATTGGATAAGCAACACCAAAGAGTTCAATCTGGACAGGTTACAGAGAATGAAGTAATGGAGGTTGTAGAAACTGATGGAGAAGTTTGCGTAATGGATGAAGGCTGTATCATGTGCAGTGGATAGTAGTAATCCAATATGATTGAAAATATATAGTGGTAGTCAATTTGTAGATTCCACATATAAAAATTAAACGAGCAAGTCCTTAAGCGGGTTTGCTCGTTTTTGTTTTATGTGAATAACGTTACGATGTAAGCTACAGTGTATAGGTTAGAATATTATGTAAAGTGATAGAGGAGCAAGGTATTAAAGCTGATACTAGGGAAGAAGCTCAAATAGTTCTATTTAACATAATATTAATTATAGGAAAAAGATATTAATATAGTTATACAGCTAAAAGCTACGATTCTTAATCAAGGCTATCTTCTACGTAACAGTCGTACTGTGCAGCAATGACGTTTCTAATCATAGCTTTCTAATTTATCATATATGTGCTTACTTGATACTAACTGTGTGCGCTGCAAAAAAATCGCTCACTCAAATATCCGCACGATATCAATCTTGAAAAATATTATTTTTTTGTCGAAGATTGATTTATTTAATGAATATCTAGTAACAAGCGAATCGAACAATTATATTCTCATCTCTGTAAATATAAAGTAATCAATCCAAAATTCTATTTCAACCTCAGAATACGATTATGGATTAAAAATTTAATATTATTATCTGTTACTACTAATAACAAATTTTATAAGTCAATCATCCTATAACTAAACTGTGTTTTTATACGTTGTTTTCATATTGTGAGTCCGCACAGGATTTTACTAGTATATAACGTAAGTACAAATTACCCTATTATGATAAAAAAAGCATTCAAAATATTCATTTTTCTATTTCTAGTTTTGATCATAGCAGCTGTAGCGATTCCATATTTCTACAAGGATGAGATTGTAGAAAATGTCAAATCCGAGATAAACAAGAATCTTAATGCTACAGTTGATTTTGAAGATGTAAGTTTATCATTGTTCAAGAGTTTTCCTGATTTTAATTTTGGTCTAGAAGATTTATCAGTAGTAGGCATCGACGTCTTCAATGGCTATAACTTATTAAAAGCTAAGGATATAAATATTTCTTTTGATTTTATGTCTGTTATAAGTGCAGATACACCTTTAGAAATCAATGGAATATCTATTGTTGAGCCAATAATAAATATTAAAGTATTACAAAACGGAAAAGCAAATTATGATATAGTAAAATCTAATGATCAAGAGGAGGTTCCAGTAGAATCAGCTGAAGACTTAGATTTTCTAATTCAATTGCAGAAGTATAAAATCACTAACGGCACCTTGGTCTATGATGATCGCTTTGGAGGTACATATCTTGAAATTGAAAATTTGGATCATGAAGGTAATGGAGAATTTACTCAAGATATTTTCGATATAACTACGTCTACTAATATAGGAAATCTAACTGCAAAATCAGGAGGGATCACCTATCTCAAAAAAGCTAAAGGTGATTTTGATATTAATCTTAAGGCTGAAATGCCTAATTCAAAATTCACGATTACAGAGAACGAAATTGCCCTCAACGATTTAAAATTATATGCAGAGGGATTCGTACAGATGGATGGTGACAATATCAATATGGATATCAAATATAGCGCTCCAAAGAATAACTTCAAAAATCTACTTTCCATGATACCTTCGGCCTACAGTAAGGATTTTGACGGGGTAGATGCCAATGGTGAGTTCGAATTAGATGGTTACGTAAAAGGTACATACGATTCAAAAAGTGAAGCACTACCCTCTTTTTTACTTAATCTGAAAGTCGATAATGGCGATTTCAAATACCCTACCCTTCCTCTAGGCGTAAAAGGAATAAATACTAATGTAAAAATAAATAGCCCTTCAAAAGATCTGGATAAGATGGTCGTTGATATAGAAAAGTTCAATATGGAATTGGGTAACAATCCATTTTCTGCTAGGGCTAAGCTTTGGTCTATTATCTCAGATCCACATATCGACACAGAGGTAGACGGGACGATCGATTTATCTGAACTTTCCAGAGCTTTTCCGATGGAGGGAGTTTCAAACTTAAATGGAATCCTTACTTCCAACTTAAAGGCAAACACTAGTATGTCTGCTATAGATTCTAAAAACTATGAAAACATAGAAATGAACGGTGATGTAAGTCTAAAAAATCTAGATTATACATCAGATGCATCACCAAGAGTACAAATCGAGAACATGAAAATGAACTTTTCTCCTAAATATGTACAGCTAGAAGAATTTGATGCGCAACTCGGCAATAGTGATATAAAGGCTCAAGGAACGATAGATAACATATTGGCCTATTTCTCACCTGATAAGACAATGACCGGTAAGATATCCTTACGTTCGAACCTATTCGATGCCAATGAATGGATAGCAATAGAAGATACAGATCAACCATCAAATGAGACGGTAAATAATGCTGAACTGGAAGATATAGAAGTATTTGACAGATTTGACTTTACCTTCGATGGTGAGATCAATAAAGTAATCTATGATATATATGAATTGAAAAATTCTAAACTACTAGGAAATGTAACACCTAATAAGGCAGAGATCAAAGACTTCAGCACCAATATCGGTGAGAGCGACTTCCGAGTGAATGGGAAGATTACTAATGTATTCAACTATCTATTTGAAAATGAAAACCTACGAGGAGATATAAATCTAACATCTAGATATATCAATGCCAATGAATTCATGGTGACCGAAGAACTACCTGAAGAAAGCTTAGAAGTGATACCTGTGCCAGAAAACGTACAATTGAATGTAAATGCTGATATCGGAGAGGTATTATATACCAACATTCCATTGAAATCTATAAAAGGAAAAATTGTCGTCAATGATGAAATAGCAAGTATCAAAAATGGATCTGCCCAAACACTAGGGGGTAACGTGATATTGAATGGAAATTACAATACTCAAAATATCAAAGAGCCAAAATTTGAAATGGATTATAAGGTAAACAGTCTTGATTACCAAGCTGCATTTGACAAACTAAATACTTTCAAAATATTGGCACCTATCGGTGAGTATATCGAAGGAAAATTCAATACCACTTTGAAAATGTCAGGTATACTTGGGAAAGATATGTTGCCTGATCTGACTACCCTATCAGCGGATGGTTTTTTGCAGACTATAGATGGTACACTTAGAAATTTCGAACCCGTTCAACTATTTGCAGATAAACTAAATCTCGATGCGCTAAAATCGGTTAATCTTAAAAACACCAAAAATTGGTTTGAGGTGAACAATGGAAAAATAGAAATCAAAGAATTCGACTATAGCACGAAAGGTATCGATATGGTAATCGGAGGTACACACGGTTTAGATTCTGATATGGCTTATAAAATAAATGCTAAAGTTCCACGGAAAATACTATCTCAAAACGCAGTCGGACAAGCCGCTAACAAAGGCTTAAGCTTGCTACAAGGACAAGCATCAAAATTAGGAATAAACTTAGATCAAGGTGAATTTGTGAATCTCAATGCTACGATTTCGGGTACTATGTCATCACCAAAAATAAATATACAATTACTAGGTACAGACGGTGAAACTGTATCAATCGACAAAGTAGTAGATCAAGCAAAAAAGCAGGCAGTCGACAAAGTCAGTAGTGTCATCGAAGATAAAACTGGAGTAGATGTGCAAAACATTGAAGAAGAAATCGAAGAAGTAAAGGAGGATTTATCTGCAAAAGCGGATGCTGAAATAGATGCATTGAAAGCAAAAAGTGAGGCTAACATAAATAAAATATTAATTGAGGCAGAAAAGCGAGCGGAAGAAGCTAGAAACGAAGCGAAAAAACTTAGCGATAAAACAAAGAAAGAAGGTTATAATCAGGCAGATGCGCTAGTTGAAAAAGCCGGCTCTAATATATTCAAAAAGAAAGCGGCCGAGATTGCGGCAAAAAAGCTCAAAGAAGAAACCGACAAGCAAGCAGAACAAATCATAGAAAAAGGAAATGCAGCGGCCAATCTTATTTTAGAAAAAGCCGAGAAACAGGCTAATAAACTTAGAGAAGAAACTGACAAACAAGCTGAAACCATCAGAGAAAACTATAAGTAAACAATAGCAAGGAGACTTGAATGGAAAGTAAAACACCCTGCTAGCGCCCCTTAAAATGAGGTCTATCATCACTAAACCAGTTCATCCTCATTTGAGATATCCGTAAATAATGATGTTCTTATGGCATAGATGTTTTTTCTACTACTTTTGAATTAAGAATCGACAGCAAAAAAAAGTGCATTCAAAACAATATTGAGTGCACTTTTTATAATCGATAAGAAATATTATTTACCTCCTAATAATTTTATTTTGCCTTCTGCCTGAGCCTTGTATTTTTCTCCAGTGACTAACTTGTATGCATCTACAGCTTCAGCATTTTTGCCCATTTTTTCATATGCTTTTGCCTTAGCTACGTAGTACTTATCATCTACTGTATCTCCGGATAGTGCTATGGCCTTATCCGCATATGTGATAGCTTCTTCATCAGCTACAGATTCTGTATTGGCTCTGCAGATATAATATGCTACTTCAGCATTTTCCCTGATTGATAAGAAAGCCTTACCCGCCTCGATCGCTTTAGCATAATCCTTTGCTTGGTATATTTTTCCTACCATATTTCTTGCTTTCTTGTATAGTTTCGCTGCTTTCTTTTCTTTTCCAGACGCTTCCGTAATATCACCTGCTTTGATATATTGCTTGATAGCGCTGATTGCATCGCCCTTTGCTTCTGATACAGCGGCTAACCCTCTGTAATTTGAGGCGTACTCTGGTCTCCATTCTATACCTTTATTATAGAGTGCTAATGCTTCATCTAGTGCACCAGCTTTCTTTTTAGCATTACCTAAATTACTGGCTGCGATCGCACCATTCTTCTTTGCTAATCCTATTATCTTCTCATCCCCATCGGCAGTAGCTTTTTCTAAAGCGGCCTCAAGAATAGGAAGCCCTCCTGCATAATCTTTTGCTTTTAGTAGTGCCAACCCCTCATTATATAGGCTTGCAGCTGTTTTTTCATCTTGTGCATACGTACTGAACCCCATTAAAAGGGCAAGAAATAGGATTATCGGTTTCCTCAACATCAAATTCATCATAATTTACTTTTGTTTTAAAATTAATTGCTAAAAGAATAAAATTTTTCGAATAAAAAAAATTTGAATGCTTCATTTAGATAATCTTGACATTTAAACAATAATGACAAAGTACTGTAAACAAATGCGAAATGAAATTGTATCTTGCCTTTCTATCAATTAAACTTTTTAGTTTAACTTTAACAGCTATTAAGTAGCATAAAATTTAATTATTGTTATTTTTACACTAACTAGAAAAACAAACAACATAATGGCAAAGAAAAGAATTGCAATCAACGGATTTGGTCGAATAGGAAGACTAACATTCAGAAACCTTATGCTCAATAATGATGTAGAGGTTGTAGCTATCAATGATTTAACTGACAACGGTACGCTTGCGCACCTACTAAAATTTGATAGTGCTCATGGTCAATTTGATGGGACAGTATCTCATACTGATAACAAATTAGTCGTAAATGGTACAGATATCGCAGCATCTTCTGTGAGAAATCCAGAAGAATTGCCATGGAAAGAACTAAAAATCGACGTTGTTTTAGAATGTACTGGAATATTCAGAACGAAAGATGCAGCTTCTAAGCATATTACAGCAGGTGCTAAGAAGGTAGTTATATCAGCTCCAGGAAAAGGAGATGGTATCAAGACTATCGTACTAGGTGTAAATGGGGATGAAATAACTGGTGAAGAAACTGTATTGAGTAATGCCAGCTGTACAACGAACTGTCTAGCACCGGTATGTAAAATAATAAACGATAATTGGGGATTCCAGAGAGGATCACTCACAACAACTCACGCATACACGGCTGATCAAAATATCCAAGATGCACCTCACTCTGATCTCAGAAGAGCAAGAGCTGCAGCTTACAATATAGTACCTACAAGTACTGGAGCTGCAAATGCGGTAGGTTTAGTATTACCTGAAGTATTAGGTAAGATGTTCGCCATAGCAATCAGAGTTCCAGTCATTACTGGTTCATTGATCGAGCTAAATGTACTACTTGATAAGGATGTAACAGCTGAAGAAGTAAACGCTAAATTTAAAGAAATGGCTGAAGGTCCGATGAAAGGTGTGCTTCAATTTTCTACTGATCCATTGGTATCATCTGATATTGTTGGCAATAAGCACTCTTCTATTTTTGATTCATTATTGACTGATGTGAAGGACGGAAACTTCCTAAAAGTTGTAAGTTGGTATGATAACGAATCAGGCTACAGTGCAAGACTTGCTGATTTAGTAGCAAAAGTTTAATTTATAATACATTTATTTAAAGAGCACCTGATTTTATCAGGTGCTTTTGTTTTTATTTCTCTTCTTTAAATATTCTCAATGAAAACGATCCATGACTTAGATGTAAAGGGTAAAAAAGTTCTAGTCAGAGTAGACTTTAATGTTCCTCTCGATAAAAACTTCAATATTACAGACGATACGCGTATGCAAAAAGCGTTGCCCACGATCAATAATCTGTTGGTAAGAGGCGCATCAGTGATACTTGCTTCTCAC
The DNA here is from genome assembly GCA_938007965.1 of uncultured Saprospiraceae bacterium. Taxonomy (GTDB): domain Bacteria; phylum Bacteroidota; class Bacteroidia; order Chitinophagales; family Saprospiraceae; genus CAJXUU01. The sequence goes on along the minus strand of CALLMH010000044.1, from coordinate 10,509 downwards.
CTCGGTAGACCCCAAAAAGATAAAAACGACGATGGATCAATAAAAGTAGATAAATATTCACTTAGGCATCTAGTAGAGCATTTGGCAGAATTAACTGATGCGGAAATAAAATTTGCAGATGATTGCGTAGGTGGAGATACAGAACTAAAAGCCGAAAGATTAAAACCTGGAGAGATTCTGTTATTAGAAAATACAAGATTCCACGCTGGAGAGAGCAAGGGTGATACCGAATTAGCTATACAATTGTCAAGGTTAGCTGATATATATGTGAATGATGCATTCGGTACTGCACACAGAGCACACGCATCAACAGCTACAGTGGCCAATTATTTCGAAGCTGACCATAAAGCCTTGGGATTACTTATGTTCGCGGAGATAGATAGTGCAGATAAACTATTGAAAAGTCCCAAAAGACCCGTAGTCGCAATCGTAGGAGGAGCCAAAGTGAGTGACAAAATTAAGCTATTGGAAAAGCTCATCAATGTAGTTGATCATGTATGCATAGGAGGTGGTATGGCGTATACTTTCATCAAGTCAAATGGTGGTAGTGTAGGAAATTCTATATGTGAAAATGACTATCTCGAATTGGCACAAGAAATACTTAAAAATGCCAAAGATCAAGGTACTGAAATACATCTACCTGTAGATAACCTCATCGCGGATGATTTCTCAAATGATGCGAATACTAAAGTAGTCCCTTCTGCCGAGATTCCAGATGACTGGGAAGGGCTAGATATAGGTCCTGAGACGATAGTTAAGTTCTCGAAAGTAATCATGAAAGGTCAATCTGTTTTATGGAATGGACCAATGGGAGTTTTCGAAATGGAAACATTTGATAAAGGAACCTATGGAATCGCAAAGGCTGTTGCAGAAGTTACTAAAAATGGTGCATTTACATTGATTGGAGGTGGTGATAGTGTCGCGGCTATAAATAAAGCTGGTCTGGCTGACGCTGTCAGCTTTGCTTCTACAGGAGGTGGCGCCATGTTAGAGTACCTAGAAGGAAAGACACTTCCAGGCATAAAAGCCATATCAGGATAAAACTTCATAATTAATATAAATATAATGGTTTATTGATTGATTTCGATAAACCATTTTGTTTTGAGGGATATTGCTAATTAGTGATTATCAGCATTCTACTACTAATTTGGGATGTTCAGCGGTAAGGACACTTTTTGAATTCTGGTATTTCATGAAGTTTCTGAAATAAATTAAAGTGACCTTAGTGAGTGTAGTTTTTCGGAGGCTAATTTTCGTTAAAAACAGAACCATGTTTGAGACGGATTTTAGATTAAAACACCATTAAGCAGGGTTATCCCTTCAGAAGTAGATAGAAAAACTGTTATGGAATAGGATATTCGTTATATTCGGATATCCCTAATTAAAATATTACTTTAGCATAAAATATATGCTATGACCAAACTTGCCCTCGTCCAGAAATCTCCTGTATTTCTCAATACTAAAAAATCTGTAGCAAAAGCGATCAAATACATACACGAGGCCGCTAAATCTAAGGCGGATATTGTAGTATTCGGCGAATGTTGGCTCAGTGGTTATCCAGCGTGGATCGATCATAGTATACATATGGGAAGATGGGACCAAAAAGAAATAAAGCGAGTATGGGCGCACATGTACGAAGACGGAATAGAAGTACCTGGATCACAAATTGCTAAGATACAGCACGCAGCTAAAATCAACAAAAAATACGTCGTCATTGGCGCCAATGAAGCCATTATAAAAGGTAAAGGAAATGGAACACTGTATAATACCCTATTAATCATAGATCCTAAAGGTAAGATCGTAGTACATCATAGAAAGCTGATGCCTACATACAACGAAAAGATGATTCATGGTTATGGTGATGCACATGGACTACAGACCGTATCAACACCCCACGGTAATATCGGAGGCTTGATTTGTTGGGAGCACTGGATGCCATTGACAAGGCAAGCAATGCATGATGAAGGCGAAGACATACATTTTGGTCTGTGGCCAGCGGTGAAGGCGAGTCACAAATTAGCAAGTCGTCACTATGCTTTTGAGGGAAGATGTTTCGTAGTGGCTATGGGACAGATTATGAGAAAAAAAGACCTTCCGTCGTATCTTACGATAGCTCCAGAGATTATGGATAATGAAAGTCAATACTTACTAGACGGAGGTAGCTGTGTAATTGACCCTAATGGAGAGTACCTATTAGAATCTCAATATGGGGTAGACAAAATTATATATTACGATCTACCACCACTATCTGAACTCTACACAGAACGAATGAATCTTGCCACTAGTGGACACTATGCTAGACCAGATATCTTTGAATTTAGGATAAATAAGAGCCGGATGACTTCTGAAGATAATACAGAGTAGCTCAATCGTAAGGAGAACATTACAACTATGTGATGATAGGTTTGTAATTATTGCACCTACAGAATCCGTTATTCAAGTATCTTGAAGGTTGTCCTTCTATTGATCTGGTGTTCTTCTTCAGTACAATCATCACAAATACAATCGATATCGAGTTCATTTTCGCCATATCCTTTAGCTGTCATCCTAGCATTTGGAACTCCTCCTCTAGCCATATATTTGACCGCTGATTCAGCTCTTTTTTGCGATAAGATTTGGTTGTATTGATCATCTCCCCTGCAATCAGTATGCGAAGATAATTGTATGTTGATTTGTGGATTTTCTACCATAATTTTGATCAAGCTATCCAATGTCGGCTTGGCATCGGGTCTGATGTCTGACTTATTGAAGTTATAATAGATATTCTCGAGCCTTATCTCCACATTCGTGAATATTTTATTAAGCACTAATTCTATGTTTATAGTAGTGGATAACTCACCCTTTTTTACTTTTAGATTTTTAGTAGAGACATCCTCAAATGCATTTAGATAGCCAACCTTACTGGCTTTGATAGTATAAGTTTTATCTTTTTCCAACTGAACTATGAATAAACCCTTTTCATCAGAGTATATATTCTCAGTATCTGTTCCATCTGATATCGTGATATAGCAGTCTGCGAGTATATTTTTACCCAGCACCCCGCTATTAGGATCCTTATCATCTTTATATTCAGTTTCTTTCGTCTTACCGGCTAGGTATATTTCTATTTCAATCTCTTCTTCCTCTGTCTTATCTATGGCTTCCGTGGGTACTACTACCCTATTCCGCTCAAATCTATAGATATCTTCTTTTCCATAGCCAGCTCTTGATGAGGTGAAAAATCCTTTTTGTACTTCACTACCTCTCAATGATGCTTCGTAATCTATCACCATTCCAAAATCATCAAAAGAGGAGTTTATTGGTTTCTTTAGATTTTGTGGTGGCGCCCATTGTCCATTTTCTTGGATCCAAGTTTTAAATATGTCTAATCCCCCCAACCCAGCAAAATAATCAGAAGAAAAATATAGCGTATCGCCGTCACCTGAAGGAAACATCTCATTCCCTCTAGAATTGATCGTCTGAGGGAATATATACGCTTCACCCCAGTAAAAACTACCATCTTCTTGGTATACACGCTGACTATAATATAAGTCATGACCTCCCGTACCGTCATCCATTTTGGCAGAGAATACTAGAACACTATCATTTTCTATAAATGTGGGATGCCCATAGTTGACCCCTTCCTTCTGTATTGGGATTTTGACAGGTGTAGACCACACCCCATTAAATCTTTCGCTGTACATCAATTTGCAATACCCATCTTCGTCTCCTCTGACATAACATCTGGTAAATACGATCTCCATACCATCTCTAGTAAAACATGCCGTCCCATCATTATAATCAGAATTAATGCCAGCATCAAATCTTTTAATCTCTGACCCGCTCTTCAACATTACGAATAAGTCAGTATGTTTATTACCACTCCAATTGTATCGATCCCCGCCAGTACTTTCGTCACGATCAGATGTAAATACTAAGAAATTCTTATCAAATAACACTGGAGAATATTCAGAAAATGCTGAATTTTCGTTCATTAATTCAATTTTCACTCCATCGTCGGTATCACTTTCCCATCCTGAGACTTCTTTGATAACGTAAATTTCTCTATCAATTAATCTTTTATTATTCGAACTGTTTTTAAGTAGTTCGTAGGAATCAATAGACGCCTGGTAGTCCCCATTTTTCTTGTAATTCTTGGCCAATTGCAGAAGTGCTTCATTGCCGTATTCTTTATCTACTGCCTTAGTTAACCAATCGATAGATAGTCTATTCTCTTCAAGATACGAATACGACATACCCAATAAGTAAGCAAGTCTAGCTCTCACTCGATCGTTCTCCGCTTTTTGATATTCTTCATTGAGCAAGTCTATAGCAACAGAGTATTGCTTTCTCTCATACGCAGTTTCTCCATTTTTTATCTTCTTACCAAAAGAACATCCACTAACTATGATGAGGGACAGGAGGAATAATATAATACGATTGTTGAAAGTCATATTGCAATATATACTTAATATGTAAATGATTTATAAAAGCGATTTAGAATTTTTAACGAATACTTCCTTATGACAGAACATAGGATAATCCTGAAAAGCAAGAATCTATCAGTGAACAGCCTTACCTTATTATCAGCCCAAATTATCAGCAAGCCAAAAAAAAGCCTCACAATCAATTAAGATGTGAGGCTATATAGTATTCTAGAATGTCTAGATCAATTATTCTGCATTAGTCGAAGCTTCCGCTTTCGCTTTGGCTGCCGCTCTTCCGAAGCTACTTCCTCCTTTCTTAGATGATGATGAAGATCCTCCTGAACTTGTTTTGATCGTTCCTTTTAGATCATCAGATAAATCTCTTACGATTGGCGTTGCAACGAAGATAGATGAATATGTACCCACGAGTACACCAATCAATAATGCAAATGCGAATCCTTTGATACTTCCTCCACCGAAGATCAATAATGTACCGACAACTAATAGCGTTGTAAATGACGTAATGATCGTTCTCGAGAATGTACTGTTTAGTGCAGCATTGATTACCTCATCCTTATCTTTATTAGTATAGATTCCTAGGTATTCTCTTATTCTGTCAAATACAACAACTGTATCATTGATCGAATAACCGATAACCGTCAAGATGGCAGCAATAAATGCTTGATCAATCTCTAATGAGAACGGCATAAAATCCTTCAATAATGAGAATAAACCTAATACGATTAATGAATCGTGAAATAAGGCTGCAACTGCACCCATAGAGTATTGCCATTTATTAAATCTTAAGAAGATATATAAGAAGATCAATATCAAGGCAAAAATACCCGCATAGAATGAACTTCTAGAGATATCATCTGCGATTGTAGGTCCTACCTTACTGTTACTTATGATGTGTAATCCATCAGAACTCGTATCGAGGAATTGATCCATCGTTATTGGTGAAGCGGCAAATCCTTTTAATCCATTGAACAATGCTTCGGTAACCTGATCATCAGTATCATCTGCAGTCTGATCGATCAAATAAGCAGTTGTAACTTGATAAGTATTGTCTGAATCTACGGTCTTCACAATAGGCTCCGCTCCGAACACCGAAGCTAGACTTGTTTTAATTTCTTGCTGTGATACATCTTTATCGAATCTCACATCGTAAGAATATCCACCTTTGAAATCCACTCCAAGATTAAATCCTCTTGTGAAAATTGAAGCCAATCCTGCTACTATCACTACAGTAGAAATGATGTAAGCAATTTTTCTCTTGCCCATCCAATCCACATTCAAGTTAGCGAACATATTCTTAGACCAACCTGACCAGAAACTCAATTCTCTTCCTTTTGAAGTATAGCTATCGATCATCAACTTACCGAATAATACAGCTGTCAATAATGATGATACAACACCTATGATCAATACTACTGCAAATCCTTTTATTGGACCCAATCCGAAGTAAGCTAAGACAGCAGCTACTAATAGTGTCGTTACATTGGCATCAATAATGGCAGAATAAGAAGCTTTGAATCCATCAGCGATTGCCGCTAGGTTAGATTTACCAGCTCTCAGTTCTTCTCTTATTCTTTCAAATATGATCACGTTAGCATCTACGGCCATACCGATGGTAAGTACGATACCTGCAATTCCAGGAAGTGTCAATACAGTACCAAATGATGACAATGTTCCAAATATGAAAAAGATGTTGGTAAAGAGTGCGAGTATCGATACGATACCTCCACCTCCATAGTAGAATAACATGAACAACAATAGCAATCCGAACCCAATCAATAATGAGTTTCTACTGCTTGAGATATTCTTAGCACCTAGCGAAGGTCCTACTACTGATTTCTGTATGATCTTTGTCTGAGCTGGAAGCTTACCAACTTCTAATATATTGGCAAAATCCAATGCTTCTTGTATGTTGAAACTACCAGAGATTGAAGATCTTCCTCCTGTGATTGCTCCATTATTTACTCCTGGTGCAGATACTACTAGATCGTCTAATGATATTGCAATAGGTCTCCCGCCATCATTATATGACTCTTGTGTCATCTTCGCCCATATCTTAGCACCTTTACTATTCATAGTAAGCGATACTTCTGGTTCTCCAGAGGTTGGATCTATCTGTTGAGATGCTTCTACTACTACATCACCTTCTAATGGTGCCTTATCTGTACCATTTTGAGTTTTGATCAAGTATAGCTCATACTGATCTGTCACTTCTCCTTCAGGATTTTTGTAAGGCTTGTACGAATACAAAAACTTAGAATTCTTCGGGAACAGTGCTTTTACTTCAGGAGATTCTAGTAGCTCCATCGTAGCTCTTCTCTTATTCTTATCTACTAGACCCATGATAGGTCCATATAGGCCGATTCCATTTGAGCCGTTCAATTGTAACTTGCTTAATAATGGACCAGAGGCACTGAATATATCGTTTGCCGGCTTGATTACTTGAGTAGAATCTGTCGTATTACCGTCTTCATCGTATATGTAATTATAAGTAGTATCCATTGCAGCTACTATTTCTTCGCCTCTAGCTGTCGCTAATCTCTTATCCGCTTCTTGGAACATAGCTACAACACCTGGATCATTGATTCTGTATGTATTCCAAAACTCAAGATTTGCAGTACCTACTAGATTCTGCTCCATACGCTTCGCATTATCTACACCTGGCATTTCTACTAGAATCAAATCTCTACCAGCATCTAGAGATACATTCGGCTGAACTACCCCCAACCTATCGATTCTTTCTTTTAGCATCTTGAATGTAAGATCTACGGTTTCATCAGCCTTAGTTCTTAGCATTCGAACTACTTCACCGTCTGTAGTTTCTAGATTGATATCTCCAAGTGACTCACTTCTTTGGAATAACTTACCTAACCTCTTACCTGGAGCTACCTTTTTATATGCATCAGCAAATAATGTGATATAATCAGATTGAGCACTCTTCTGAGCTTCTGAGGCATCTTTTAATGCCTGTACGAATTCAGGATCTTTCGATTTAGATCCCGCTAATGACACTAACAACTCTTTCAAATCCACTTGAAGAACTGCACTCATACCTCCTTTCAAATCAAGACCAAGACCTAATTGCTTGCTCTTCAAATCATTGTAAGTGAATGAGCTGATTCCCGGGATAGAAAAGATAGTTTCGCTAGACATTGAATCTAGGTATTGTGCCTTTGCTAATTTTCTTTCTACTGATTGGCTTTTCTCATCAACTTGTGCCGCCCTTGCTTCCGCATATGCTTCTGCGTTGTTTTCTACTTTGTTCGTTGGGAAAAAATACACTATTTGTAGTGCACTCACAATCGCTAAAAGTACCAAGAAAAACTTCAATATTCCTTTACCTTGCATGCTTTAATTTTATTTACTTCTTCAAAAAACGACGCAAATATACGTCTTTAATTTACATACCTACTATGAATAGGTAGCTAAGTCATATAATTATGACTAATAATGTGTAATGATACTGATAATCATTGGTTAAATTATTACACAAAAATACTATTTGTTGTCTAATTCTCTAAAAACATCAATTTTTTAAGAATATTTCTTTTTTATGAGCTTCATTAAGGTAACAAAGTGCATAAAGAAGACTGAAACCTGAAACCTGAAACCTGAAACCTGAAAAGTGCAAATTTCGAGAATTTAGGATTTCTATAAGTAAATATACTATTGCTCACTTTTAGGTAACTCATATGGATATTCACATTTTGGTGAATATATCTTAGGAAACAACATGAGGATTTATGTACCAAACTCAATCAAGAAGTAATTTTTAGAATAGCTAGGAAGAGCGTTTGACAAATACGATACGTTCATGAATATATATAGAGACTTATGAAAAAATACATTTTATTTCTTTTATCTACTGCATTGCTGATTCAATGTACTAATAATTTCGATATAGATCTTACGCCCGTTAGTGCATTGGTGCCTTTGTATACTCAATTGGAAGTTGGGGATACTGTATCTGTCGAAGCTCGCGAATTTGGCAACGTGGGCCAAATCGAATTTTATAATTCCTATATTCTCATAATGGAGAAAGAAACGGGAATCCACATCGTGGCCAATGATAATCCTGATAGTCTAGAAACAATATCATTTGTAGTGCTGCCCGGAGTTACTGATTTTGTGATAAAAGAAAACTATATTATTGCTTCACTAGCCAATCACATTATCACCGTAGACATTACTAGCTTCGATAACAGTATGATTACTGCAATGCTCGACCAACCCTCTGTCAATGGTGCGGGCCGATACCCACATTTTGATTTCGATGGTAGATTCGAATGCGTGGATCTTTCAAAAGGTATCGTCATGGGATGGGAAAGACGTAATGTGGTAAATCCTGAATGCCAAAAATTAAATTGATAAAAAACAAACTGCACCTATGTTTAAAATCAGAACAATAATTACCATTGCATTGAATATTATTTTAATAGTTGGATTCTATTCTTGTAGCTTTCCAGATGATTTTATACAACCTACGAGCACCTACAAAGAGAGTGCGATCATCGGAGACTTTCTCTATCAGGTCGAAGGGGACATTTTATCTACGTTTGATATTTCTGAACCTAGCGCACTGAAGCTTATAGATGAACAACAACTCAATGCTAGAATAGAGTCTTTAGTATCATTTTCGGGAGTATTGTTTATAGGATCGGGAGGTTCCTTAATTTCTTTTACCATTAACGAAAATGGTCTTCCAGTAGAGGACAATATCGTTACACAGATGACATTTAGCACCGATCAGACAGAATGCGATCAACTATCTATTACTAATGATATCGCATTCGTAGCGCTCATAGATCACAACCATATCAATAACTTATGTAATAGATCAAATAATACCAATACGGTTCAAGTCTATGACATCGAATCATTAAGTAATCCTGTATTTCTAGCATCAATTAATCTCAATGACGTCAAAGATATTGCAACTGATGCTGCCCTACTCTTTGTCTCCGACGGATCTGATGGATTTAAGATTTACGATACATCTGATCCTTCTCTACCATTAGAGATATATCATATTGAAGATTTTAGCACCAATGATATGATAGTAGATAAAGGTATGCTGATCGTAGCAGGGCCTACCGAACTGAGACAATACGACTACAGTGATATCACTAATCTTCGCGAAACTAGTAGAATCGAGTTGTGATAAACTTATGACTGATCTCATATAAAAGTGATTACTCAATCAATAGAATTGTCTAGTTACCTAAATGAATTACGAATGAAAAAAAATTTTATCCTTATATTCTTGTTCTCTGTCTGGTGCAGCGTGACAAATGCTCAGGAAGACAACTACGATATAAATGGATTCAGTGTTGGAATCGTCCCTTCTGCCCTCCTCAATGTTTGGACGGGCTTCCAAGGTGAAGTAAATTATGGTTTTGCGGATCACTATGAAATTTCGATAAACGGAGGGAATCTATATGGTCAAAATAAAGATACACCATTCACAGGTTACCGAATCAGACCATCTGTTAAGTACTATTTTTTGAATGATTATGAAGAAAACAGATTTTATATAGAAGCCGGATATCTCCACCGTGTAGTCAATGAAAAAGTGATAGATAATTATAACATGTTTCAAGGCGCCTATCAACAAAAACTCCTCAATAATAGATCAAGAACCCTAAATGGAGGTTTTGCGATGATCGGAACGCGAACATCTCTATTATCCTCCAATTTTTATCTTGACTTTGGTGTGGGTGCAGGATTAGGGTATATCACGATAGCGCATGACACATTAGAAAACGGTGAGCTCATACCTACAAATGCATTATTCTCTAATACTCGGGAGGGAACTAGCGGATTTCCCATTCTAATAATGCATCTATCCATAGGCTATGATTTTTGATCTTATTTAGTACTAAGATATTGATAATCTGACGGTTAAAAATGTGATATCCACTGTTACAATTAAATTATAATATTTTCTGATTGTAGAGTTGGAAATTATATATATTGATATTACATTTGCAGCCGCTTAAACGAGGTATTACATAAATGATAAAGCGTCATTTATTTACTTTTCATGAGCAATCTTTATGGCTTAGTAGTGATTCTAAAAATCTAT
>CALLMH010000043.1 GCA_938007965.1 uncultured Saprospiraceae bacterium | reverse complement strand
CACAAACGACTCTTTTTGAAGGTTTAGGAATATAATGTATTGCTGAGAGCATTTGCCCACAATTCATTGAATTGCTAAACAAACGACTCTTTTTGAAGGTTTAGGAATATAATGTATTGCTGGGAGCATTTGCCCGCAATTCATTGAATTGCTACACAAAAGACTCTTTTTGAAGGTTTAGGAATATAATGTATTGCTGAGAGCATTTGCCCGCAATTCATTGAATTGCTACACAAACGACTCTTTTTGAAGGTTTAAGGAATATAATGTATTGCTGAGAGCATTTGCCCACAATTCATTGAATTGCTACACAAAAGACTCTTTTTGAAGGTTTAAGGAATATGATGTATTGCTGAGAGCATTTGCCCGCAATTCATTGAATTGCTACACAAAAGACTCTTTACTTCTCCACAAACAATGCAGCGATAGATTTATATTCATGGGTATTTCTGATTGCCCTAGCGAATAACTTAGCACATGGCAGTACTTTGATTTTTTTGCTTTTCTTTTTAAGAGGAATAGTGTCTGTTACAATCAACTCAGTCAAGCTACTGTTTTCTATATTTTCATATGCAGATCCTGAAAGTACTGCATGGGTACACATCGCCCTTACACTTTTAGCGCCTTTTGCCATGAGGGCGTCAGCTGCTTTGCAAAGGGTGCCAGCAGTATCACATATATCATCCACCATGATTACATCGGCACCTTTTACCTCACCAATTACAGTAATGGTTTTTACTTCGTTGGCTTTTCTTCTTTCTTTATCGCAGATTACTAGATCTCTCTCGAAGTACTGTGCGTATGACCTTGCCCTCTTTACACCACCTACATCAGGAGACGCGAATGTAATATTGCTCAGATCTTGGCTCGCTAGATAAGGCATGAATATCGCCTCACTCTTCAGATGATCTACAGGCTTGTCGAAGAATCCTTGGATCTGATCTGCGTGTAAATCCATCGTCATTACTCTATCTGCACCTGCTGCTTCGAGTACGTTGGCCATTAGTCTGGCAGATATAGGTACTCTAGGCTTGTCTTTTCTATCTTGTCTTGCGTAGCCGAAGTAAGGCATTACACAAGTAATGTAGCCCGCAGATGCTCTTTTTGCAGAATCGATCATTAGGAGAAGTTCTAGTAAGTTCTCTGCAGGAGCAAACGTAGAACAGATAAAAAAGACGTAAGCCCCTCTCACAGATTCATTGATGACAATTTGCATCTCGCCGTCGGAGAATTTTTTGAGTTCGATATCTCCCAAAGGATATCCATAATGGTCAGCAATTTTTTCAGCAAGATATCTGGAGTTAGATCCACTGAATAATTTAATGTCTGGCATAATATGTTTTTTGCAAGCCTTCTACAAAAGACTCTAGAATCTAAGTAATTCACTTTGGTATGAAGTGAATTCATACTAGATTATAGAGTGATCAGTTTCTTAATCGTACAAATGTAAAAATAATGGTTGGTTCAGATAGATAATAAATGGATTTGGGGATAATAAGTGTCAATTGTTAGTAATTCACTATTAATCATAGCTCACGAATCTATTTTTATATGCTAGTAGATTTTAATATTATTACACTCTTCTGTGCTAAAACCATCTTTGTAGCATTGTTACAATGCTGATACGATTCGCTTAGTTGTCTCAGCATCCCCCATAGTGTAGTAGTGTAGGCATGGCACGCCAGCTTTTTTGAGCTCTTGTGACTGATGGATACACCATTCGATTCCTACTTCTTTGATCTGGTCGCCTTTAGCTTTTTCTACTTCTTTGACCAATTCTTCTGGCATATTGATGAAGAATTTTCTTGGTATAGAATTAAGTTGATATTTTTTTGTCAATGGTTTCAATCCTGGAACTATTGGCACTTCAATGCCTGCAGCTTTACAAGCTTTCGCATATTCAAAGAAATTTTGATTATTGAAAAACATCTGGGTAACTATGTAATCACCTCCCGCTTCTATTTTTTGTTTTGTGTATTCTATATCTTGAGCAAGATTTGGTGCTTCGAAGTGTTTTTCAGGATATCCAGCAACTCCGATACAAAAGTCAGTGTTTGCTCCATTCTCGATATTGGTGTCTAGGTAGGCGCCCTTGTTCATACATGCTATCTGTCTGATCAGATCACTCGCATATTTATGACCGTTAGTCTCTGGAACAAATTTATCTTCGAATTGTCTAGCATCACCTCTAAGTGCTAATACATTGTCGATTCCTAGAAAAGCTAAATCTATTAGAGCATTTTCAGTCTCTTCTACAGAGAAACCGCCACATATTAAATGGGGTATAGCATCTACACCATACCGATGCATGATTGACGCACATATCCCGACGGTACCAGGTCTTTTTCGTATTGCTGTTTTTTCATAATATCCACTTGGGCGCATATTATAGATGTACTCTTCTCGATGGTAAGTCACGTCGATGAATGGAGGCTTAAACTCCATCAATGGGTCCAAACTATCAAATATGGCTTTCATACTTCCGCCTTTGAGAGGAGGTAGTATTTCAAACGATACGAGGGTATTCCCTTTTGCTTTTTTAAAATGCTCAGTTATCTTCATAGTAGCTGTTATTCAAAATCTAGGCCGAAGATATGTAATGACTACATCTTATTGTAATGATGCAGTATGAATATGTGTTTCTGAAACTAATTTTGACTTTAATTTGATTTGAATTTACGGAATCATCTATACCATAATATAATTTATGATAGATATGGTGTAAAAATAGGTTCCTGAGTTATACGTACCTGGCTTAGATTTTTGTACATAGTTTATACCAGGTTTGTGTGTTTTTAGTCACTTCATTAATAATCATTTCGAATTTTGCAATAATAAGTAGCCCAAAATTTCCTATTTCATTCCAATTGTCTTCTTCATTTCTTCAATCGCTTTTAAGAGTTGTTCATCGATTCCTTGATCGATCTTGCCAGGCATATTCTTCACTTCGAACTGTGGTTCTGTCTGAAGATTCTCCATCCAATTTCCTTGTTTATCCTTGGCACTTACGGGTACTACTCCCCATCTTGTTCCATCAGGAAGACCTTCCCATCCTGCAAAGCTGCATGTTCCAGGGGTAGGCATTCCTACGGTCTTACCTATCTTTAGATCAGTATACCCACATGCGAAACAATGACCATCAGAGTATTGTGCTTCATTGATCATGGCGAGGGTGGGTTTCGTCCATCTAGATGTTGGTTCTCCACCGACTACTTTTTGTTCTGTAGCGTATGTGATGAATGGAGTACCTGTAAAGAACATCGCCAAGTCAGCAACTAAGTCCCCTCCACCATTGAATCTGGTATCTACAATTACGCCGTCTGTTTCGGAGTACTTACCCATCATTTCTTCATAGATATCTCTGTATGGGCCATCACTCATACTTGGAATATGCACGTATCCTATTTTTCCATCTGAAGCTTTTTCTACCTCTAGTCGATTGGTTTTGGTCCATCTTTTATACAGTAGCCTATTTTCACTTCCTAGGGATATTGGTTTCATTGTGATTACTTCAGATTTATTCGTTTTGGGATCTCTGATTTCTAATAGTGTGAAATCTCCAGTTTTTCTGTTCAAGTATTGCGCTATGTCTTTAGTTGGGACGATCTGTTCACCATCTATTTTCTCTATCACCATTCCCGCTTTGATGTTGAATGCAGCTTTATCTAGAGGTCCTCCTTCAAGGATTTCTTCGATCTTGATACCGTTGCCTGTATGATCCCAATCCATGAGTATCCCTAGGGATGCAGTTTGATCTCCGTTAGGAATCCCTGATCCATAGCGAGCTCCAGCGTGAGAGACGTTCAGTTCGCCCAGCATTTCTGATAGTAGTTCTGCAAATTCATATGAATTGCCAATATGTGGGATGTACTTGCTGTATTCTGTTTTCATTTGCTCCCAGTCGATTCCGTGGAAATTAGAGTGATAGAATATATTCTTTGTTCTAATCCATACGTGATCGAACATTGCTTGCCGCTCTGCTTCTCTGTCAAATATGACTTCGCTACTTATTTTGACAGCTTTTGATTTCCCTTTTTCTGGGTCTATTTTTTTAATGCCACCACTGCTCAGCAGATAGAGGTTTTCCATATCTTTATCCCATTCTAATCCTCCGTACCTTACTCCTAGAGGCATGGCCATTTTAGTTTCTTTCGTTCTTAAATTAGTAGACCATAGATTCATCTTATCTTCGAATCGTGCTAGGTAGTATAGTTTTTCTCCATCCTTTGATAGCACTGCATCCCCTAGACTAGAAGAATGAATCGTCAATCGTGATTTCCAGTCTTTCATATTTTCCCAAGCAAATTTCAGTGCTTTGACCTCATCATCTTTCTTATTCTTGTTTTCGTCCTTATCTTTTTTCTTTCCTTTCTTCTTGTCTTCCTTCTTTTTATTTTCCTTTTCTTCTTTTTGTGCTTCTTCAATCTCTTTTATAAGTTTGAAATCTTCTTCACTTAGATTGTATTTGTCCCACGCTTCCTGATCAAAAAACATAGTATACACATCTCCCTGTGACTGACCACTGGTAGCATATGATTTCATGCCGTCTCGATTACTTACCCAGAGTAGTTGCTTACCTTGGTTAGCCCATTGCGGATTATAGTCGTAGTATCCACTTTCATTTAGATTTACCCTTTTGCTGCCATCAGCTGCCATCAGAAGTATGTCACTATTACTGAGTGTTTTTCCCCATTCTACGAGAAGCCATTTACTATCTGGAGACCATGAGAAGTCCTGATCTCCGTCTCTCATATGGTAGAGGTCGTCTGGAGTCAGAAGTGTTACTGTTTGTTTCGTCTTGAGATCCATTACTTTCAATGTTCTACGACCTTCTACAAATGCGATTTTCTTACCATCAGGAGATATTTCTGGTAGATAGTTATCTAATTCGTTTTGTATTACAATGTCTTCTTTTAATAGGGTAGATACATAGAAGAACGGTTCTTCTTTTCTTACTTTTTTGGTTTCGAATATTGACCACCTACCTTCTGTTTCTCTAGCGTAGATTACTGATTTTCCATCATGAGAAAAAGTTACAAATCTTTCATTCGCAGGAGTCGTCGTTATCCTCTTTGTGAATGATTTATCTACCGATGTCACAAATACTTCTCCTCTCGATATGAATGCTATTTCCTTGCCATTTGGAGAGATGGCCATTTCGTTGATCCCGCTTCCTACGGATATGAATTTATCGGAGTTAGACTTGTCTTGTGTTTTGATATTGATAGTCAGTTTCTTAGGCTCTGATCCTTCCTTCATCGTATATATCTCGCCGTCAAATCCGAAGCATAGAGTACCTTTTCCTTGACTTAAGAATCTAACAGGATGCAACTCGAAGGATGTCAATTGACTTACGTTGGATGGATCTGCAGTAGCCATTTTATGCACATTGAATACTCCCGATCTTTCGCTTAAGAAGTAGATCGTCTGACCATCATCGCTTAATGTTGGGTGACGATCTTCGGCATCATGCATTGTGATCATCTTATGTTGCTTAGTGGCTACATCGTAACTCCAGATATCTCTCGTGATGGCAGATGTATGATGTTTTCTCCATTCGTTTTCATATCCTTTCTTATCATGATATAGAATAGTCGATCCATCAGCACTCACTTCTGCATATTCAGCTGGTATCGTGAATATTTGTCTTACTCTGCCTGCTTCGGTACCAACTGTATATAATTCTGGCTGTGATCTCGATGGATATTGCCTGTGCTGTGCAGCGTCTTGTCTTACTGCGCCGAAGATTACATTCATACCATCTGCCGAAAAAGTATATGGAGATTCATCAGCTGAATGAAATGTAAGTCTTGTTGCTTGTCCACCATTAGCTGGCATTGTGAATATATCGAAGTTGCCATATCTATCTGACGCAAAGGCGATGGTCTGGCTATCAGGACTCCATATCGCTTTGTAATCGTGAGCATCATGAAATGTCAATTGGATAGCGTCTCCTCCGTCAGCTGGGACGGAATACAAATCGCCTTTGTATGTAAATACAATAGTAGATCCATCAGGAGATATTGATTGGTGCCTGAGCCAGTTTGGGCTCTCTTGTGCTTGGGATATTAAAAGCGTAAAACTGAACGCTAGAGTTAGAAAGATTCGCATATTATTTCTGTGTTTTTTAGATTGGCTAGTTAGGGATTATTTATATTATTTCCAATAACATCTAAATATGAATTAATGTATATCGGGTCTTTTTTTGATATCACTTCGATTATTTCACAATACGAGGACTATGAAATACACAATAAATCTCCGTACTACTAATTATGATTACGACATACGGTCTCTATAGAAACGGATACTCTATTGAGCTCGTACATAAAGAGGTCTTAATAGATTACAAAGGTACAGTTGTAATGCTCATAATCAAAAACAGCCAAATCTAAGAAGTAAGATTCGGCTGTTTTTGATAACTGAAATATGTAAAGGCTAAGGTATTCTGTACCTCATTCCCATATAGATTATACGTCCTTGAACTGGCCCCCAAACCAGGGAAGAATCAAAAAACTCTCCCCAAGGATTATCAAATTGGATAATCGGATCTTCTTGTCTGAAATCTAGTAGATTTTCTCCTCCTAGATAAATATCTAAACTCTTGCCGATCTTCTTACTTACTTGGCCATTGAATGTGAAGAAGGATGGACTATTGGTATCTAATCTATATTCTACTGGATTGCTCGCTGTAGTTGGGATTCGTTTTGTTGATATCCAGTTGCCAGTGAGATCAAAAGACCAATTAGAATCAGTCTCATAGCTAAGATTGATGAATGCTCTTTGTTTTGATACAAGAGGTCTCACATCTGTACCGCTTTCATAATCGGTAATAGGATTATTGAATCTATATGCAAGACGCACATCGAATCCGTCTAGTAATTCTACATCAATCTGTGACTGTACACTGTGACTATATGATCTGCCGTCAAGATTGTAAAAATGAATTTCCTGAGGATTTACGTCATAATCTACAACGACTTGCTGGTCGAATGTTGTGTAGTAATAATCTACTCCAAAGATTGCAGATCGACCCTTTATCATGATCTCTTTGGTGAAGTTGATGCCGGCATTATAGCTTACTTCGGCATTGAGCCCATAAGGGGTGTCGGAGGTCTCATCGGTATCTACTATTATAGTTCTATTGCTGGCAAATATTCCTATGTTTTCTGATAATATAGTGGCTGTTCTTTGTCCTCTTCCTACAGCGATTCTCCAGGATGTAGTTGGGTCAGTATTGTACTTCATATGGATTCTAGGAGTTACAAAGAAGCCAAAGTTATTATGATAGTCACCTCTTAGTCCTAATACCAGCGTATACTTTTCATTAGGTATGAATTGGTACTCTGAAAATAGGCCAACTAGGTGTTCTTCCCTGTCGAATTGGTAAGTACTTATATCTTCAATAATATCATCGAACTGATAGCTAGTACCATATTTAATCTTGTGCTTTGGATCAGTAATGATTGTCTGGTAGATATAATTAGCATAGAGAGAAGTCTGCTGTGCATCGTATGGTCTATCTCCAAATATAGCTTCTTGATTATGATAACTGGCAGATAACTGCAATCCGTAGCTAGCATATGGTTTATCTTCGAAGACTTTACCGATCTTAGCCCATCCTTCGAGACGTTCCGTAAGAAAATCAGCTCTCCACCTTGGTGGCATGAATAGATCTCCAAAATTTTCCCCTTGTCCAGATGATCGATCTATGTAAGTTCCCTTGATCCCAAACTGCGCAAATCGGCCTTGACCACTATTATATTTCCATCTATTCATAGCGATAAATTGATTGTTGTTTGGCATGTCTTGAAAACCGTCACTGTTTCGATCTTGAAACCTATTTTGATAATTGCCATGTAATAAATATCCAGTAGACCATTTATTATTGATTTCAAAAGCTTGATCTACATTTGCCTCCATTCGTCCAGCCATATTAGCATATAGATTGAGGAATAGTTTGTCGCTTAATTCTGGTTTTTTGATTTCTATATTGATCTGGCCTGTCATACTTTCTGGACCATTTACCACTGAGCCGGCACCCATATTAAGTTGGATGCTTTGTATCCATGACCCCGGAGTATAAGCGAATCCATTAGATGAAGCTAGCCCTCTGACAAAAGGTATATTTTCTCTCGTCACTTGTACGTATGGACCTGCGAGACCAAGCATTTCTATCTTTCGAGTTCCTGTTACTGCATCCGTAGCCACAGCGTCTACAGAAGGAGTAGTTTCGAAGCTTTCACTAAGATTGCAACAAGCAGCTTTGTATAGCTCTTTTGTGGTGATTTTCTGTGATTTTATAGGGTCGATGAATGATACTTGCGTACTTTTTCGCTTGTGTACCACTTCTACGGCATCCATGATCAGGCTCGATTTCATAGTTATAGAGATCGTACTATTGCCCTGCATATTGATGGTGTCATTCTCGTATCCTAGATAGCTAACTACTAATAAGTCTTCATCAATCTTATCAATAGGCTTTTGGAATGTAAAGTATCCTTCTGTATCTGTAGATGTTCCAGTTGTGGTATTAGCAAGGTAGACATTTGCCCCAATTAGAGGAAGTAGTTCTCCAGCAACTGTCATTTCGTAGATCATTCCTGAAATCTTATTTTCTTCTTCGCCATTTTGTTTTAGAGTTGATGAGTTTGCATTAGTATTGTGAGAAGCCCTTATGTCTTCATCTCTATATTTGCAGCACTCATGCATATTTGCGTATACTTCGTCAGAGGCTTTTGTCTTATCGGTATCGTGACCTACAGCTGCGAGTGCATTATGTAATTCTTGTTCTTGGAATAGACCCTGTTGGTATTGCACAGTAAGTATTTCTTCAGACATATTCCATGATGCTGAAGATACGCCGATGATGTTTTTTGCAGTAGTTTCTATTCGGTCTTGGCACATGCCGCATACACCTGCGACCTTTATTTTGAGTGTAGATTGTGCTTTTATATTTATCGTAGTAATCAATAAAAAGCAGACTGTTATATATTTTATGATTGATTTCATTCTTTATGTTTATTAATGATCCAACTCATTTTGACTATAGACCTATTCGCCAGTCAAAGGAAGTTTTTATGGATATTATTACTAAAAAATATGTTCAGCATATAATTTTATAAATGCCGTACATAATAAGTAAGTATAGATAAAAATGTAATAGATGCTAAAAGAGAAACAGTAATATACACTACCGAATTATCTCATAAGCAGACATACTTATCCTAATAGAGACCTATCCAAGAATGAGTGGTGGGTGGAAAATAGAGAAAGGAACAGTAGCGCCATGTGTATCTACATAATCATAGATATCTTTTTCGGATTCCCCTAAGAAAGATAGTTGGCCAAAAGATGTGTTGAACAGAGAAATATGGACACAACAAGTGCAGTCACAGCTAGAACCTTCACAACATGAGTCGGATTCTGTAGACCCTTCAGTGTCACAACTATCATCTAATTGATCTACCAAAGTAGATACACAACAGCTACCACCCGAAAATATGGTGGATGATATCTGAGATAAGCTTTCCTGAACACTGGAAAACAAAATCATCATAGATAATATTATAGCTATTCTTTTATTCACTGATACAAATATAGGAGTATTTTTTATTTTGTTCCAAAAGATTTATTTGGAGTCATTTCAAATTTTCGTTTTAATTATTTTTTAAAATCTTCTAAGTCAACACCACAAGGAGATGTAGTAAATCAGCCGTTCATGGTATTTTAGATTAAAAACAAGATCTTTATCGTAACTGCTGAAGTTCATTGAATAGGAAATTGTAATATGCACTTTTCTAATAGTAAATCCAATAATATGATATTTAGAGTCTATACCCGTATTCAATAACATATTGTGACAAGATTATTACTGATATACAGGTATCGTAAAAAGTCATATATTTAACTTCTTAATATATTACAAACAACTAATTAATCATTGCTCTTTACTGAAAGTCAGATAGAATCTATAGCACCAAAACCTGCAGCTTTCAAAGCGGGGCGTAAACTCTCTGTTGGTAATAAATGGCTAGTACTAGGAAAATCTGAAAGAGCGGTGTGGGGTCAGATCTCTGGTAGCGGCAAGAATCCCTATTTTACACAGATAGATGTTCAGGATAGAGCTTACAAATGCTCATGTCCATCTCGACAGTTTCCATGTAAGCACGGATTGGGGTTGATGCTGGTTTTTGCCCAGATGGAGACTAAAACTGATTCGCCAGAGCCAGAGTGGGTAGAGGATTGGATAGTAAAAAGACGAGGAAAATCCAATAATCCTAAACCAGAAGAAGAACGAACGGAAGAAATTATAGCAAAATCTGATGCAGCTAAGCTTAAGCGTCATAATGAAAGAATGATCTTGGTCAATAATGGTGTAGACGAGCTTACTCTATGGTTACAAGATATAGCGAGGGTAGGGTTATTAGAACTTCCTAACAAGCCAACAACCTATTTCGCAAATATGGCCGCTAGGATGGTAGATGCCAAGGCAGCCGGGCTCGCAGGGTGGGTCAAAATGCTCGGCAAAATAGACTACAGTAATCCTGAAAAATGGTATGATGAAGCAAGTGAAATAATCAGCAAAATCAACCTCCTACTCCGATCTTGGAAGAATAGAGACGCATTATCACCTTTATATATGCAAACAATTAAAAATCTTATCGGATGGAATCAATCGAAGAAAGGACTTATGACAGATAAGACCGCTACGGCGATTCAGGATGATTGGATTGTGCTAGGAATAGAAAATGAAGTTGAAGAAGACATTACGATTAATCGCACTTGGTTGTATGGGATAGTGAGTAATCGGTTTGCACTTGTGCTAAATTTTGGGTCTCCGTATGCTCCATTGATCAATACCATGATGGCAAATAGCGTCATCGTAGGAGAGGTGGCATATTTTCCATCCATTCACGAACAGAGAGGTATTGTCAGAACTGAGACAGAGGTGAAATGGAAGATTTACAAAAGACCAGTATTCCATGATAAATGGGAATCACTTATCAATAATCATTACGAAAATGAAAAGCTCAATCCTTGGATAAATAACCAACCGTATCTGATATCTCAAGTTGTACTGATCAAAAAAGAGCGACAATGGTACCTGATGGATAGCGAACAATCGGTAATGCCTGTAGAACTAAAATTTTCTGAGCGAAAAGCCATGAATTGGTTACTATTTTCAGGTGGGGGAAGAGTAGATGTTGCTGTAGTTTATAGAGGGAAATCGGTAGTGCCCTTGGGCATATTTTCAAATGACAAATATACTGCGCTATGACCGATAATAAGTACGCGAAAGAAATCGCTCTGCTCGGAGTAGATCGTCGAAAAATCAATGAGGATAAATTACCAAGTGCGATACGAGCAAAATTAAAAGCAACTGCTCATCTCAAGAACCAAAAACAAGCGGGTCAACCAGATGCTGCGAAGTTATTAGATATAATGACATATCATTCATACTACAGTCGGAGGGGTACAAGGCTGCGGAAGGTAGATGACTATAAAATAGAACAAATAGATGAGACCAAGCCTTACTGCGAAAAACCCGTAATGGATGTCTTCGCTGAGATTGTAAGGCAAGACTATCATGTCAGAAATGAATTGCTCAAAAGTTGGATAAAAAAAGTAGAACAAAGAAATGAATTAGTAACGGCAGAAAAAGTGCTCGATCTCATAGATATGGGAGTAGCACTCGATAAAGAGTCTAGGAAGACGATCTCTAAGATAATAGGTCTACGGGGTCAGCAAGTTCTGAAGTACTATAAAAAAGATCAATATAAGGTTATCAATCTAAGTAATGATATATGGCTAGAGGGCAATAGAAATGAGCGTAGGGCTTTTTATCTCAAAAAGAGAAAAGAGAATGTATCTCTTGCCAATGATTTGCTGATGGAATCATGGAAGTCTGAAAGTCAATCAGAACAACTGGCCTTCTTGAAGATCATGTCTGTCGACTTGGAGGTAGCTGATTTCTCATTTTTGGAGCGGATCTATACTTCGAAATACGAAGGTGAACTTATCAATAAAAAAGGACTACTATCTACAAAATTGATGGTGTGTAGCATGCTTGCAAGATTGGATTATGCGCCATTGATGTCAGCGGTGAGATCAGGTTTGGATGACTACATACATCAGGTAAGATCTAGTGGATTAATCAATACGATACTTGCAAAGAAATCAAATATCATACAACTACCTCAAACTCAGGATGATTTCTGGAATGGAGATTACCTCAATAGATTGATGGGATTCGATATCAAGAATATGAATATCAAGTTGTTTGACTTTGATCCTTATTATTGGTTAAATTCATTTATAGGAGCGCTGCCGTTTTCTATCTGGACAGAATTATTAGGT
Source organism: uncultured Saprospiraceae bacterium (assembly GCA_938007965.1). Lineage (GTDB taxonomy): Bacteria > Bacteroidota > Bacteroidia > Chitinophagales > Saprospiraceae > CAJXUU01. The sequence continues at coordinate 12,097 of CALLMH010000043.1, read as the reverse complement.
CGATCACGAGAAGAGGTGGTAAGGTACTTCTTAAGAGATACAGCCTTCCAATCCAAGGTGTCGGGTCAGAATATAGCTATATTCCAAGATTCCATGATATTCAATGCCATAGCCACTAATGATAGAGATTTGGCGGATGCTATCTCAAACGTTGCGCAAGATGACGATGTAAATATGCTGGCACCATTGATGAGTCAACCTGCATTCGAGCGATATGTGATGAATAATAGACTGCGGACTGAGTTGTCACTTTTTGAGGCGCGTTCTTCAGAAGATATTTGGTCATTGAGTTTTAGTAAGAATATGGTTTCCGAATTGTTTGACATGTGTAAAAGTGGAAGATTTATCCCCAATGTAAAGTTTGGCAGGGTGATGGCAAGATATTTTCATGGAGAGGCATTCGGGTATCTGGCTGAAGTGAGTAAGGCACAAGAGGGAACTCAGTGGTACAATGCATGGCTAATTAATGTGCTAGAACCCATAAGACAATCTATTTTAATAAGACAAAGAATAAATACGCTCTAAAAATTTAACATCGATGAGTATCATAAGAAACAATGCCGAGCAACAATTTGCCGAAGAATTAGAGGAAATCAAAAAACAGGATATAAATCCAGTGCCAGCCAATTGGTCTATGTCTCCGCAAGCTGTGGTAACATATCTAATGGGAGAAAAATTAAAAAATGGATTTGAAGTATCTCCTAAATATATCGGAGATCGACGATTGATGGAGATAGCCGTGGCTACATTAACTACTGATCGAGCATTACTACTCTATGGCATACCAGGTACGGGGAAGTCATGGGTGTCTGAGCATATAGCTGCCGCAGTAAGTGGGGATTCTACACTGCTCATACAAGGTACCGCTGGTACGAGTGAAGAGGCTATCCGATATGGTTGGAATTACGCCAAACTTCTAGCCGATGGTCCATCCAAAGAGGCTATCGTGGAGACTCCTTTAATCCGAGGGATGCAGACAGGTAAGTGTGTCAGGATCGAAGAGCTCACGAGAATGTCGGCGGATGTGCAAGATACATTGATCACGGTGCTGTCGGAGAAGATGCTGCCAGTCCCAGAGCTGGATATTCAATACCAAGCGGTAAGAGGATTCAATGTAATCGCTACGGCAAATAATAGAGACAAAGGGGTTAATGAACTCTCGTCTGCGCTGAAAAGAAGATTCAATACCGTGATATTGCCAACTCCCAAAACAGCGGCAGAGGAAATAGACATCGTAAAAACTCGAGTGTCTAGCCTTGCTAAGAATTTGGAACTTCCAGTCCAGATACCAGCGGTAACAGAGATCGCTAGGATTGTAAAGATATTCAGAGAATTGAGACACGGGGTTACAGAGGATGGGAAGATGAAAGTCAAATCTCCAACTGGAACCATGAGTACGGCAGAGGTAATCTCTGTTGTAAATAGTGGGCTGGCACTAGCGGCACACTTTGGTAGCGGCGAACTAAAAGCCAATGATATCGCCTCGGGATTAGTGGGCGCCATCGTTAAAGATCCTATCCAAGATGATGTCATATGGAAAGAATATCTCGAGACTGTGGTTAAGACGAGAGAAGAGTATAGAGATATCTATAGAGCGTGTAAGGAACAATAGGTCGGATTTATATCAATGGAATAGCCAAAACTGGAAATAGCAAAATGAAACTATCGGATAGTATAATTGAGAATATAACTAACTTGCGGAATGTAGCCATCCAAAACTTGCCTTTTCAGGATGAAGTAAATGTATCATTGATCAATGATTTTGCAAATCAATTGATCAACGACGAGCCGACAGTTCCTCAGCTCTTGAAACGTGGATGGTATAAGAGTCCTGCAGATGGTGGTTTTTTGGAGTTTACAAAAAGAAATGGAACAGGAATTACGTCTTATCCATATACTAACATTTATTCAGCTTCAATTATGGGTAAAAACTGGCAGAAAAAAATACTTATCGAGGATGTGCCACCGATATTTTACAGTAAAGTGATGGCCGATCTCAACTTCTTAATCAAAGCCACATAATATGCCGATACACGTCTTAGGAATACGACATCATGGGGTAGGGTCTGCCAAGATGGTCCGCCAGCGACTAGAAGAACTTGGACCTGATATGATCTTAATAGAAGGACCACCTGAATTGGATGAGGTATTATCATTTGTCGGCGTATCTGGACTACAGCCGCCCGTTTCCATAATGATTTACAATGAGAAAGAGACAACCAAATCTACTTTCTACCCCTACTCCTCTTTTTCGCCAGAGTGGGTAGCTACCGCTTACGCTAATCAGAATGGCATTCCTGTAAGATCAATGGATTTGCCGGCAAACGTGACTCTATCTACTGTGTTTCGTGATGGGCAAAAGCCAATTCTTGAAGAAAAACTAAGTGAGGAAGACGTACAAGAACCCACTGAAGAAGAATTAGATCATCCTGAAAATGACAAAGGTAATATTGATCTAGAAAAAGCAATGCAAATAACACACTCTGATCCTATGTCTCACCTAGCAAAATTAGCTGGATATAAGAATAGTGAAGAATGGTGGGATTATATGTTTGAATCCAAAGGGCAATCAGATACACCAGCTGAACATTTCAAGGCCGTGATGATGGCTATGTCGGCATTGCGGGAAGAAAACATCACATCTTCTCTCGATGTACAGAATATCTATCGCGAAGCATATATGAGACAGATCATACGCAAAGCGCAACTGGATATGTACGAAAATATTGTGATCATCTGCGGGGCATGGCATGCGCCAGCATTGCTAGATGTCGAAGCGAATGCCAAGGGCGATGCGAAGTTGCTCAAAACTATCCCAAAAGTAAGAACGAAACTAAAAGCAAGTTGGATTCCATGGACAAACGATAGATTATCTATGTATAGTGGCTATGGTGCGGGAATATCTAGTCCAGGATGGTATGAGCATCTCTGGGCGTATGATACTGATGTATCAATCAAATGGCTTACTAGAGTCGCGGAATTATTCAGAGGTCAAGGCCAAGATATGTCCACTGCGCATGTGCTCGAAAGCTATAAACTTGCTATATCTCTATGTCAATTGAGAGGTAAGTCACACGTTACTTTAGCGGAACTGAATGAGGCGACATTGACTGTAATGTGCATGGGTGATGCAATATTGCTGGAACTGATCAAAAAAGAACTCATCGTAGGAAATGCGATTGGTGCAGTGCCTGACGATATTCCCAAAGTACCGTTGCAGCAAGACTTCGAAAAAACAGTAAAATCTCTGCGGCTTCGATTAAGTGCTCAGCCAAAAGAACAAGTCTTGGATCTCAGAAAAGTAAATGAACTGAAACGAAGTGTGTTTTTCCACAGGTTGAAAATGCTGGAGATACCTTGGGCGGTACCGAGATCTAGTCGGACCAAAGGAACATTCAAAGAGACATGGAAGCTTAAATGGGATCCAAGTATTATGATCAGTATCATAGATAAAGCGTACTTGGGGAATACAGTTCATCTCGCCTGCCTCAGTAAGGTAGATCAATTGTGCCAAAAAAGTAAAAAAATAACAGTAGTGTCAGCTCTTCTTAGTAAAACTATTCCAGCGGAACTCAACGAATGTATTGATAAGTTACTCAGTAAGATTGATGAATTGTCTACAATATCTATAGATGTGCAAGACCTCATGGATGCGCTGCCTAAGCTGATCAATATGAGCCGTTATGGAGATGTCAGAAAATCTGATTTGATGGTGCTCAATAAGGTGGTAGACAGATTGCTTACTAAGGTTTTTATAGGTCTTCCAAATGCCTGCTATGGCCTTGATGAAGAGAATTCTGAGAGGGTGTTTTTGTTGGTTTCTGATCTGCAGACTGCTATCAAGATCAATGACGATAAGGAGAAAACTGAAGCTTGGTTGGATGCTATATCTAAAGTACAATCTAAAGAAGGTGTACATGACATCATACTAGGATGTACATGCAGATTACTACTTGATGCCGAAAGATTGGATTATGATGAAGCCACTCAGAAGATAAGTCTAGCACTCTCTACGGCCAATAAGCCACAGCATGTTGCCAGTTGGATAGAGGGATTTCTCAAAGGAAGTGGTATGATCTTGATCTATGATAATCGACTATGGAATTTGATCTACGACTGGGTCAATAGTCTTGAACAAGAAGTATTTATGGATTTATTACCGTATTTGAGAAGAGCATTTTCGAGGTTTGAACATGGAGAACGTAGGCAGATCGGAAGCAAGGCGAAAAAGGGGAAGATCTCAAGGGTAAATATCTCAGATAGTAAGGAAGCAGATGATAGATGGAATGAAGAAGCTGCTGTGGATATATTTGGAACTTTGGAGATGCTGATGGGGTAGATGAGGTCGTCTCACTTTTGGACAGATCGACGTTTAGGCCCCTTTACTTTTGGATGAATTGAGATCGCATAGAGTTCGAATAATTGAGCTTTAATATTAAAAAAAAAGGATAACTAGATAGATGGAAACAGATATAAATGATATTACGAAATGGAGGCTTATTCTAGGAGGAGATGAAGCGGATGGTACAGGAGTGTCGCTCTCTCAGGAACTGTCGCAGATTGATGGAGCTCTAGGGGCTTTGTATGAGTTCGATCAGAATGGAGAATTTGGATATGGATCGGGAGAAGATGGAGAAAATGGCTCAGGTAAGACAGGTGACGGCGGTAGAGTTGGCACCCCATCTCTTTCGAAATGGCTAGGAGATATACGAAAATATTTTCCAGCAAGAACAGTAGAAGTGCTGCAAAGTGACGCGATGAAGTTTCCCGAGCTGAAGAAGAAACTTATCTTCGAACCAGAGATCTTAGAGAAGGCCACACCTGATGTAAATCTTGTTGCAACGCTTATGGAGTTAGGTAAGTTGATCCCATCCAAAACGAAAGATACTGCACGTAAAGTGATCCAGAAAGTAGTGGACGACCTGATGCAGAAACTCGAGCAGAAGACGGTAGCGGCTATCACCGGCGCTATAGATAGAAGCCAAAGAAAGCACCGGCCGAGGCATAGTGAAATCAACTGGAATGCTACGATACTCAAAAATCTGAAACATTACCAACCACAGTATAATACGGTGATACCAGAGATATTACTTGGTTATGGTCGCAAAAGTAAGAAGTCACTTAAAGATATCATATTATGTCTCGACCAAAGTGGATCTATGGGACAGTCGGTTGTCTACTCTGGAATATTTGGTTCTGTCATGGCATCATTACCCAATGTGAAGACGACTATGGTAGCCTTCGATACTGAGGTAGCCGACTTGACAGAGGATCTTAAGGATCCTGTTGATTTATTATTTGGAGTGCAGCTTGGAGGAGGTACAGACATCAATAAAGCACTTACATACTGCCAAGAGATAGTCCATAAGCCAAATGATACAATTCTGGTACTTATCACTGATTTGTACGAAGGGGGTAATGCTTCCGAGATGCATCGAAGGACAAAAGAATTGGTAGATAGTGGCGTACAAGTCATATGTCTTCTCGCATTAGATGATAATGGAAGTCCTAGCTATGATAAGAATCATGCGGGGCGATTTAGCGAATTAGGTATTCCTGTGTTCGCCTGTACTCCAGATATGTTTCCAGATTTGATGGCTGCCGCAATTAAAAAAGCTGATCTCAAGAAGTGGGTAGGCGATCAGGATATAGTGTTGAAAGGGTAGATGATTGCAAGATCATTGAGTGAAACAACAAAGCTCATCGGCACTGTACATTGTTAACACACACACACACACACACATCTGTTGATAGATTATTTATTGTATTTTTTTATTCTATTCGGGAATATGACAAGCTATATAGTCTGCAATTTTCATTGATTACAATATATATTCTCAAATAGAATAATCGGTACGACCTTTCTTTATTATTTTGTAGATCATTCGATATGATTTTATACTTTTATCATAAATAACAGATACTATGAGATACGCGTCAATAGCCATCTTCTTGATAATCATGAATGGCTTAATTGCCCAAGAGCAGACAGTAGGATTATTTGTCAATGAAGAAGCTTCTTCAAATGGATACACATTATTTACCAATAGTAGAACGACACATCTAATTGATAACTGTGGATTTCAAGTCAATACATGGGAGAGTGCATTCACACCAGGACTAGGAGTCTACCTGCTACCCAATGGCAATCTGTTGAGGGCGGGAAGAGTCAGTGGAGTGTTCAACGGTGGGGGTGTCGGAGGACAGTTTGAGCTATTTTCTTGGGAAGGCAACACTTTATGGAGCTATCGGTTCGCAGATGAAACAAGACACTCTCATCATGATTTGGAACCGTTGCCTAATGGAAACTTTTTAGCTCTAGCGTGGACATTGATGACAGCGGAGGAAGCTCTTGCTTCGGGAAGAGAATTTGACGAAGAGGTATGGATTGAGAAGATATTTGAAATCAAGATAGTCGGATCTGGAGATATAGAGATAGTTTGGGAATGGAGTTTAGCGGATCATCTCGTCCAAGATGCATTTCCCGATAAGCCTAATTTTGGAATGATTAGAGAAAATCCCGGTAAGATGAACTTTAATTATATCCCAGCTGATCAAGGATTAGAAAGGGATTGGGCACATTTTAATGCGATAGCATATAATGAGCGCTTGGATCAGATAGCGGTGAGTTCTAGGAATTTTAGTGAAATTTGGATTCTTGATCATAGTACGACGACTGCGGAAGCGGCTACCTCTTCAGGAGGCAATTCTGGAAAAGGCGGGGATATTCTTTATAGATATGGTAATCCTCAAGTCTACGATCGAGGAAACTCAAATGATCAAGTTTTTTTCAATCAACATAATATAGAGTGGATCAGAGATGATTTTCCCAATGGAGGTAGTCTATCTGTGTTCAACAATAGATGGCAAAATGACCGCTCAAGAGTAGAGCGCTGGACACCACCCATGGATGGAGATGATTATATATTAGAACAAGGTAGAGCGTTTGGTCCCGAAGAGCTTGATTGGAGTTATGCGGGTGATTTCTATTCGATGCGAATATCGGGGGTGCAGTTTATGGAAAATGGTAATGCACTTATCTGCTCTGGAACTAGAGGTCATTTTTTGGAAGTCACCGAGGATGAAAATTTGGTGTGGGAATACATTAATCCTATGAGGAGCACATTAGGACCAATTGCTCAGGGTGATGAGCCTTTTCAAAATAGTACATTCAGAATATTAAGATATAGGCCAGATTATGAAGCATTCATTGGTCGGGATCTTACGCCTGGTGATCCGATAGAATTAGATCCCTTCGTCTCAGATTGTCTGATTACTGATATAGAAGAAGTTAATACTGAATTGAATGATGATATAAAACTGTACCAAAATATTGTCCAAGAAAGGGTAGAAATAGGAATGAAGAAATCTACATCTGCCAAGATATTAAATACGAATGGAGTTCAAATGGGTAACGAAAACCTACAAAAAGGGCAAAATTATATAAATGTATCAAGCTATCCTACCGGGATGTACTTCTTAGTAATCGATGGTCAAGTTTTAAAATTCATGAAGATCTAATATCTCTTCGTCACCAGCGTAGTACCTTGTAAAACCTATGAAAAATACTCCTCAAGACCTTTCGGCAATAATAAGTGAGATATTGCCACAGATAGAAATCTATCTTCAAGATAGCATGGAAGGCAATGGAAAGGTACTACACCAAGAATTAGCTTCTAAACTATCAGCTGAATTAAATCTCAATAAGTGGATCAGAGAGGGAGGGATCGATGTACATAGTGTTTCAGATTTTCTAAAAACTTATCTAGACAATAGTCAACGGATGCACCATCCGCACTATATCGGACATCAAGTGTCATCGAATCACTTAGCATCGGCGGTGGCAGATTTCATCAGTGGTGCAGTAAATAATCCCATGGCTATATATGAGATGGGGCCAAGTGGAGCCGTCATAGAACAAACTATCATCAACTGGATGCTTGAAAAAGCGGGCTGGTTCGCAGGGGATAATATTGAAGATTTTAGTCATCATAGTGGGAATGGAAGCGGTGTATTGACCCATGGAGGTTCTATGGCTAATCTTACAGCGCTACTTGCGGCAAGAGCACGGATATCTCCTGAGGCTTGGGATGAAGGAAATCCGGGTGACTTAGTCGTGATGGGTTCTGAAGTGGCACATTATTCTATAGCTAGAGCCATATCTATCATAGGCATGGGTAGCCGTAATCTGGTAACGGTGCCCACCACTTCTATGGAGGTCCTGAAACCAGAGCACCTAGAAGAAAGGTATAAATATGCTGTCGAAAATGGCAAACGGGTCATGGCTGTAGTGGCGAATGCCTGTGCTACATCTACTGGCTTATATGATCCGATAGATGAGATAGGAGAATTTTGCAATGAGCACGATCTATGGTTTCATGTAGATGGTGCACACGGGGCCTCAGCTTTAGTGTCAGAGAAAGAAAATCACTTTATGAAAGGCTTGCATAGAGCGGACTCCATGATATGGGATACTCATAAGATGCTGCGGACGACTACGCTATGTGCAGCGGTATTATTTAAAGATGGGAAGAGTCTGGCTAATACTTTTCAGCAAAAAGGGAGTTATTTATTTCACGATAAAGAGAAGCCAGGATTTGATCTAATGCCTTATACGATCGAGTGTACGAAAGCTGGAATTGGGACTAAATTATTTTGGGTTCTGGCGGCAGAAGGGGAGAAAGGATTGGCCGATTATATAGATCACCAATATACAATTACACGAAAATTCTACGATTTGATATCAGCGCATGATGATTTCGAATGTCCGTATTATCCTGAGGCTAATATTATATGCTTCCGGTATAAATCAGGAGAAGACAGCAATGCATATCAACTTAATATCCGAAATGAGCTGGTAAAAAGAGCCAATTATTACATAACATCTACAGAGGTCAATGGTGTCAGATACCTAAGGATGACCGTTATCAATGAGCTGACAAAAGTGCATCACATCGAAGGATTACTAGCCGAAATAGTAGAGATTGCGAATTTGTAATAGGATTTCGAAAGCGATTAGTCAATCGGTATCAACTAATCTCTTATTTTGTTGTTTGTATTTCGTTATAAATAACTAGAACAAGATGAAGGGATGGAGATTTAGTGAATATGTGCCTGATCCAGAAGGAGACGATCCATTTGAGAAACTACTCAAAATATTCAAGGAACTATTGGTACATACAAGTGGTGATGTGACGGAGGCTCTGAGTTGGCTCACAGAATTAGATAAGGAATATAAACTTACAGATAAGAATTACGGGATAGCTGATTTTATCCAGGACCTAATCGATAAAGGTCTAATCAGTAATAAGGATAAGAATAATCCAAAATTCACACCGACCTCCAAGATGGAAGTGGCACTTCGTAGGCAGGCGCTCAATGATATTTTCGACCAATTGAAAAAATCGAAAAAGGGTGAGCACAATACAAAAGTCAGTGGAAGCGGTGATGAATTTACATCCGAGTTGAGACCGTTTGAATTTGGGGACAAACTGGACAATATCTCTATGACCGAATCCCTGAAGAACTCATACATAAATCATGGAATCGATGATTTTAAGATGACAGAACGAGATCTTCAAGTTCATGAGACATACTACCAGAGTCAGACGAGTACGGTTCTCATGATCGATATCTCACACAGCATGATACTATATGGAGAAGATAGGATCACCCCAGCTAAGAAAGTGGCTATGGCCTTATCTGAGCTGATCATTACTAGGTATCCTAAAGATACACTTGATATCATAGTATTCGGAAATGATGCATGGCAAATCGAAATCAAAGATCTTCCTTATCTAGAAGTAGGTCCATACCATACAAATACAGTGGCAGGATTAGAACTGGCGATGGATATTTTGCGAAAGCGTAAAAACCCAAACAAGCAGATCATGATGATCACCGATGGTAAACCAACCTGCATCAAAAAAGGAAAGAAATATTATAAAAATAGCTTTGGTCTTGATCGTTCAATTCTCAATAGAACACTAGGTCTCGCGGTCAAATGTAGAAAGCTAGACATTCCTATTACCACATTTATGATTGCTCGAGATCCTTATCTTGTCAATTTTGTAGATCAATTTACAAATGCGAATAATGGTAAGGCATTTTACAGCTCATTACAGGGATTAGGAGAATTTATTTTTATGGATTACAAGCAGAACAAAAGAAAGAGAAAACGATCTTAAGATTGATAATTCTCTCAATTATGATAAAAGTAGCAGAAGGGCAATCTTCTTCACGCTAAAAATTAAGATATATGAACAACATTAAAACATTAGGAGCACTAAAAAAATCAGGATATACTTCGAAGTCTGTAAAGGAAGAACTAAGAAGTAATCTCATCCAAAAACTGAAAAATAAAGAAAAAATATTTGAAGGGATCCTCGGTTTTGATGATACGGTGCTTCCTGATATAGAAAGAGCAATATTATCTAGGCACAATGTCTTATTGTTGGGGCTGAGAGGTCAAGCAAAGACTAGAATAGCAAGATTGCTGGTTACGCTATTGGACGAATATATGCCAATCATAGCGGGAAATGAGCTCAATGATGATCCACTCAATCCGATCACCCGCCATGGAATAGATACCGTCAACGAACTTGGGGACAAAACGCCAATCGAATGGATACATAGAGAAGAGAGATACGTAGAAAAACTAGCCACACCAGATGTGTCGATTGCTGATCTCATAGGTGATGTAGATCCTATAAAAGCTGCAACGCTGAAGCTTCCTTATTCTGACGAGCGAGTGATACATTTTGGTCTTGTGCCAAGGTCTCATAGATCTATTTTTGTGATTAATGAGTTGCCAGATCTTCAACCTAGAATCCAGGTTTCACTGTTCAATATATTACAAGAGGGTGATCTTCAGATTAGAGGATTCAAACTTAGATTACCTCTTGATATACAGTTTTTGTTTACCGCAAATCCAGAGGACTATACGAACAGGGGAAGTATCATCACTCCACTAAAAGATAGAATCGAAAGTCAGATCTTGACTCATTATCCAACTACGATTGATGTATCGAAAGAGATAACGAGGCAGGAGGCAAAAATCCATAGTGACCAAGAGTCTACAGTTACGATAATCAATATGCACAGAGACTTGGTAGAGTTTCTATCTTTCGAAGCTAGAGAAAGTGAGTTTATCGATGAGAAGAGTGGTGTTTCTGCTAGGCTGTCTATATCTGCGATGGAAAATCTCGTAAGTACCGCTGAACGAAGGATGATTATCAATGGAGATTCAAAAACAGATACAAGGGTAACGGATTTTTGGGGAGTAGTGCCTGCTATTACAGGTAAAGTAGAACTGGTATACGAAGGAGAGCAAGAGGGTCCGTATAATGTAGCTATGAATCTACTTAGCGGAGCGATAAAAGATATTTTTCTAGAAACTTTTCCTGCACCAAATGATTTCGAAAAAGGTGTGGATAGGGATCCCTATGGTGCGACGAAAGCTTGGTTTGCGGATGGAAATCAGATAGATCTCCTCAATGACGATGACGAAAAGACTTACAAAGAGAAACTCTCCAAAGTAGCTGGATTAGGAAGGTTGGTCTCAGATCGTAATATTCCAGAAGATCAAAAGTATGCTTATATGGAACTTGCACTTCACGGATTGAGCGAACTAGAAATGGTGAGCAAGAGTTTTGTGAACAATACCATATCGTTTTCAGATCCATTCAAAGGAATGTTCGATGATCTTCAGAATGGGTAGTGATATGACATTTTGAAATGATTATTCTGCTTATTGGATTCTTAGCTTATTGGCTAAGCTTCTGTTTTATACCATCAAAAATCAGAATACTATAATGACTGACTTAGGCCATTCGGGCCTAGGAAAGCTACTTTGTAAATTACTTGGGGATATTCAGTAGATCTGAAGATCCTTATTTATATAGCCCTTCATTCGGCTTACTGCTGAATGGATACCCCGTTTACACTTGATTTTACCTAAATAAGAGATAATAAATTTCAACCTAAACTTCCACTCGCCGTTCGGGCTTTCATTTTTGGCTTGACCCAAAAACGAAACAAAAAACGAGTGTTTGCTAAACAAGCCATCTCTTATCTCAAGACTTTACCTGACTTTTAA
>CALLMH010000042.1 GCA_938007965.1 uncultured Saprospiraceae bacterium | reverse complement strand
CAATCGCTCAGATGAGGAAGAAAATTAGTAAATTGGGCATTGATCCCAATGAATTAGGGATCTTTACAAGACCAAGTTACCAGCTCGCTTATGAAAAAAAGGTGACAGATAATCAGTGAGTTAGGTAACGTTAGTCAGAATAAAAAAACAAAAAACTAGATATAGTGAATATGACTCAAATAGTTCTTGGAATTGTATTGATAATTATGGGAATCTTTGTTGTTTATAAAGGATTTACAAATCGCGAAATTGATGGTGATCAATCGAAGAATACAATCGAAGTAGCCAAATCAAACCTAAAATTGATAAAATCTTGTGACAGTTTAATTAATAGGATGAAATTGTCAAATCATCTTAAATACAAAGACAACTTCAAAAACGAAGCAAAGAGACTAAAGATCGAAATGGAAAAAAGCCTCGGAATAAACTGTAGCAGCTTAGTTAAGATTAATGAATTCCATAGGATTGTAAACCCACAAGGATATGAGCGAATAATAGATGACCTCTATTCACTAAAAAACCAAATTGCATCACAGTAAAATGAAAAGTAATCCAATGATATTAATAGGAATTATTTTGGGTGGTATTGCAAGCTACTTTTTGTATTCTGCAGGTATCGAACATAGAAACGCGAATACCCAAAAGATATTAAATTCGAACAAAATAACAGTCGACAAGAATGATGTAATATTAAATACAAATCGGTTCTTACTTGATCTACGAGAATTCAAAAACGAATGGAGTAGCCAATTCGAAAAGCAAAGAGCATTAATGACTGAAATAGACAATAAGTACTTAAACAATCCAGAAAAACATGCAAATGAATCTGAAAAAAACTGGAGAGCAGAAATCACATTGAACAAAAAGTTCTTAGAAAAATATAATCAAAAATTCAGGTTTGAAGGAAAACGATTGAAAAAAGAAATGGAAAGTTTACTTAGAAAATATAAAACAAGTGAAATAACATATGGAGTTTACGATAGAGTATTTACAGACTTAGACTTAGCTAATATTATTGACGATCTAGACAACTTGGTAATAAAACTAAGAACTGAATAAATACTATGCCTAACAATATATAACAGATCATATCTCTTCGTACCTCAGAGAGACGATCGTTATAATTATCCGTTGTGGTGCATTTAAGAGTAAATTTCTGGCAATCCGAAAACTTCTGTTTTAAATCCAGATTTTTAATTATATTTGTATCTAATTGGATACAATAAATGATTATCATTAAAAAGACATCTGAATTCGATAAATGGATTAGAAACCTCAAAGATATACGTGCTAAATCCAAAATACTTTTCCGAATCCAGAAACTTGAAACTGATGAGCATTTTGGAGATTGTAAGCCTGTTGGAGATGGAATTAGTGAAATGCGGATTAATTATGCCAAAGGTTACAGAGTGTATTTTAAAGAACAGGACAATTTAATCGTTATTCTTTTAATTGGCGGCGATAAATCTACTCAACAAAAAGATATCGAGAAAGCGAAAAAAATCTGGAACAGAATAAAAGAGGCTTGATATGGAAACAACTAAATTTGATATTGCAGACTATTTGGACAGCGAGGAAATGATTGCTGAATATCTGAATACTGTTCTTGAAGACGGAGACAGTTCTGATTTAATAGTGGCAATCGGACATATAGCAAAAGCGGTCGGAATGACTAAAATTGCGGAAAAAACTGGAATGAGCAGACCGAGTCTTTATAAGGCATTATCTGAGGGAGCGAAACCACAATTTGGAACGATAATGAAAGTCCTGAAAGCAATAGGTGGACAAATAAACGTGAAACCTATATCAGCTTAAAAAGACGCACCACAATCGAGTAGACGGCCTCGACTAGAGTTACTAGCCGAAGCACACCTCGCACACCAACGTAAGTACGGGTATTGTATACGGCGGTTCATCAAACAGTTCTGTCATTTTCTTTTCAAGTCCTTGCGAATTAGCTGGTAGTACTCAAGAAAGGGTATGTACCCTTTATGTCTTAGTCGTGCCTCTGTGACGGTGGTTCTCATGATGGGACTACAGGCAATTGCCCAGCCGCTCATCCTAGAGTAACCATATCGGACCACCCAACTTCGAGAGACTCCCAGTTGAATGAAAGCACAGATTCTGCGCTCAGGCTTCTTCCATGATTTACAAATACCTCTATAAAAGCCGACCTTCACTGACCGACTTAAAAAGAATAAGTATATTCGCAATATGAAATTTAAAGAGCTTGGTCTTGATGACCAAATATTAGAGGCGATTGGCTATATGGGATTTGAAGATGCTACGCCAATCCAACAAAAAGCGATACCAGCAATTATAAAAGGCAGAGATCTAATCGCATGTGCTCAGACGGGTACAGGAAAGACGGCGGCTTTCATTCTGCCAGTTCTACACAGGATATGTCTGGACAGAAAACCGGGCACAAAAGCACTGGTCGTATGTCCTACGAGAGAATTAGCTCTACAGATAGAAAAACAGATTCAAGGATTTGCCTATTTTCTCAATATAAACAGCATCGCGGTATATGGCGGTGGAGGTGGTGCCGATTTCGAACAACAAAAAAAAGCACTCAAAACAGGTGCTGATATTATAGTGGCTACCCCAGGTAAGTTACTTTCTCACCTGAATCTAGGCTATGTCAAATTCGACACAGTTGACTATTTTATTCTAGATGAGTCGGATCGTATGATGGATATGGGATTCCGAGACGATATAGAAAAGATAGCATCATTCTTACCCAAGAAAAGGCAGACGCTTATGTTTAGCGCTACTATGCCAAAGAAGATCCGTGAGATGTCAAAAGAACTTCTTACTGATCCAGAAGAATTTAGTTTTGCAATATCTAAACCTGCGGCTGGAGTACTACAAGCTGTGTACTTAGCCCATGATCCTCAGAAAATAGCACTTTTGTCAAAGCTAATCGGAGACAAACCCGCTTACGAAAGCATCATAATATTTACATCTACCAAAAAGAATGTAAACACGATCGTACAAGGACTCAGGCGAAATAAATTTGCAGCAGAAGGTATCTCTTCTGATTATGATCAAAAAGAAAGAGAAGAGGTTCTATCTAGTTTCAAACAGAAGAAAACAAGGATAATAGTAGCCACTGATGTACTGAGTAGAGGTATAGATATCAAAGATATAAATCTGGTGGTCAACTTCGATGTACCTAGAAGCGCCGAGGATTATGTACACAGAGTCGGTAGGACCGCTCGAGCAAAGACTACCGGTGTAGCCATCACTTTTGTGAATGAGAAAGACATGTACAACTTCCATCAGATCGAACAGTTGATAGAGACAGAGATCATGAAGCTACCTCCACCTCCTGAGCTAGGGGAAGGACCAACCTGGAGAGTAGGAAAGAAACCGCATGGCGGCCGAAGCGGTGGCAAAGGAAAAAAGAAATGGGGAAACAAAAATCGTAAAACCGGCGGCTCAAAAGGAGGAAATAAGGGACACTGGAAAAAGAAAAAGAAGGATTAGATATGGCCAAATACAGATTGCTGACTTTGGAAGAATTAAAATCCATGGAAAAGGAATTCGTAGATTTTCTTGTATTGAATGGAATTCCTGGTGAGGATTGGATGAAATTAAAAGATACTGATCCCGACAGAGCCGAAGGGATTTGTTCCGCTTTTTCCGATGTTGTTTTCACTAAGATACTTAAGAAATGTAGATACATAGAACGTCACGCACCGAAAGAAATAGTATCTATTTTCTGTGATGAATCTAAAATGCATCTAGTAGGTCTAGAAGCACCTGACGATATCAACATAGATTTCACTGATCAAGCCGACTTCGCAAAGATACAGACTGATCCACCTAAAGGAATACAGACTATAAAATCACAAAAAGAATATACTAAAGAAAGAGAGATGGAAATTTGGGAGATGCTTCATAGCGGTTTTTTCATATCAGATCAGAAGTTGTATATGGCGTTGTTCTCATAAGCCACTATGTCCATCAGCGACTATGGACTTATAATCATATCATCACACAAGTGATTTGCAGTCCTTACTTTTGAACTACCCTATCTCGATTTGAAGAAAAATAAGATTTGATTATTATCCTGATCCAACAATCTCCCCTATATTTGGTTATCCATATATGCTAAAAGGATTCGTACACCATACTATTATTATTTCTGTGGCCATCATGGCTATGATGTTCGTATATAGTTCGATGTCGATGTATCTGATGCCTGGCTGGTCAGATCAATTTGCTGTTTGGGGGTATTCTCAGACGTTTTTGTATATCATCGCTACGGCAGAGCTCATCATAGCTGTTGCGGTATTCGCAAAACCAACAAGATCATATGGACTGATAGGTGTGATAGTGATTATGGTAGGTGCATTGTATACGCATCTTACGAATAATCAGCCCGATGAGATCTACGCAGCCATCTTCATGTTGTTTCTAGCCATCAGCACATTTATACTAATCATCTTCGAGAATAAGCTAGATAAGGGTGAGATAAATACATAGCTAAGGATATTCCGTAATATAGAACATCCTTCTATTTAGGGATATTCAGTAGATCTGAATATCCTTATTTATATAGCCCTTCATTCTGTTTACTGCTGAATGAATACCCCGTTTACGCTTGATTTTACGTAAATATGAGGTAATAAATTTCAACCTAAACTTCCACTCGCCGTTCGGGCT
>CALLMH010000041.1 GCA_938007965.1 uncultured Saprospiraceae bacterium | reverse complement strand
ACTATGATTGTGATGTATTAAGTGGCAAAGCTCATGAACAATAACATACTCGATACATTTCTTAGGAGCTTGGATCAGCTCTGTATTAAGTATGACTTTACCTTTAGGAGTACAGCTTCCCCAGCGGTTTGACATCTCTTGTATCTTGATTACTTTTGGAGTCACTCCGTACTTCTCGAATTTCGTAATCCACTTTTCGCAGAGTGGATAGAAGTGCTTCTTAGCTTTATCTAAGTACCAAACAGATAGAAGCTCTTTTGCTTTGAATCTGTCTTTTGTGTATACTTCAAGAAAAGCTCCTTTTAGCAATATCTTATCTTCTGAACTATTTATAAATTTCAGACGATATTGCCTACCTAGGTACATGTGAGTTTCACCTCCGATATATCGTCTAGCTGGTGTCCTAGGCTCAAAGGATAGAAAGTATCCTTGCTGCTTAATGATCCAAGGTGCCCTCTTCTTTACTTTCTCAAGTACTTGTGAGATAGACGTATCAATAGGGGCTTTCACCGATACAGTCCTATCTACATGTACTGTAATTCCTAAGGTCTTTCTTTCCTTGTATTCCAGATTAAACTCAATCTTCTTTGATCCGAATTGTATACTCTCCACTACTTATATCTCAGTTTAGCTATTTCAATATACTTTTCAACCATCTCACTGATCTCTCCAAAAGATACATTCATATCGTATTTGTCTCGAATCTCATCCATGATGAAATCTCCCAGGGCTATTTCTAGTTGACCTATGAGGTTTGATTTGTTGATCCAATCAACTTTTGCTATTCCATTATCCAGGATATGATCTTGGATGATATTATCGATGCCGATACCAGTATCCGCAGATATTGACTTTCTAGTTGCTTCATCTTCTATCTTGTCTTCGAAAGTAGCCAGTGTCAAACCGTAGAAAGCCTGAGCAACTAATCTTTCATTTAGGATTTCTGGAAGATTATTTCTTGTTCTTTTAAGTACGTCGTTTTTAATCTCGGTAACCCTCTTGAGATACTCAGCTTCAGTAATTCGTTTGTTTCTATAGTCCCATATGGCATTCTTTAGCATTTCGGAGAACCTTCTATAAAGATCTTCATCTTCTTGCATCCTTTCGTTGATGTGCTTTTCAGTCCTTGAAGCTATCATATCAGCTTTAGAAGTTGTACTTGATATCTTAGCTACTTCCTCTTCAAATTTTTCAGTTTCGAAGATGTTCACTAGTTCTGTTATAGGCTTTACTTCATGCGAGACGACATGTTTGTCCAGAAGGTTCTGTATTTGCTTTTCATAGGCTTTAAAATCGACCGTATCAGAGTATATGTTCTTCACTGATAGTCTCAACTTAGAGAAAAAGCCAAGATCGAATTTATACTTGTTCACTTTCTCCTCACCTACTTTCTTATGCCAATCGAAAGTGGAAAGGGCTAACTTCATTGTTCTAGCATATGCCGACAGCTTGTCATAATATTCTACCCTTATGGCATCATCTGCTAAGAGGTTTTCGTAAGCTGTTTCGTCATACTTATTCTTCACAGTCTTAAATATGTCCCAAAGCTCTGAGTGCATTTGAGGCAGCTTCTGTAATTCCTCATGTACATTAGTTACCGTAAGGTCAAGATCCGCTGTATCGAAGTCTTCATAGCTACTATAATTCTTTAGTGCTTCATCCAACTGTTCCAATACTCCGAAATAGTCAACTATGTATCCATAGTCTTTACCTGGAGCGACTCTATTTACCCTTGCTATGGCTTGAAGTAAGGTGTGTTCTGTTAGATTTCTAGTAAGATAAAGCACAACATTGTTGGGTGCATCAAAACCTGTTAATAGCTTATCAGCGACTATGATGATCTCAGGCTCGTCTTGGTATTTGAATCTAGTAATAACGTTCTTCTCATACTTCTTCTGAGTACCATGCTCTTCCATCATTTTCTTATAAAACTGTATTACCTTCTTGGGAGTACTACCATAGGCTGACTCTTCACCTTCTCTGGTATCAGGTTTAGAAAGTACAAGCTCACAGGATACTAATCCAATCTCCTTCAAAAAGTCATAATATCTTATCGCAGATCGCTTGTCCTTACAAACAAGCTGCCCTTTAAATCCAGTCCCTTGCCAGTTATCTCTATAATGCCTACTGATATCCCAAGCAATAGCATAGACTTTCTGCTCCACATTGTTCAGATATCCCCCTTGACTATACTTCTTTTTCATATCCGATCTCTGATATGGCGTAAGCGGTTCTGATACCATTTCGAAGTAGGTATTGATAGGATCTTCATTAATTTCTTGGAGTGCATGTCTACCTTCATAAAGCAAGGGTACAACTGCTTTGTCCTTTACAGCTTGATCGACGGTATATGAGTCAATTAAACCTCCAAACTTGGAAGCTGTATCTTTCTCTTTTTTCCTCAGAGGAGTACCAGTGAAAGCAATGAAACAAGCATTAGGAAATGCCTTTTGCATATTGACATTGAATTCACCATATTGTGTTCGGTGACCTTCGTCTATAAGAACAAATATATTAGCTGATTGGAATGGCTTCTTTCTTCTCTTTACCGCTGCCTCAAATTTATTGATGATAGTGGTTACTACTGCATCACTCTTGCTTTCCAGGTATTCTACTAACTGCTTACCAGAGTCCGCTTGTAGGACTGGTAGATCACACTTCTTGAAAGTTCCATAGATCTGATCATCAAGATCAACTCTATCTGTAACGATTACAATTTTGGGATTTCGAATATCTGGATGCATAGCTATTGCTTGTGCCAACATAACCATAGTCAAAGATTTACCACTCCCTTGAGTATGCCAGATCACACCGCCTAACCTCCTGCCATTTGATCCGATAGTGGCTATTCTTTTTCTGGTTTTTTCTATGGCGAAGTACTGTTGGTATCTTGCTATTTTCTTGACACCAGCATCAAATATGGTATAGTCATGAATCAACTGAACGAGTCGCTCTGGTCGACATAGGTTATAAAGGTATTCGTCTTGAACGGTTACAGCTACCTCTTCTTGCTCTAGCTCGTCAAAATAGGTTCTTACGTATCTATATCTATCCGCTCCAAAAAGCTTGTCCTTCACTTCAGGTTGTAACGCTGTATTCTTTATCTTCTTTAGAGTCTTGACATATTCATTTTCTGATTGATTGGAATCATGCTTTTCTCTCCATTGTGACCAAAACTTAGGAGCGGTGCAAGTAGTACCGTAAGAGGCAACATTAGTAGCTATGCTGAGTAATAATTGAGAGTGCACAAAAAGATCCTTGATACCATCATCTTGTTGATTTCTTAAATGCTGAGAGATCGCTTGTTCGATGTTTTCTTTATGGTCTGGTCTTTTACATTCTATGATTACTAGAGGAATACCGTTGATAAATAACACGATGTCAGGTCGGTAAGTATCTTTTGAGGTAGACCGCATTATAGAAAACTCTTCTGACACATGAAATACATTGTTCTCAAAATTATCCCAGTCTATGTATCTCAGATTGTAACTCTTCTTATCACCTTGAATAGATTGCTCTACTGACTTCCCTAGAGTGATAATGTCATAGATGTGTTCGTTAGCCGAAACTAGTCCTTCTTGGAGTGGAGCATCATGTAATGCATTGATTCCACTTGCTATATTTCCTTCATTGAAATCATAGTTATCCCCCTTGTAATGGATGCTATTTATCTTTTGAAGTTGCTCCAACAAGATTGGCTCTAGAATTACATTTGAGGTCTTACCACCTCTGAGTGCTAAGGCTTCATCTGGACTCAAATAGGTGTAACCTAGGTTGACTAATAGCTGTATGGCTGGTATTTGAGATATGTGATCTTCTTTGAAGGAAGGTGTAGTCATGAATTGAATGATTTAGTAGAGTTATCAACGATTTATCAACGATTTAGGCATTATTTCATGGTTTTGGCGTTGATAACCGCTCGACATATAGTGGGATGTTGGCAAAAGTTATCAACGAATTGTAAAAAGTTATCAACGAATGGCTCGTTATTCCATGGTTTTGGCGTTGATAAAATACTTTGTCCCTCGTTTTTCACCAAGTTTCCCAATTTCCAAAGATTCTAGAAGATTGTCAATTTGGCTTTTAACAGTACGCTTTGGTATTTCGCTTCCTATCCTCTTACAAATGTCACTTATTGAGCTTTCGCCATATATCTGTAAGTCTTCCTTAATCAATGCTCTCAGTCGATGTGGAGCAATATTCTTCAAATCAGTTGGTCCTTGATATTCTAATTCTCTCAATAGTTGTGGGTCTACATAGTAAGTTGTACCCTTGGTCTTGCCTTTCTGCTTTACTAACCCAAGGTCCACTAGATTACCTAACCAGCCTTTGATACTATTTGCTCCCTCGAGATCTAAAATCTTACCAAATTCTATGGCGGTAACTGAGGTGTTTTGTGCTATTAACCCAAGGCTAATCACTTCCTTCAATTTTAAATCATACAAGCTCTGCGCTGTTTCCATAAATTTGATGACTTCTTTTTTTACGATTCGTTTTTCAACAGTGATTACCACTCGATCTTCATTTTCTTGGGGTATAGGGAGTGGTTTACCCGCACTGAGCAAAGTAGCATATATTTTGTCATAGCCACTGCCTTCTTTTTCCATTAGCAATAAGTCATAAAATACTTTTGATAGAAAGCTGTTTCGTTGAATACTTTTGTGCAAAATGTTTTGAGGTGTGACACCTAGCGGAAAACATCCTGGATTATGAATTTCCATTCTATCATTATAGATATTTATAAATATATCTCCTCTAATTGTATAGGGACGATGTACGAACGCATTAGCTAATAATTCACGTACTACTACTTCGTCGTAGTTTGCCACTTTATGGCGAAATATTCCATCTTGAATTTCTATACCTTCTTTCCATTCACTTACCCTATTCCATATATCTTCTATCAGTTCCTTAGGATTCAGATCATGACTATCCCACACTATCTTTTTTACTTTTTCGTCTCTCTCGTCATATTTAATAAATTGCACTGAAGGAGCATACAATAGTTTTGCTCTATGGTTTCGCTTGCCAATCCAAAGGACACCAAGATTAGTCAAAAAACCATCCTGAATAAGAAAGTAGTGTTCAAGAATTTCTGCTCTAGATTTTTCTTTTACAAAATTGCTTACTCTATTAGACCTTTGAATATCATATAAAAATTTAGATACTTTCTGTTCATCATAATCCTGATCACTGATCTTGAGGTATGACTGCAATTCCCATACAAAAGCTGATTTATCTGATATAAGTCTCGATAATTCATCAGGCATGACTGGCTTACAATCATCTTCAACTCTGATATAGTATTTTCCAGATGAAGTACAAGCTACGGTAGAGGCTGTTCTCTGGACAAGAAGGTCAATATATTCACCTCCATTTTCATGCGATATGACCTGAGGCAAAATACCTACATTAAGTGTTCTTTGCTGTATTTGCTTTGTTAATTTAGTTATCAGATCAGGAGATATTCTCTGATTTTCTGGAGGTTCTGATTCTTCATCTTCTATACCGATATAAATGTGCCCACCATAAGCATTTGCAAAACAGACCGCATCCTTTGCTAATTCATTCCAGTCTGGATTGTTTTTGGTCAGCACTCTCAATGACTTTTTATCTATCTTGCTATTTTCTTTCATGATTGATTCTTTTCTATAGTTTTCCGAATGGAATTCTTGTGGAATTCTTTTGGAATTCAAATCTTTGATTATCAGTTTATTAAATTCTATTTTTGATACTTTCTACAATAATAAGTCGTTTTTTTGTGGAATTCAGAACTGGATACCAATAGCATGGAGCCAATCATTCCAGCATTGCTCTACGATTTCCTTTATTGTCAACTTTTCTGTAGAATTGGATCTTGATCTCATCATCCCTGATTCAGTCCAGAACAAATCGTAATCATCTGCTTCTAAACCAAATTGCTTAGTATCCATATTTCTATCGTTTTGTGCGATCTGGTAGCCAATGAAGTATGTAGAGTAGCCTACTAAATGCATGTGAGAATTTCGCCGATCTTCTTGAAGTGAATTTGTAATTTTTAAAGTTGCTTCAGTATTGATCTTGTTTCTATTCACTAGAATGCACTCAAAATTCTTCTCATCTCTTTTAATAATTTTAGCCTGTATGCCTTCCAGCGAAATGAGTTCACTTATATTCCCTTCCAGCAACCTACAGAACTCATTGTGCCCATTTTCTACAAACTCAATCTTTTGAATAGAGTCGAAGTCTGTTTTGACTTTATAGTTACGTGTCATTGTGCTTGGCTGTATGGCAGAACCGCTATCTAAAGTATCTGAAGAACTGTTCTGGAGTACTTTTCTTAGGTTTTGTATCACATCAAGCATTGCAGTATTTTGATTACTCCACCTTGATATAGCTAACCCATCTTTTGGAATTGCTTTAAGCTTTGAAAAGGGACTATTGAGCCAGTCGCAATCCTCTACAACAATTGGAATAATCCTAAGCTGTCCTTCTTCATGCATTTCCTGAGCTTTCTTGAACTCTATCTCATAACAATAATTTGAATTGAGGTAGTCTGGACTTAGTAAGGCAATGAAGAGATTTGCACTATTTAAGCCTGAGGCTACGGCTTCATCTAAATTGCTTCCAGCCTCTATGGCTTTGTCTGTCCATTCTTGTAAATGCCCATCTCGTTTTAGTTGGGCTAGATGCTTCACGAGAAGATCTAGATAATGTTCGTCATTGTGGCTGTATGATATGAATGCTTGCATGTAATTCTTTTATTGATTCTACTTAATTAACTTTCACTCTTGTCTTACCTGTAAGCAATTGCTGCATGAGTCCTTTCTTCTCTAGTTCAAATATGTCACGTTTCTTTTCAAGAGTCTTGATCTCACGGCTTATCTGATCTAGTACAGAAGCTATTTGCTCTTGTTCTTCAACTGTTGGTGGAACTAGTGCTTTTACCTTAGAAAAGCTTTTGAACTTACAATTAAGTGTATCACCGACAAGACCTTGAGAATACCTCCAGAACCTATGAATAAGATCAGGTGTATGAAAAAGGTATCCATAAAATCTAACATGATGACCTTCTTTTGGAGTTACAATAGTATATGCTGGACTAACAATGCCTTCTAGTGTTGAAATTGCGGATCTTCCTTGCCACATTCTCATCGTGTTATAGCCTATGTCGCCCTTGCATATTCTTTTGTACTTGTCTTTGTTGTTATTGGAGGTGTCTTTCTTGTTTGATTCTGACTGAGGATAAACTCCTTTCGAACCAATGGACAACAGCTCCAAACCTGTATTTCCTGTTTCTCTCCTTTCTTCGAATACCTCTCCAAGTTTCATCGTTCTCCACACTTGATGAAAACCCTTCAGCCTCACTTTCCCAGTCAACAACCGCTGCATCAGTCCCTTCTTCTGCTCTTCTTTAGCATCTATCAAGGCACTTAGCTTGTCAATAGCCTTGTCCCAAGTGGAGAGGATGGTGGCTATTTTTTGTTGTTCTAGAAGAGAAGGCATGGCTATTGTTAGAGATAGAAAAGAGGGCTTAGAAATATTCTTCATACTTCCACTTGATCCTGTTGCCAACTTTGATATTCTATATTTATTACTATCAGTTTTTAAAGAATAGAATACAAAAAGAGGTTCTATTTTCACTTGCGAGTTAAAAATTGTTTGCCATAGTTTATCAGGAAGAAAAACGTTATTGTAGCTCTTATAAACAAAAGCTGTAGCTCCAACTAACTCTGGAGTATTGGCTCTACTAATAAGAATCGAACCTTCTTTTGGTAGTGCTTTAAGCCTTTTTTCATTTTCTTTAGAAACAACTTTTACTTCCGTAGGATCAAAAACTCCGTAGCTTACAGCACTAACCTTTAGAACGCCTAATTCACCCTTTCGTATTAATCTATCTTCCCCTCCTATACTTACACCCGACTCAAGCTTTTCTATTAGTTTGTTCAGCTTTATTGTATTCCAATCCTCAGGTATCCACCCCAATTTAGTTTTCTTGTATCCTGTTTTATTTACCATCGATGTCATCGGTATCTTTTTTGATTTGCGAATAGATTTCGTTGAATCGATTGATTCGCTCTAAGCTTTCTTTGAACATAGAACTATGTCTGTCATATAGAACTGGATGTGTCTTACTTAACTCATTTAAATTCTCTACAAGTCTCCAGATTTCTTTATCAATATTATATCTAATTGTATTGAACAGAATGTTAGCATCTTCATCAGACATGCCATCTTTTTTTAACCTGATCAACAAATCACATGAGTTAGCGGTTATTCTCAAAGTACTGTGATGTGCTGTACGTTGTTGATCAAGTGCAATTAATCCCAACTCCACATTATCCTTATTAGGGTCAGTAAGCCACTGGTTTAATTCATAAAAAGTCATACTGGAATCATCAGAATGGTATTTTTTAAGATCTAATTGTGCTGTAATCGCAAACTCTATTGAATTATTGATCAACTCCACTTGCTTGTAGGCTAAAGTATAAGCCCTGCTATTCATGAACTCCCTACGCTGAGCTTTCATCTCTTGTTGCTGCTGAATCAAGGTATATATAACACCCGCTAGAGCAAGTGCAGAAAAGAGGGCATTCACCGCTCCAAATTGATCACCAAATTGTCCAGCTTCTTCAGGTTTCTCATAGATGCACTCTATCGCTCCCCAACTCAACAGATAAAGCAATAGTACACCGCCGATGATCTTAACACCTAAATATTCTTTTTTTTCAGTCATCTATGCTAGTCTTAGTTCTGATAAATACTCCTTCATTTGACCCTGTACTTCAGCCAGTTCAGCTTCTAAGCTTTTGATCTTGTCAGCTACCGCTTTCATATCTACTTCTGCCTCCTCTTCGAAAGTGTCTACATATCGTGGGATGTTGAGATTAAACTCATTTTCAGTGAGTTCTTCAATAGTAGTTACATAAGAGAATTTATCTTCTACCACACCAGGTTTTAGCTTGTTGGCTTTAAATTTCTCATAGGTCTCTACTATAGGTTTGATATGTCTCTCGTCATCCATCACATTCTGATTCTTTGCAGAGTCAAAACCTTGACTAGCATCAATAAAGAGTACATCAGTACGCTTCTTTCTGCCTTTGTTAAATATCAGAATAGCTGCTGGTATACCTGTGCCGAAGAATAGATTAGCTGGTAGTCCTATCACTGCATCCAGTAGGTTTTCTTCTATTGTCTTTTGACGGATTTTCCCTTCGGAGCTACCTCTGAAAAGTACTCCATGGGGTACTACTACACCTACCATTCCAGAGTCTTCATAAGTAGTCTCTATCATATGAGAAAGAAAAGCCCAGTCACCTTTACTCTTAGGAGGTACACCTCTCCAGAATCTATTGTATTGATCGGCATGAGCGTTTTCAGCACCCCACTTGTCTAGCGAAAATGGAGGATTGGCAACGACAGTGTCAAACTTCATGAGCTGATCACCTTCCTTGAGTTTTGGGTTGTTGATCGTATCGCCCCATCTGATCGTAGCATTATCATATCCATGTAGAAACATGTTCATCACAGCAAGTGCCCAGGTGCTGCCATTTGCTTCTTGACCGTAAAGAGAAAAGTTGTCGGACCCAACCTCTCTCGCTGCCTTTACCAATAAAGATCCAGAGCCACAAGTAGGATCACATATCCTAGCACCTGGCTGAGATTTGGTAAGCTTCGCCAGTAGTGTAGAGACCTCTCCTGGAGTATAAAACTCACCAGCTTTCTTACCTGCATCTGATGCGAAGTGAGCGATCAAGAATTCGTAAGCATTACCAATCGCATCGATATCCTCTAGCATCGATGGTCTAAGATTCAATTTTTCATGACTAAAGTCAATAATCAGCTCCTTGAGTCTCTTATTCTTGTCCTTTATATCACCGAGGTTACTGGTATTGAAGTCAATGTTTCTAAAGATACTGGCTCCGTCCTCACTACTCAGCTTCTCTCTATTCTCTTCCTCCAGATCATTAAGAGCAATGTTAATCAGTTCACCAATATTAGGATCGTTTCTATGTTCATACAAGTACTCAAATCTAGAGTGTGGTGGTAGGACAAATCGCTCTCTTCTCATCGCCCATTCTGCACGTTCTTTATCTCCACCATACTTGAGGGCATATTCGTCCATCTTATCATTCCATACGTCAGAGACATACTTCAGGAAAAGCATAGTAAGAATATAGTCCTTGTACTGTGCTGGATCGATTACTCCTCTAAAAGTGTCACAGGCTCTCCAGACGATGTTGTTTATATCTTGTTGTGTTGTTTTCATGCTTGTATTTCTATTCTGTCAGCAACTTCATATTCTGAAACAAGCTTTTGACTTTCAATTTTGATGACTATTTCTTCTGAGTTATCTTCACTGTAATTACCATTGATATTATTTGTCGTAATACTAGCTCTTGCAGTCAAGCCTGTCCTTTTGAGTTTCTTAGTGTAACTAAATTTCTGCAATGCAAATGAATAACTTTCTATAGTAAATTGATTACCTTCTAAGATCTGACAGTTACCTCCCTTTTCATTTTTTGGAAGCAAGCAAAATTCATCTAAATCTGCATCCTCATTATGCAAGCTCTTTAAATATTCCTTTAATGCTTCGCTCTTAAATTCCATGTTTGCATTTAGTTCTGCAAGCACAGATTCATGAACCTTGCTTGCAATTAACTTTTGTTTTTCTTCTATTGTCATTTTTTCTATAATATACTAGTTCCAATTCTTATCGTACTCCTATTTCTATTGAACAATCCCTAGGCCCAAAATTGCACTCCTATCCATAATTTTCCAATTTATACTTTCATCCATTGTTAGTCAGTTTATTCATTAATAAATTGTCATAATACAACTCCTTTAGTCCTATTAACTCCTTCTGTATTTTATTCTCCTGCATTATTAGATCATTCATCCTGATAAAGTACTCTTGTTCGTGTAGGCTAGGTATTGACACTACTAGTTTTGATAAGACCTTTATTGATATAGACTTCACGTGAGTTCCTTTTGACAAGCGTGAGAGGTTTCCTTGCATCAATGAAGTGTTCATTAACCAAAACAAAAACTTAGGTTGCACAATAGTCTTATCACACCTTAACACAATAAACGTGGATGATCCAACCGCTTTGCCTATAGATTCGGTATAGTAACACAGCTTGTTCCTTTCTCCTTTAGCAACAAGCAATAGATCCTCATCTTGTAGTGAGTGATCCACGTTTCGTCCAGTAAGCTCGACTTTACTAGTGGAACTAAAGTACTCTTCCTGTATGTTTCCATAGTTATCAAAGTGTTTTGCATTGAGATAATTATGGTCACCAGACAGGCTAGGTTTTAAATAAACCCCAGATGTTATGGTTACTATATTTTCTAATTTGTAATTCATTTATTATTTGAATTATGTATTTATGCGTCTATTTTTCTTAGTATCCGCAGTACAAAGTTAGCGCTTAATACTGAGTAGTGCAATCAAATTACTCAGTAGTGTTACTACAAAATAAGTTCGACACTGATTTGAACGGACTTAAACATCAGATAATCAATGGTTTGTGCCATTTTTTTATTTTAGAATAAATTTGAAATAATTTATTTTAAGTTGAATCCTTGAAATAATAAGCTATATCTCTGTCCTTGCAGAGCGAAATGTATCTACAGAGCCACGGCGACGTGACAGCACCCTAGTCCACCAAGCAAAGGTGCTTCAATTCGATACGGGTTTCTCCTACTGAAGGAGAGGTCAAAAATAAATGGTGAATTTCCATTCTATTTGATACCCTATTTAGATACAATGATTGATTAACTTTTAAATCATTGTAAAATGAACAATAACTACATTGATGTGGACAAAATGCAGATCCGCTTTCACACCCTTGTAGTATACCATCTTTGTATGCTTGTTTTAATGTCGCTTTTACCTTACCAAAATAAGAGAAAGCTGTATTACGAGCTAGAGTCATCTTTTCGCTTCTTATGCTTTTGGTTAATAGTAGATACTCTTTGAATTCTTAGTCCCTGAAAATAAGAAAAGTAGCACGTAAATATTATGTGATTAGGTGTTTATTGCCAGTTTAATTTGTGTACCCTACTTTCCAATACAAAACCTAGTAAATATACTATCCAATAAATCATCTGTATATATCTCTCCGGTAATCTCACCAAGATGATGGAGCGCTTGTCTTATATCCATAGCAATAAAATCTCCTGTCAGACCTCCAGTCAATCCATTCAACACCGCATCCAGAGACTCGTACGCCTTATGGAGCGAATCATAATGCCGACTATTACTTACGATGGTCTGATCCATGAGTTCTGGATTATCGATTACTGTCTTGTAGAGCAGATCTTTGAGCGCATCGATATTCATTTTATTGAGTGCAGAAGTTGCTATCAGGTTTTCTACTGAGATGAGTCCGTCTTTGTAATAGTCTTCTGGTTTCACATAAGGATTAAGATCCATCTTATTAGCAATGAATAGCTGCTTACTTCCTGAAGTGAGTGCTTTGCTTCCTTCCAAAAATTTATCCACATCACTCCAGAGGTCTTCGGGTTTGCTTTCCCAAATATCGAATACATAAATCACTACCGTAGATTCCGAAATCTTCTCCATCGTCTTATCTACTCCTATTTTCTCGATGGCATCTTGGGCTTTTCTTATTCCTGCGGTGTCGATGAGTCGGAAATTGATTCCTTGGATATTCAGACTTTCCTCTATCGTATCTCTTGTCGTCCCTGCGATATCACTTACGATAGCTCTTTCTTCATTGAGTAGCGCATTGAGCAATGTTGATTTACCTGCATTTGGTCGCCCCGCTATTACCGTGGCTACTCCGTTCTTGATCACATTTCCAAGATGAAACGAATCGATCAATCGTTTGATCACCTCTTTGATCTTTGCTACCAGTTTTTCTAATCTTCCACGATCGGCGAACTCAACGTCCTCTTCTCCAAAATCCAGCTCTAATTCTATAAGCGCAGCAAAGTCGATCAACTCTTGGCGCAGCTCAGAAATCTCATCAGAGAATCCTCCACGCATCTGCTTCATGGCTAGTTCGTGGCTTCCTTCATTATTAGATGCTATGAGATCCGCAACTGCTTCCGCTTGAGAGAGATCCAATTGTCCATTCATAAATGCACGCAGAGTGAACTCTCCTCGCTCAGCATGACGGACTCCCTTCCTAAGAAATAATTGTATGATTTGCTCTATAATATAGCTAGAACCATGACAACTGATTTCTATTACATCCTCTTTGGTATATGATCTTGGTGCTCTAAAAACCGTAGCAAGACACTCGTCTATCATCTTATCATTCTCATCTTTGATCTTACCGAAGTGGACTGTATTGCCTTCTACTTTCATCAGATTGCGACCTTGGAATACTTCGTCTACTATGCGGATTGTATCTGGACCAGAAAGACGGATTACCCCTATCGCCCCAGCGCCTGGTGGAGTGGATAATGCTATGATGGTATCGGTGATGTTATATTTCATGGTACAAATATGATCAAATATTGATTGGCATTTACAGGGTAAGGCATCGGATAATACTCAAGACTGATTATCAGATTATCGAAGTCTATCTTTTTTGAAGCATCTATTAAGATAGCATAGCTTATATCCCTCTTCGTTTTATTTCTCTTTTGATCAGACTGAGTTCTCTACTCATCTCTCCAGTCACAGAAGAGTTTTCTTGAGCACGTCGGATCAGATAGGGCACCACATCTCTGATAGGGCCATACGGTACGTATTTGGCCACATTGTATCCTGCACGTCCGATATTAAATGTGATATAATCACTCATACCATACAATTGGCAAAAGTTAAAATGAGGATGCGCCTTATCAAGTCCAAGTTCATCAATAAGTATGGCCTGCTTTCTATTACTCTCTACATTGTGAGATGCACAACATGAGGCTATATTCTTATGATTGCGCACACAATACTCCACCGCTAGATCAAAATCTCGATCCGTTGATTTTTTATCCGGTTGTATAGGTGAGGCATACCCCATCTCGTCCGCTCGAGATCTTTCTTTTTCCATGTAGGCGCCTCTTACTAGTTTGGCTCCAAATAGAAACCCTCCTTCAGTAGCCATTTTGTGATGTGCTTTGAGGTCTTCTAGCTTATCATGCCTGTAGAGTTGATAGGTATTATATACATTGACTCTTTCGGTATTATATTTAGCCATCATATCCATCACGAGGTCATCTATCGGATCTTGTAGCCAGCTTTCTTCTGCATCTACGAATACACCCACTTTCAGCTCAGCCGCCTTACTGCATATATTATCTATTCGACCTACAAGTGCATCGTAAGCTCTTTGTTCTCCCGAATCGAGTACTTCTTTATTCTGTACTTTGATCAGGATATCATTATCGACCAGCCCGGTTATCTTGGTACTTATAACTGGTACTGAGACATTCGATGCCGCAAATTCTATCGCGCGCATAGTTTCTTCCATCACACTATTCAGTTCTTCTTCATTGCTCTTTCCCTCTGCCCCGTAATCTAGAATAGTAAGGGAATCATTTTTATACAGCGTATCTATTGCATTCTGACAATCCATTAGATTTTCTCCGCCACAGAATTGTTGGAAGATGGTATTCTTTACCAAATAATCGACGAATGGCAGTCTTAGCTTGATCGCTATCAATCCCAATTTAGACCCTATATTAACTAATGTGCTCTTATTCATCAGACCGAATAGTCTGCCCATTTTTTTCAATTCGCTGTCCGTCTTCGCAGAGAATGCAATCTCAGTATCCGTGAAGTCTATGTTACTTGCGCTAAGTTGGGGGATGGGGTTTGAAGGCTCTATTTCGCTCATTATAAGCTTTGTTTATTTTTATGGTGAAAATACGTCTATTACATCAAGGTTTTAAAATCAATATGAGTGACTAATATCCATCGGTCCAGATTTCCCATGATTTTTCGGCTTGCAACATCAACATATCGGATCCATTCTTCACATTGCTTCCCGCCGACTCTCCGTTTCTCAAAAATAGGGTTTTTTCAGGATTGTAAACCAAGTCATAAAGAAAATGTTTTTTTGTCAATGCCTCATACGGTATCTCAGGACACTTATCGACATCAGGATACATCCCCAGCGGTGTAGTATTTACGATCAACTTATGGTCATTGATAATATCTACATTAAGTTCTCCGTAAGTAAGGTATGGTTCTCTTCTTGATACGATATCGTTTTTAATACCGAGCTTATCTAGCACATATCTCACTGCCTTAGAAGCGCCTCCACTACCTAATATCAGCGCACGTTCTACCACCGTATCTTGCAATTGCTCTAAGAGAGAAACTTTGAATCCGTGCACATCTGTATTATAACCGACTCTGCGGCCGTCTATGATTTTGATTGTATTCACTGCGCCTACCTCTTTTGCTTCATCACTCAGCTCGTCTAGGTAAGGGATCACTTGTTCTTTATATGGTATGGTTACATTTAGCCCAGTTACGCCTTCGCTGAATAATTCCGTGATCTTACTTATCTCATCAATAGAGTATGCGAGATATTCGGAATTTTGAATATTAAGCTTTGTAAATTTTTCAGCAAAATAGCTCGGCGAAAAAGTGTGGGACAACGGGTACCCTATTAATCCTAATTTATGATTCATTGTACTATTTTAAAAAACATTACCCACTTGTATGATCAGATACTATAAGCCACTGACCATCTATATATTTCCAAATAAGCGTGAATAATCCAGTAGGCTTGTCAATATCTCTTACCAATGTATACCGTCCGATCATATGATATGCTTCGTTTGAGATTCTGTTCATCTCTAGTATATCGAAGGTCAATGTACCCATCGCCGCTTTGTCAGGATATCCTTTGATGTAGTTATTGAGTGTAGTTTCCCATCTTTTATTGATTCCGCTTTTACCTACAAAAGATAGATTTTCGGATTTCCAGTATCCTTCCATAAACTGATGCACATCCCCGTCGCTCCATGCTGTCTCCTGCATCTTCATGACCGATTTGATATCAGCTTCTGCTTTATTGTTTGGGATCTGCTTAGTAGTACCACAAGATACCATGATCATGGTAACCGCAAGTAAAATAGTAAACCGCCTCATCCGAAAATTCATAATCAAACTATTTTACGTCAATGAAGATTTTACGATACCTGAGATGGTCTTCCCATCAGCTTTTCCAGCTAATTCTTTTGAAACCATGCCCATTACCTTACCCATATCCTTCATACCTTCCGCTCCGGTATCTGCTATTATTTTGTCTACTATTTCTTTGATCTTATCTTCTGAGAGCTGCTCTGGCAGATACCTCTTGAGCACTTCTAGCTCTTCTCTCTCAGTCTCAGCGAGATCCTCTCTACCTTGCTTTATGAAGATATCCATAGATTCTTGACGCTGTTTCGCCATCTTCTGGATTAATTTGATCTCCATCTCTTCTGTCATCTCTGTATTGGTTCCATCAGTCTTCTGTACCAATATAGCGGCTTTTACTGCCCTTATCGTTCTTAATGCGGCCTTATCTTTGGCTTTCATTGCCGTCTTAAGGTCTGGTATTATTCTTTCTTCTAATCTCATTATTATTACTTTTCTATTTATATAAAATTAAGTATTCCTCAATAACACCGGCCATTAATCAGAAGTTTCGTCTGCATTATATAGCTCTTGTGCTTGCTGAATTTTGGTCGTAAGCGCTACGAATTCCTCTACTCCTAGCTGCTCAGGGCGTTGTTTGAATTGTTCTTCTTTCAGTATACTTTCATCTTTCACTAATCCCTTGAGTGTGTTACGGAGCATCTTCCTTCTCTGGCCGAATGCCGTCTTTACCACCGTTCGGAATAGGCTATAATCACATCCAAGATCTAGATTATCTTTTCTGGTCAATCTTATGACTGAGGAATTGACTTTGGGCGGTGGGCTAAATGATCCTGGACTCACTCTGACTACATTCTCTCCTTTGTAGAATGCTTGGATCAGAACACTTACTACTCCATAAGTCCTACTTCCTGGTGGAGCGATTACTCTATCCGACACTTCTTTTTGGAACATTCCTATCATCTCAGGTATGAGTTCTTTGTGTTTTACCATTTTGAATAGAATCTGAGACGATATATTGTATGGATAATTGCCAATCATATAGAATGGCTCACCATCGAATACTTTACTCATGTCTAGCTTCAAAAAATCTAAAAAAATGATATTATCATGAAGTTTGGGGTAATGTTCTTCTAGATAAGTCACCATATCCTTATCCGCTTCGCATACTCTTAGGTGTATATCTTGCTCTAATAGATACTTCGTCAAAACCCCCTTTCCCGGACCGATTTCTAGTACATTTTTGATATCTGATTCCATCCGAAGCGAATTTGCGATTTGCTTCGACAATGGCTCATTGATAAGGAAGTGTTGACCGAATGATTTTTTAGCTTTCAATATTTGTAAGTTTGTGACCGTAAAGGTACGTATAATGTTGTATTCTCAATAAGAGTTCATTCTTGCATATGCACGACCATCTCTTAATTCGGTCAATACTTAATCTGATCTACTGATATCATCAAGTCCTTAATTCGTCTTGATAGGAATCTTATTGATCAGATATATTTTTTTATCCATTAAAAATAAGACCTTTATAAGAACTATAGATCTCTTATCTTTACAGCTATATAATGTGCTAATAAATAGAAATATACTATGCGAAAATTAAAATTGTCTGCCGTTTTACTACTATTACTTAGCCTCAGTTTTGTACAAGCACAATCCGTCCAAGATGATTTCGAAGGAAATGGGACGATCACTACTTGGTTTGGCGATGATTGTGGTATCAATACCAATGTATCCAATCCATATCCTCAAGACATAAACAACTCCGCTACGGTATTATCATATACAGACACTGGAGGTCAATATGCAAATATCAGATTCGATATCGCTGGTAATTTTGATTTGGTTTCTGATAATATCTTCACCATTAAAATATATGTACCATCAAGTAGTATAAGTGGAAACCAACCCAATCAAGTATCTCTCAAATTACAAGACAATAATTTGGATGAGCCTTGGTCTACTCAAAGCGAAATAATAAAACCTATCGTCCGAGATGAATGGCAGACAGTATCTTTCGATTTTGCGAATGATAATTTCAAAAATCTAGATCCAAGTTCTCCACCTCCCACCCAAAGAAATGATTTCAATAGGGTCGTCTTTCAAATCAATGGAGAAAATAACAATGATGAAGTCGTAGCCTATATAGATGATGTACTTTATGGCGGCACTATCAAAATAGACGAAACATATGATTTCTTAGTCTGGTCTGATGAATTTGATGGACAAGGAGCAATAGACCCATCTAAATGGCATCATCAGACTCAACTTCCATCAGGAGGGAGCTGGTACAATGGCGAGATACAGCACTATACCGACAGAGAAGAAAATTCTTTTGTATCTGATGGCACATTAAAAATTCTTGGAAAGAAAGAATCGTTTACTGATCAAGGTCAAACAAAACAATATACTTCAGCAAGACTCAATTCTAAATTTGCATTCACCTACGGACGTGTAGAAGTACGCGCCAAACTGCCTACAGGAGTCGGTACATGGCCTGCGATATGGACACTCGGTAAGAATATAAATGAAGATGGAGGATACTGGGACCTCAATGGATTCGGAACTACGCCATGGCCAGCGTGTGGCGAGATAGATATCATGGAGCATTGGGGCGCGAATCAAGATTATGTATCCAGTGCTACTCATACACCATCTAGCTTCGGTGGCACCATCAATATCGGAGGACAGACTATAGAAGGAGTATCGGACGATTTCCATACCTATACTCTAGATTGGTACCCAGACAGACTAATATTTACTGTCGATGGAGATCAACACTATACATACAAACCAGACGTATATAATTCCAATACATGGCCTTTTACCATGGATCAATACTTATTACTTAATTTCGCTTTCTTGCCTAGTATCGACCCTAACTTTACTGAAGATGCCCTAGAGATAGATTACATCAGAGTATATCAAAGTGATCCTTCATCATCCGTATATACACCTGATCATAATCAACTTCACCGCCTCGATATCGTACCGAATCCAGCGCAGAACTACATCACAGCTTCTTACAGTCTAGAGAAGGGTACTCATGTAACGCTCGTCATCCATGATATAAATGGTCAACAAATAAAGACACTCATATCAGAATATCAAGAAACAGGTGATCATAGTATAGAATGGGAAGTAATAGACATTCCGAGTGGAGTGTATCTTTGCATCTTAAAAACAGAAAATGGCTCAGCGACAAAAAAAATCCTCATCAATAGATAGTTAGCGTACTACAAAAAGTATGGAGAGTAATACGATTGTATGATAAAAGCCTAGTGGAGGGTGAATTAATAGGCTTGAAAACATTGCATCATTCTTACGAATAGATCGTGATACCCGTACACAACGAATATCCTTAGGCAAGATTATCCTTTGTTGGCCAATTGTCCGCAAGCGGCATCAATATCTTTTCCTCTACTTCTGCGTATTGTACACATGACATCGTGATCTCTCATATACTGAGCAAAACGATCAATCTTATCCTCATCCGCTTTGACGAAGTCGACTCCATCAATCGTATTATATTCTATGATATTGATTCTGACAGGGAAGCTCTTGCACCATTTGAGTAGATTTTTGGCATCCTCGATCCCGTCGTTGAAGTTTTTGAATGCTATATATTCGTAGCTTATTCTATTTTTGGTTACTTGGTAATAGTACTTGAGTGAATCCATCAATACTTCAAGATTATTTTGCTCATTGATAGGCATGATTTCATTTCTCTTTACATCATCAGCAGCATGGAGTGATATTGCTAGGTTTACTTTACTGGCATCATCAGCCATCTTCTTGATCATCTTAGCTATACCGGCTGTAGATACCGTAATCCGCCTCGGTGACATATGAAGTCCATCTTCTGAGGTAATGTAATGGATACTTTTCATCACACTCTTATAGGCGAGTAATGGTTCGCCCATACCCATGTATACGATATTGGTAAGCGGATGACCATACATCTCTTGACATACCTTATTGATCATTACGACTTGATCATATATCTCGCCCGGATCAAGATTTCTGAGTCGCTTCATTTGGCCCGTAGCACAGAACTTGCACGTGAGACTGCACCCTACTTGAGATGATACGCATACCGTGTACCGATTATCCTTAGGAACTGGAATCAATACCGACTCCATAAAATGCCCATCATGCAATTGGAATCTCGTCTTGACTGTCCCATCATTAGACTTTTGAGTCACATCCTCTTTGATGGCATTGATTACGAAATTAGTATCTAGTGTCTCTCGTAGGCTGATACTAAGATTGGTCATCTCTTCAAATGATTTGGCTGATTTCTGCCATAGCCAACTGTAAACCTGTTTGGCTCTGAATGCTGATTCCCCCAACTCTACGAGATAGTCTTTGATTTGTTCTCTACTGAGGCTCCGTATATCTGTCTTTACTAATTCCACGATACAAAGGTATGCAATTAATAGATTGAAAATTGTGATCTACTGATTAAAGTATAAACGTATTTGATCATTATATCTTCCCAAGGCGTCTGTTTTGAATCAAAATAGGAACTTATGAATCACTAAAAAAGACAAGTCATCCACCTCACAAAAAATAATGAAATAATTTTTTAGAGTATTATGGTTCTGTTACTTCATTCTCAAAGAGAAAAATCTATATCTATATAGTACGATCAATCAGCTAATTACACCCTATTCTAAACTAACAGTTCTACAAATATTCGATTTTACTGATTACTAACATTTTAAATATATACAATATATTTAATGTAAATATCATATTATCCATAAATGCAATATATATTGGCTTGATAATTGCTATATAATGGGTAATAACTACATTAATATTTAATAACACAATAAAAAGACTCAAAATGGGAAGGTTTCTAAAAATCGCAGTTTATATCGCTGTACTATTCTTAGGCTACCTGTGGATCGCTACAGTAGCAAAATCATGTAACAAATCAGATACTGCAAGTACTGATGATACTGAAATGGTAGACGACATCGCAAGTGAAGATGAGTTTGCTGATGACTTCTTCGGCGAAGAAGATGAGGACGAAAATTTAGATGAAATGGGAGGTGGATTCAATGAAGATGAAGATTCTGATCTGATGGATTCTGAAACTATGGATTACACAGAAGTGGATGACATCATCGAAGAAAGTAAATCTACAACGTCTCATTCGAACAAAGTAAGTCAACCTAGTGCTAACAGATCTACATCTTATGGCGGAAAGTATATGTTACTTGCAGGTTCTTACCTTATAGAAGATAATGCCGCTATCATGGTCAGAAAACTGAAGAAAATGGGATATGATAATGCTGAGGTGGTAGTATTCGATATGTCACAATATCATTCTGTATGCGCAGGAAGATACTCTAGTATGTCATCTGCCAACCAAGAATCAAATTCGCTTAAAAGAAAAGGCGTAGACAATTATGTACATGCTAGACAATAAGTAAAAAGACAATAATATAGTCACACGGTCACTGTGATTATAAATGTAAAATCCAATAATGAAGTACGCTTTGTTATTGGATTTTTTTTGTGGTGATTTTAAGTAGTTATCTTTTCAATATTCTAATTACATACCTAAGTAAGCATAAATTAGAGTCGAAAGTTAAAAATAATTAAACAAACATATTAATTTATTACGCAATATGTAAAACATTGTTTATCTTTGTCTTCACTTACCAATCTGACTAGAGTACTGTCTTTCCCAAAAGGATAGTAATCTCTTATTGGTAAGCATAAGAAACTACTTCTCAATAGTCGTCCTATCCCAAATTCGAAGACTGTAATTAATAAATTGAGAAAACCGATTTTATTATGCCGAGAATGATACTCAGCGCATTGACCGCAACTATGGTCATGTGCATGGTATGCCTGAACCCAACTCAAGCATCCACAAGAAGCCTAAATGGTCCAGAAAGAGACCCTATTATCGTCGATAAAGTGGAGAACATCTCCCTGACGTGTCCAATGCCGATCACCATATCGTGTGATGCCAACGGTATTTATCAAACATTTGCAGAATTCCAAGAAGCTGGAGGCTCCGTAGTCTTACCAGATGGATGTGAAGAATCATCAATCGTGCTTACCTGGCAAGGCGATAGTGTCATGTCACAAGACGGATGCAACTTCGTGTACATGAGAGAATATCTCTTGACCGCAGATTGTGACAATACTTTCACCTGTAATCAGTTGGTCATGCTCACAGATACAGACGATCCAGTCATAACTAACTGTCCCGCAAATGTATCCCTTAGCGTGACAGATACAGATGCAGATTGTATGACAGCCTATAGCGTACCGAATGATGTAGTAGCTATTGATGGGTGCAGTGAGACCACTGTAACCAATGACGCAGATGCGTCGGGAATGTTCCCCGTTGGCACTACAACAGTAACCTATACAGCAACTGATGGATGTGGTAATATGTCCACATGTTCTTTTGATATCATAGTGACAAACAACTCACCGATTACCGTCACTTGTCCGCCGACTATTAATGTGAACGACCCTACGATATGTGATGCTTCGGGTGTTCCTCCGTACTCTGACATTTCAGCATTCTTGGCTGCGAATGGCACCATTGAGGGAAATTGTAATACTGATGGTACAGCTGGATTATCACTATCTAGTAATGATATGATCACGAACGCATCATGCCCATTCACAATAGAAAGAACATACACAGTTACCGACTCTGATAATAATACGGGAGTTTGTACACAGACCATTATTATAGTGGATGAAACCAAACCTACATTTACCATACCAGTAGACATCAGTGTAGATTGTTCTATGACTCAGGATCTATCGGTAACGGGCCAACCAACAAATGTAATGGACAATTGTGATGCTATGCCAGCAATCACATATATCGATAAAGATTCGGTAGTACTCTCAGCTGATTGTACAGGGGAAATATCATTCACAAGATCTTGGATAGCTACTGATAATTGTATGAATGCTGATACACTAGATCAGATGATCACTACGATAGACACCGTGGCTCCAATGGCAATCTGTATAGACACCTTTACGCTTTATCTTGATGAGGATGGAAATGCCAATTTTGTCGCCGATAGTCTTGATAATGGCAGTTCAGATGAATGTAGTAGTGAATTAGTATTTACTACAGAACCTGCTATGACATTCGTAAGTTGTAATCAGATCGCTGGTGAGATTCCTGTGACATTAATAGTATCAGATGGATGTGGCAATAGCAGTTCGTGTGAGTTGATGATTAATTTACTAGACACATTAAGTATAGTATTGACGAGTCCGCCTAACGATACAGTAATGACACTCGCAGATGTACCACCGCCATTCGAAGATTATGACGAATACTTCCTAGATGGTGGAGAAGTAAACGACAACTGCTTAGTAAACAATGAATTAGTACTTATAAGTGCCGACACTACTTCAATATGTCAGCTACAAATAGTAAGAACATATCAATATACTGATGCCAGTATGAATTCTGGCACTGCCACACACACGATCATAGTCACTGATGGGGATGTACTTGCAGATAATGAACCGCCCGTAATCAGTAATGTATTTACTCAATTCCTCCAGCTGGTTCATGCTGATTGTACATTTGACACTACATTCACAGAACCAACCGTAACTGACGATTCGGGAGTAGACACTACCTACTTCACGATTTCAGAATTCGTCAATGATACCGCTACAGTCAGTTTTGTAGCTGAAGATATATGTGGAAATATGTCAGATACTACATTTGAGTTAATCGTATTTGATCCGACTTCACCAGATATTCTCATTGATGATATTACGATTATGTGTGACACTGCAAATGCTGCACCTATATACACTTCAGTTCAAGAATTTCTGACAGGGCCTGGTGCATTCGTATACGATTGTAGGTTGGACAGCTCTTCTTTCTCTCATATGGGAGACGTCATACAGTCCGATGGTACGATAAAGAGAACATACCTAATTGATGATTTCACTGGTAATACTGGAACTGAAATTCAGAATATAACAGTCATGGATAGTACGAATCCAGAATTCATATCATGCCCTACAGATACGACTGTAAATATTACAGACAATACGATGTGCGGCGTAGATATTGACTTTCCTGACCCTGTATTCACCGATAATTGTGATGGCGCATTACCAACTCTCACAACAAACTCTGACTTTGGAAAATCGATTGATTGCGCAGACGGTGTATATCCAGTTGGTGTTCATACTATATCATATTTTATAGTGGATGCAGTAGGATTGAGTGATACTTGTACATTTACTGTAACTGTAGTGGATACAATTGCACCCGTGATTATGTGTCCAGCTGACACTCTGGTAGTTTGTGATTTTTCAGCGTATGATGTCGCTACTAACCTTACAGAATTTGAGCAAATCGGAGGATCAGTTTCTGATAACTGTGGGATAGAGTCTATAACCTCAAGCACTGATACCATATCAACTACTAATTATGACATTACATATACGGTTCAAGACTCCTCAGGGAATACCGCTTTTTGCATTCAGAATGTCATGGTAGTAGATACTACCGCACCAGTATTCATGTGTGGAAGTGCAGCAGATTTCTTAGTAGATATCGAGGTAAATGCACCAGCCGATGCTTGTGCAATCTTGGTAAATATACCTATTCCAACAGCTAGCGATGATTGTGATACTGATATTGAGATAACAAATAGTCTGACAGGAAGCGACAATCCATCTGGTCTATTCATGGGTACCACTGAGCTTATATGGTATGCCGAAGATGATTTTGGAAATAGAGATACATGTGCTATCAACATAATTGTTATAGATGCTACATCACCACTTGTAACCAACCCTCCTAATACGATGGTGATGTGTGATGAAATGGCTGAAGCGGTAGATTCATTTTTTACAGTGGAAGATGTAATAGCCGCAGGAGGATCAATTTCTGACAATTGTGGCATAGAATTTTTTAATATTTTGACAGAAGAAGAGATAGGAGAAGATACTATAAGGAGGACTTACGAGGTCGTAGATTCAAGTAGTAATTCTTCTACAGTGATACAAACGATCGTGATAGATGATACTATGGCGCCTTCGTTTTCGGCTCCAGCATCAGTAATGATAGACTGTAGCATAGCGCTAGACAGTCTTGATATACTTGGCACAGTAGATTCTTCTCTTTTCATGGATAATTGTGGCGAAATAGATACACTCATATACACAGACTTTACATTTTCATCAGGTGGATGCTTAGCCAATGATAGCATTCAAAGAATATGGATTCTTTCAGATGATAGTGGAAACGAAAGCAGAGACACTCAGTACATCATAAGAATAGATACTACGGGCCCTGTCTTCGATATGGCCTTGAATCCGATATCAGACATAGTGTGCAATGACAAATTGCCACTTACACAGATACTTACCGCTTCTGACGAATGCAGTGGTGCTATAGTAACTATAGATACCATACCGCCAGTAATGCCCCCTAATCTCTGTGTCGACTTTGAAATCACCTACGTCTATACAGCTATTGATGGTTGTGGAAACGTGACCAAAGATTCTGTCAGCTTCATGAAGTTGGCGGACGATACAGCACCTGAGGTACTCGATTCTATGCATATTAGTTTAAATTCAAGCTTAGATACATGTGGCGTATTGGTCTCAGAAGTCCCTCGACCAA
The DNA here is from genome assembly GCA_938007965.1 of uncultured Saprospiraceae bacterium. Lineage (GTDB taxonomy): Bacteria > Bacteroidota > Bacteroidia > Chitinophagales > Saprospiraceae > CAJXUU01. The sequence goes on along the minus strand of CALLMH010000041.1, from coordinate 26,269 downwards.
TATTCGAGGATGATTGTTCGGACGATATATTCCTAACTAGTAATTATGGATTTGACCTATACACTATCGGGACAACTACTGTAACATGGACTGCACAAAACGATTGTGGACTTTCTCGCACAACGACCCAGCGAGTAACAGTAGAAGATAATATCCCTCCAGTAGTGGTATGCCAAGATCTAAATGTATCTCTAGGTGGCGATGGATTTGCTATCGTACAAGCGGATACTTTAGCTAAGTCTATTACCGATAATTGTTCTCACTATTTCGATAATAAGATCTCGGTAGTAAGATTAGATAATCCTACAGCGTGCATCAACGACGGGATGGATAACAAATCCGTAATATTCTGCTGTGATGATATTGGTAAAACCATCATGGTAGAAGTAACGGTATTTGACGATTCAGGTAATATCAACACGTGTACATCTGAAGTGACGATCAATAATACGCAAAGCATAAATATATCGCAAGGTCTACCCAATATTGAGATCAGTTGTGAATTCTTATTCGATCCTCAAGACCTATCCATATTCGGCTCTTATGTGGCTGATGTAACTGATCAAGAAGATATTAGAATAGAGGATTCGTTCTATGATTTTGATAGTATTGCTGGTCAAGATGGCCTATATACCAATACTTGTGACATGACCACTGTGACTGAAACGAGTGAATTCCTACCTGGCGCATGTGGAAGAGATACAATCATACGATTCTTTAAATTCAATAATGGAAATGATTCTCTCACGGTACAGCAGTTTATATTCAAAGAGGATGTCAATCCATTCACAGGAAATGATATCATATGGCCAGCCAACTTCGTATGGAATCAATGTGCAAATCCAGCACCAGATACATCAATAGCTGGTGCCCCTGTGTTATTGAATAATGATAATTGTTCGCAAGTAGCCGTATCATTCAAAGATCAACTATTCAACTATCCCCTTACAAGCTGCCCTGTAGTAAAACGTAAATGGAAAGTAATAGATTGGTGCCAATATGACAACTCTAATGGAGATGCCAACAATCCTGGACTATGGAGGTACGAGCAATTTATCAATATCGAAAATGATGTACCAGCTACCATTCTTACCGCTTGTAATGATACGCTCATCTGTGCTCCTGGCAATGCGTGTGAAGCTACTGTAAGCCTGAGTATAGCGGCAGAAGATGACTGCATGGCTGATGCTCAAAATTTATATTACGCATATAGGATTGATATCGGTAATGATAATAATACTGCAAATGATATCACTGGCACAAGTGCATCATTCTCTCATCAAGTTGAAGCTGGTATACATAATGTAATGTGGGAAGTAGAAGACAGATGTGGAAATATCAATAGCAGCTGTGAATATTTGATTACTGTAAAAGAATGCAAAGACCCTACTCCAATATGTCTAGATGGTCTCAGTATCAACTTATCTGGTAATTCGACGGTAGAATTGTGGGCCTCAGACATCAATCAGAATAGTTTTGATAACTGTACGGCTCAAGAAGATTTAAGCATATCGTTCTCTTCTGATATCAATGATAATTTAGTAACATTTGATAATTCAGATGTGGGAGTAGTCGTATTAGAAATGTGGATTACTGACGAAGCTGGAAACCAATCATTTTGCACATCGAATATTACTGTTCAGGATTCTGAAGTACCACCAGGCGTACAGGGTAAGATAGTAACTGAAAATAATATCGCTATACCTGAAGCAATGGTCACAATCTTAGGGGCAGAGATGGATGATGAAGTAATGACCGAAGAAGACGGTGCCTACATTTTCAACGACTTAGAGATGGAGAATGATTACCAAATTCAAGTAGATAGAGACAAAGACTACCTCGATGGTGTAACGACGCTAGATCTAGTACTGATCCAAAGACACATCTTAGGCATATCAGAATTGGCATCCCCTTATAAGATGATCGCCGCAGATATCGACAATAATGAGTCATTGACCGCAGCAGATTTATTAGATTTGAGAAAACTCATTCTCGGTATAAATCTATCACTTGATGAGAATGCATCTTGGAGATTCGTATCTAAAAATGAGTCAATGGATGGCTCGACTGATCCATGGCCATTTACCGAAGAACTTATTCTTCAAGCGGAATCATCACAGGCAGTAGATGCTGATTTTATTGGTGTGAAAATAGGAGATGTAAATAATAGTGCAGAAAGCCTATTAGGAGCTGGGACTGTTGAAAAAAGAGGAGCAAACACACTAGGTATCATAACCAATGATATGGTAATCCGAAGAGATGATCAAGTGTATATAGATCTAGTAAGTACCTCAAATGTGGATCTGGAAGCGATGCAGATGACTATTACTTGGGACGATGAAGCTATGTCGTTTATAGATATTGTCCCGATAGGGATAGACATGAAAGATTATCACAGTACGATCATAAAACCTGGTCAGATGACTGTCGCATGGCACAATATCGACGGTAAATCAATAGCAGCTGGTGTACCATATTTCCAATTGGTCATGGAAGCTAATGTTACCGCTAGATTGTCAAACATCTTAAAAATAAATTCTGATATTACATCTGCCATAGCATATAATACAGATGATGAGTCGATGGATATTGACCTTAGATTCAGAGACGCAGAAATGACTGATGTCATATTAGCTCAAAATAAGCCGAATCCCTTCTTATCAGAAACTACTGTAGAATTTAGTTTGCCAGAAGCAATGGAAGTTACATTCAAGATATTTGACGGCAGCGGGAAACTGATATATAAATCGTCGAATAATTACAACGAAGGTTCTAATGCTTTCAAACTCGGCGAACAACTTGGAGAATATAGAGGCATTCTCTTCCTCAAGATGGAAGCTGCTGAGTTCAGTGAAGTAAAGCGTATGATTAGAATCGAATAAAACACGATTAAATCTAGCGAGATTAGTAACCTCGGTATATAACAGATCAAGTTCTATCCCAAAATAGACTTTGCCCTTGTGACATAAGTTGCAAGGGCATTTTTTCAAATCAGCACAATCTCAATGCGAGTAGAAAGTATTGGTTAGAGTTCCTTCATCAGCCAATCAACATATCAAAAAAGCCACTTCCCAAATCAATGGAAAGTGGCTCTATTAGTAAGTAATAGTAGTAGTATATAAATTTATCTTAGATGAATGGAGCGATTACCAACGCTACCACTGACATTAATTTTAATAAGATATTCAATGATGGTCCAGAAGTATCTTTGAATGGATCACCTACTGTATCTCCTACGACTGTAGCTTTGTGAGCTTCAGATCCTTTGTAGTGCATTACACCATCGATTTCCACTCCTTCTTCGAACATTTTCTTAGCATTGTCCCAAGCACCTCCAGCATTCGATTGGAAGATCGCCATTAGTACACCACAAACGGTAACTCCAGCGAGTACTCCACCTAGCATCTCAGCTCCACCAGCGAAACCAAATACTACTGGAGTAATTACAGCAATAAGACCTGGAAGAACCATCTCTCTGATAGATGCAGCAGTAGAAATCTCTACACACTTACTATATTCTGCCTTACCATCTGCCGCTTCGAATGTTGCAATATCTGCAGCTGACCATTCACTTTGTTCTTTTCCATCATATTTTTTCATCACAGCAAGTGCCGCTTTCAGTTCTGGAATATCTGCAAATTGTCTTCTTACTTCATTGATCATATCCATCGCAGCTTTTCCTACTGCATTCATTGAGAGTGCTGAGAATAAGAATGGAAGCATACCACCCACTAAGAGACCAGCCATCACTTTAGGCTGCGCGATATCGATAGAAGTGATACCTGCCGTCGCCATGTATGCAGCGAATAATGCCAATGCTGTCAATGCAGCAGAACCAATCGCAAATCCTTTTCCAATAGCAGCAGTAGTGTTACCAACTGCATCTAATTTATCTGTTCTCTGTCTCACTTCTTTTGGAAGCTCAGCCATCTCGGCGATTCCACCTGCATTATCAGCAATCGGTCCGTAAGCATCTACCGCTAGTTGGATACCTGTATTAGATAACATACCTACCGCTGCAATCGCTATACCATACAATCCTGCAAAGTGGTGTGCTCCTAATATAGCCGCTGCCAATACAATGATCGGCGCCGCTGTAGAAATCATTCCCACTCCAAGACCAGCAATAATATTTGTCGCCGCACCAGTGAGTGATTGTTTTACTATTGATCTTACAGGTCCTGTGCCTGTACCAGTATAGTGCTCTGTAATCATACCAATCAATAGACCAGCTGCAAGACCACAAAGTACAGCGAAGAAGATTCCATTTGCTGTGAAACCACCCATCCCATTAGGAAGCATCCATTGAGCGATTGCCCAAGTAGCTAACAACATAAGACCCGCTGATAAAAATTCTCCTGTATTCAACGCTTTTTGTGGATCTCCACCTTCTTTTACTTTTACGAAGAATGAACCGATGATAGAAGTAACTATACCTACTGATGCCAATACCAATGGAAGTAATACTGCATTCATTCCACCGAATTGATTAGATGTCTCAAATCCTCCAGAAACTCCAATGTAAGTTGCACCTAATACCATAGTACCGATAATCGATCCCACATATGATTCGAATAGATCGGCTCCCATACCGGCTACATCACCTACATTATCACCTACATTATCCGCAATAGTGGCAGGGTTAAGTGGGTGATCTTCAGGAATACCAGCTTCTACTTTACCTACTAGGTCAGCTCCTACATCTGCTGCTTTTGTATAGATACCACCTCCTACTCTCGCAAATAATGCGATAGAAGATGCTCCAAAAGAAAATCCTGTCAATACTGTTATAACTCTCGTTACTTGAGCTGCATCAGCAACTCCGAACAAATTAGAATATACGAGAAATAAAACCCCCAATCCTAAAACACCAAGTCCAACGACGCCTAGACCCATTACAGCACCTCCGGCAAAAGCTACTTCTAATGCTTTTCCTAAACTAGTCCTTGCAGCCGCTGTCGTACGAACGTTGGCTTTAGTAGCCACCTTCATACCTATGAAACCAGCCAATGCAGAACATATCGCTCCCAATACAAATGACACAGCTACTAGCCATGAAGAGTTTTCAGTCATTCCACTCCACGCTAGTAATCCTGCTACGATCACTACAAATATAGATAATACTTTGTATTCTGCTTTGAGGAAAGACATAGCACCATCACTTATATGACTTGCAATTTTTGCCATTTTTTCAGTACCGACGTCTTGTTTGGATACCCATCCCGATTTCCAGAAAGTGAATAGCAGGGCTAACACACCGAAAACTGGAATTACATACATTAAATTTTGTCCCATTTAGATTGTTTTTTAGTTTTTAAATTTTGATTTTTTGAACTCCTTGATCATAGTATTTTATAAAGTATAATTTACTACAATTTTAATTCGGCGCTAAAAGTACATTTATTATTATAAATCCCAAAGAATGAAAAAAGACATATATTAAATAAGTCAATATAAAGTTGAATTACAATTTATAGGGCTTTGTTTTGTTTGGCAAACTTACCCACCTAATTACGCCTTAATATGAAGTTTCAGTCTGTCGGGGCAGACATTTGCCGTAAGCTTCCTTCAGACCCAACCTCACAGTATCGCACTTGCTCTTAGCTAACACTTCACACTACATCGCGTGTAGAGGACTTTCACCTTCTAACTATTGACCATGCCTGGTACACAAAAAAAAGACCAACAATAAATTGCTGGCCTTGAGTAGGATAGTTCAATGTTTTGTTTTGATGAGACTAATCAAATGATTGATTTTCCTCACTTGCCTTTGAAACTAATTCTTTGTATTCTGCTGGACTAAGACCATCAAGACAGTAATCTATCGGGTTGACAGCTTTACCATTTATTCTTACTTCATAGTGAAGGTGAGGCGCTGTTGATGTTCCTGTACTACCTATCTGTCCTATTTTTTGTCCTTTTATTACTTTTTCACCTTTCTTTACATCCATGGTTTTCATATGTGCATAGAGCGTCGTATAGCCATAGCCATGATCTATAACTACATTATGGCCATATCCTCTTTTTTTCTTTTCGACTCTGATTACTGTACCGTTTCCAGTTGCTTGTATTGCTGTACCTTCTGGTGCTGTAAAATCAATCCCTTTGTGAAATTTCTTCACCTTATGTACTGGGTGGAATCTGATACCATATCCTGAGAGATGCTTGATTTTTCTCTTCAACTTATCCTCTACCACTGGCTTGATAGATGGAATAGAGGCCAATTTTTTTTCTTTCGCACTTGCCATTTCGAAGAGCATATCGAGTGATTCCCGCTGTATCTCTATCTTCCGTTGGAGTTTATCTACGTTTTCCAGTGACTCAGAGATTAATTCTCCAGTATCTTCGAAGTTGTCGAGCATCGCATATTTATTATGTCCACCGACACCTCCGTTCCATACAGCATCATCGATAGGATCTAGTCCGAAGATCATCCTATGTACATCTGCATCTTTTCTTTGAAGCTGATTTAGATCTTCGGCTATTTTACCAAAATCCGATTTTAGATTATCAAAGTGATAGACCATTTGCTGGTTCTCTCTTTGGAGTGACTTCTCCTTAGGTGTAGGGAAGTATTTGTAAGCAATACCAAAAATGATTGCAGAACATATAAATAGTGATACTGTCAATCCAAGTAGCTTAGTAAGCTTCTCAGAAGGCGTTAACTTTAGTTTTTCATACTGTAGCGTATGTTCGTTGTATACGTATTTTTCTCTTTTCATCACGATATTTTCGTCGTTTTGACTACTTTTGCAGCCATCACTTGAGTACGTATGTCCAGGGGATATGGGTCATCAAAATTAACAATAGATTACTAAATTGCAAAATTACTGCTAAAAATATTTTATTTTGTGATATGTAACTTATGTGTAATGCTTAAAATACTGACCTAGTGTTAGTTATGAAAGCCATTGGTTTTGCGGCACATTTTAACTTTTAAATATCGACATCTACAAATGGTGTCTAAATACAAATCTTGCTTTATGAAAGCGAACGAAATTAGACAGAAGTTTTTTGATTTTTTCGAATCAAAAGATCATAAAATAGTACCGTCAGCACCTTTGGTAGTGAAGGATGATCCGACATTGATGTTTACCAATGCAGGTATGAATCAATTCAAAGATTACTTTCTTGGAGATAAGACTCCAGAAGTAAGACGAATGGCTGATACTCAGAAATGTCTCAGGGTATCTGGAAAGCATAATGATCTTGAAGAAGTAGGTCGAGACTCCTACCACCATACCATGTTCGAGATGCTAGGCAACTGGTCTTTTGGAGATTATTTTAAAAAAGAAGCGATAGACTGGGCTTGGGAATTACTGACCAAAGAGTATGGATTAGATCCTGACAGAATATATGCTACCGTATTCGGCGGTGATGATAGTGAAGGCCTTGAAGCCGATGAAGAGGCAGCAAAAATGTGGGAAGCTCATCTCCCAAAAGAGCACATACTATATTGTGGCAAAGAAGACAACTTCTGGGAAATGGGAGATGTAGGACCATGTGGACCATGCTCCGAATTACATATAGACCTTCGATCAGATGAAGATAGAGCAAAAGTAGATGGTGCTACGCTGGTGAATATGGATGATCCAATGGTGATAGAAATATGGAATCTGGTCTTCATACAATTCAATAGAAAAGCAGACAGATCACTGGTAGACCTACCTGATAAACATATCGATACAGGTATGGGATTCGAGAGATTATGCATGGCAATGCAGGGTAAGTATTCTAATTATGATACCGATGTATTCGCTCCATTCATCACATTTATAGAAGAAAAATCTGGAGTCAAGTATCATGGTAAATATGAAGATGCTCCGATTTCTGATGTGGCTATGCGTGTATTGGTAGATCACTTGAGAGCGGTAAGTTTTACGATCGCTGATGGAGAATCGCCTAGCAATACAGGCGCTGGATATGTAATCCGTAGGATCTTAAGAAGAGCTGTAAGATACTATTACTCGGCGTTAGATATTAAGGAACCTTTCTTGCATACTATGGTCTCGATTTTGGCAGATAAGTTTGCCGACGTATTTCCAGAACTCAAAGCGCAAGAGGACTTCGTATCTAAGGTGATATTAGCAGAGGAAAAATCATTCTTACGGACACTAGAAGGTGGGCTAAAAAGAATAGACTCTCTAGAAGTACAGGACAATAATCTAGATGGAAAGCAAGCATTCGAATTATATGATACGTATGGATTTCCTATCGATCTTACTCGACTGATAGCGGAGGAGAAAGGATGGACACTCGATGAGCAAGGATTCGAGGTCGCGCTTACAGAACAAAGAGAAAGAGCGCGTGCTGACGCAAAAAGAGAAACCGGTGATTGGATTTCTATCCTAGATGATAATAATGTAGCATTTGTAGGTTACGATGATCACGATGTGGCTGATGCTAGAATATTAAAGCACAGAACACTGAGCCAAAAAGGTAAGCCAATCTACCAAATCGTATTGAATAAAACTCCATTCTACCCAGAAGGTGGAGGTCAGGTAGGTGATACAGGATATATCAAAATAGGCGGTGAAACCATAAAAGTGATCGACACCAAAAAAGAAAACAACCTCATCATCCATTATGTGAATAAACTACCATCTCAAATGGAAGGATCGGTAGAGGCTGTGATTGATAGTGAAAAAAGATCACTCACAGAAAATAATCACTCTGCAACACATCTCTTACATGCAGCGCTCAACGAAGTACTCGGAACACACGTGCAGCAAAAAGGATCATTGGTAAAAGATGCGTACTTGAGATTCGATTTTTCTCATTTTCAAAGAATGACGAATGAAGAAGTAGCTCGTATCGAAACAATCGTAAATAATAAAATAAGAGAAAATATAGCACTAGAAGAGCATAGAAGTATTTCAATCGAAGAAGCTAAGAAGGCAGGAGCTACAATGCTATTTGGAGAAAAGTATGGGGATCATGTACGTATGATTACATTCGATGGAGATTTTTCGAGGGAGCTCTGCGGAGGATGTCATGTAGGTAGAACTGGACAGATCGGACTATTCAAAATCACAAGCGAAGCCGGTGTCTCAGCTGGAGTGAGAAGGATAGAAGCTATCACTGCAAATAGTGCGGAAAGGTATGTAAACGAAAAAATAAATACTTTAGGTAAGATTAAAAATCTATTCAAAGGGACTAAGGATGTGCACAAGTCTGTGGTAGATATGCAGGACGAGAACAAATCTCTCAAAAAGGAGATTGAAGCCCTAATGGCGGCACAAGCTGGAAACATGAAAAATGATCTCGTAAAAGGTGCCATAGATATCAATGGTGTCAAACTCGTGACCCAAAAACTGAAAGGAATTGATAGTAAAACAGCAAAAACGCTAGCAAATAATATTGCAAATGATCTTGGAGAGGCGGCCGTCTTATTTGGACTTGTAGATGAAAACAAGGTACAGTTGATGTTACTTATTTCTGATTCTCTTACCAAATCAAAAGATCTTCATGCTGGAAATATAATCAGAGATCTCGCCAAAGAAGTAGGCGGCGGAGGTGGTGGACAACCATTCTTTGCAACTGCAGGAGGTAAGAATCCTGATGGGTTGAATAGTGCTTTCGAAAAAATGAAGTCATTATTATAGTGTGCCTTTCTATAGGTCGATTTTCGAATTTGGAAAGTTTGTCCGGTCAATTTCAAATGCTATAATTTGTAGAAAATTACATCGGATAATGCACCTTTTATAGTAGCAAATTGAAAAGTCGGTATCGAAATAGGTACCTTTTGAATAAATATAAAATAAAAGTAATCATGTCAATACCGTACTTTAGAGGGTTAGTTTGTTCTTTGTTTCTCTGTATTGTGTGCTCCGCAAGTGCTCAATTCAATATCAAAATAGGATATACTGGAAATTACATGTCTTTAGAAAAGACAGCTGATATATTTGACAGATACAGTGCTCAGTTCAATGAAAATGGAAAGGTGCTTAAGCAGCCTAGATTCTTAAATGGAATAGAACTGGGGGCTCGATATGTATTCGGAAATCATATCGGAATCGATATGGGTATATCTTCAGTAAGAGGTGACAGCGACGTAAAAAATGTATCAATAGCCGCTGGAGATTCATTCAGTACAGAATGGAAAACTTCTCTTAGTAATATATACATCGGCCTAGAAAACTATTTTGGATGGTTTGGGTATGGAGCGAATATAGGATACCAACAAATAAAATATAGAAACAAGACGAGTATCAATACAGAGAATATAGAAATCCTAAAGCAGAACGCCCTGAGCAGTAGATTTTACATCATGCTAGAATCTGTATCGAATAATACTTCATTTTCTTTGAGGCCTTTTGTGTCTGTAAATTGGGAACCTTATAATCTACAAGCCTTGGAATTAGAGCTACTTCCAGATAGTAGTTCTCCAGCCTCGTCTTTTGATGAAGATATGATGGTCTTTGGTATTAGTCTAATAATTTACAACGGGCCAGGGCGGAATTAATGAAAAGATCCTTTTAAAAAAACATCTCAACTCAGTTCGGAAGCGTGACTAACTACTTCTGAAAAGATCACTCTGCTTATTGGTCTTTTAGCCTAAAAACTACACTCACTAAGGCCACTTTAATTTGGTTCAGCAACTTTATAAAATATCAAAATTCAGAAAGTGCCATTACTTCTGAACATACCTTAACATAGCGTCAATAAAAAAGAGACCTAACTTTGGCAGTCAGGTCTCTTCTATTTCTCAATTAGTATATGGATGATCTTCTAGATCTATCTTTTATTCCTTTTTCTAAAAGCTGCTTTTTGAACAGGTGTAAGTTCTGCTTCAATTTTAGCAATATATTTTTTCTCAATTTTCAAGTGCGCTTTAGAATATTCATCCTTTTTGAGATCAGCTTTTCTGATTGCAACAATCTCCTTTGCCTTATTAAAGAATACGCGCTCTAACTTCGCCGTTTGATTTTTTGAAAATACTACGTTCTGATCCGCCGAGGTCAATTCTGACATTAGCGCTTTCATTTCTGTTTCCTGTACGTATTCTACTGTTTGATTTTTGATCTGACCATATGCCATGGTTGTCCCTATGACCATTAAAACTAATAACAATATCTTCTTCATAAGTTTAAAATTTTATTTTTCTGTGCTCATTTATTCATCCTAAGCTTATACTAATTTTCGTAATATGTTAAGGTAGAATAATTTACATCCGCTCAAAAATAATAGATAATTTGACAAATCATGCACTTGTGCTAGTCTTTAGAACAAAAAAGTATAGATCATGTGACTAATAACTACCCATATATCGCCTCAAGAACCACTCTAAACACAACAAAAAGAGGATTAATCCGAATAACCATTTAAAATTAATGACTGATTTCGTATCCGAAGATTGATATATGATAGGCTTTATTTTATTGTTTGTCAATATACGTTCCGCTAGGCTTTCAGATTTTCCACTTAAGAATACTTCACCTCCGTATTTGTCTGTGAGTGACCTCAGTAAGTCGTGTCTTGCAGTAAGATCGTATAGTTCTAGTTGTATATTCTGTACTGAGAACGATCCTTTTTGCTCTAGTGCTTCTCCGTTATAGTTGACCTTTGAAGTATACGTATATCTCCCGGCGGGCAACATCCCAGCTGATAGTGTATAGTAATTGCTCGATCTACTAAAGGTAAACTTATATTCTTTCTTATCCTGATTGATCAAAGTCACGAATACATCTGGCTCATTGATCATTTCATAGTTGTCATTGTATAGTTGAGCATCAAATGTAATCTGTTCATTCTCTTTATAGAGATTCTTAGATGTGCTGACTCGAAACTTTCTCTTGTCTTCTTTCGTACTCAAGAATTGAATGGTCTTATTGATCACACTCGTCACGACATCATAATTTTCATTCTCTAAGAAATCAAACAAACGCCATTTCCAAATTCCTTCTCCGACCAATACACCCGTCTTGATGCCACTTTGATCTAAGAAACTGAGAAGTGGATAATCTGTTCCTATTTTTTTGATGTTCTGATTGAGTAGAACGTTGGCCCCTGCCGGAGATGTATACTGTCCAAACGGAGCAATAAGAGGCGGAAACCTTTTCAAGTTTGCACCCAATTGATCATCGACTGTAAAACTATTGAATGTCTTAACTACATCGGCTTGGATATCTTCAAGGCTGGCACTGTTGCCTGTGATTCGGATATTATCTTGGGCTTTATTGACGCCTGATAGACTGGATTGCGCACCTACGACGAATAATCTTGGCGTTCTTTTTTTATTCATATTTGACAATTCTACCGCGATCGGATATTTGTCAGATGGCAGATTGTGCAACACTACAAGATCATATTTATTGACATTGAGGTCGGTATCTTCTGGATAGTGGATATCTACTTCATAGTTTTTATTAGAACTGATGACTGACTTCATAGCCGTAAGATCCGGATGAGATCCATGCGCTAGCAAGAGTATTTTCTGTCTCGCATCTAAGACCTCTATAAATATATCCTTGTAATTATTGGCCTTTGTAACTTCTCCTTCGACGGTTGTCAGCGCTATTCTATATTTATTGAGTCCTACCTTATCGGCATCGATTATAATCTCTTTGGTAGTGAAGTAGTCTTCTTTATTGATTTTGATATTGTCAGATGAGATTCTTTTTGTATTTCCATTTTCCGATCTCGAAACTGATAAATTAGTAGATCTGCCATTACAGTTCTTGGCCGCAACATCTATTTGGATAGAAAATTTATCTCCGAGATAGGCAATTTTATTGTTAAATACATTTTTTATGGACACATCTTTTTTGATCGTCGTATCCCCTTGCGCCACTACATAGAGCGGAGAGGAGAGATTCACTTTTGCATAGAGTGGATTCTTACCTTCATTGTATATGCCGTCAGTACTCATGATGATTGCACCAAGATTTTGATCTCCATAGTTATCGTAGATGAACTCTAGTGACTCTGATAGATTCGTAACCTTATACCCGAAACTATCAATCGCGCCATTGTTTACCTTATCTCCGATCACCAATCGTTTGACTTCATATTTTTCGGATAGTTTTTCTGCGATTTGGTTCAGTTCACTCTTCTTTGCAGCGACCTCTTCTTCGGTCAGGTTAGCGACGATAGATTGGGATGCATCCTCAGCCATGACTACGATGGGCTGCTTGACGTCTTCAGTGATGGACTTCACAAGAGGCGATAGTAATAATATAGATATAGCTGATACCGCTAGAAATCTCAGTACACCCATTATCCACCTAGACCATTTTGGGGACTCGGTAAACTTACTGTCCCTAAAGTACAGAGAGAATGCGTATATCAATCCTAGCACTAAGCAGAAGATGATATACCAAGTAGGATATTGAAATGATATTTCGTTGATCACAGATAATTTAATTTGAGTCAATGCTTACTTTGAATTTGCCTGAAATCCATCGAAACATTTAACTGACTATTTCTAAAGCTTGCAAATATGAGTATTTTTTTATCCTTTTTGACTTATAGAAAATTTAAAAAACTGCTCATCAGAAAATTAACGGTTCCAATTTGAAGATATTGCAAGGATTTTATTGTATTCCCCAACTCATTTTCTCCCTTTTATTAAATTAGTAAATAGAACCTTGACTTAATATGATAATATTATATTTGCGACTTAATGAATAGAATCAAGACCTTAAACTTGGCAGAATTAATGAAAGATTTTAATTTCATAGTTGCACTTTAAATATTGATAGTATTTATTAACAAGTAGAATATTATATGAGTGAGTGGAAGTTAGATTTTGATTGGTTGCGTATAAGACACATCGTCAAAGATTCGATGGGTAAAAAAGTACTACCCGATTTCCAATCAATCTTATATCTGATAGGAATACAGGAGCTAGGAAGATGGAATGACGAAGTAGGTTTTTCGAAAGAAGAAAAACAAGACCTCATGCATATCGCAGTATGTACACTATTAGAAGAAGATGGCTACTATATATTCGAAGGTCGTGATCAAGATGGATGGCCACACTGGAAAGAAGGCAATTCATTCGAAGTGAAAGGAATCGATGATCAAGAAAAGTTTTTGAAGAAGAAAATAATTAAATATTTCGACGCGCTAGAAAAACTGAACGGAGGTTTTGCAGAGCACGAATTAGGTTAAATAAATAACAATTAAATATGAAATTTAAATTTTTTGCACTCATTCTTGGATTCGCATTTATGTCCGCATGTAATTCTGACTCTAAGACTTACGTGACGATAGAGACCGAATATGGGAATATGGTGGCGGAATTGTACGATTCTACTCCAAAACACAAAGAGAATTTCATCAAACTGACGAAGGATGGATTCTACGATGGACTCATATTTCACCGAGTCATCGAAGGATTCATGATTCAGGGGGGAGACCCGAATTCGAGAGGGGCAGATCTCAGCGTGAGACTGGGTTCTGGAGGTCCAGGATATAGGATTGATGCAGAGATTGGCGCACCACACTTCAAGGGCACATTAGCTGCAGCTAGAACAGGAGGAGCATCAAATCCACAAAAAATGTCTTCGGGATCTCAATTCTATATCGTGCAAGGAAGAGTACAGACAGATGCACAATTGGATAATTTTGAAAATCAAAAAGGATTCAAATACAATGAAGATCAAAGAGCGAAATATAAATCTATTGGTGGCACACCGGGATTAGACGCTGATTACACAGTATTCGGAGAGTTGATCTCTGGCATGGAAGTGATAGATAAGATTGCCGCTGTCAAAAAAGATGGACAGAGACCTCTCGAAAATGTGGAAATGAAAGTAAGAATGGGCAAGTAAGTCCAGAGTTGATCAAAGAATACGAAAAAGATTATAATGAAATTAATAAGATTTAATGTATTTGCATGTATAATATTGATGCTTGCATCATGTGCAAAACCGCTTTCAAAATTCGCTATCGTTGCGGATGATAAAAAAGCACCAAGCAAAATTGCATTTACCAATAACTCAGAAAAAGCCGAAAGTTATTTGTGGGATTTTGGAGATGGTAAAACATCGACCGAGACATCTCCAGAGCATAAATATTATCTATCAGGAAAATATGATGTGAAACTAATCGCTAAAAAAGGAAATAAAATGAGCGAGTCCACTCAAGAGATAATTATCGACCCTCCTCAAGATTGTCTTCTGTCTATGGAAACCAACTATGGTACTATGACGATCAGATTGTACGACGGAACTCCTAAACATAGGGACAACTTCATAAAACTAGCCGAGCAAGGATACTATGATGGATTGCTCTTTCATAGGGTTATAGACGGCTTCATGATCCAAGGTGGCGATCCGAATAGTAAAAATGCAAAGCCAGGAGCTAGATTAGGTACTGGTGGTCCAGGATATACGGTACCCGCAGAGTTCACAGAAGAATATGCTCACGTCAAAGGTGCACTGGCCGCTGCAAGAACAGGTGGACCATCAAATCCTAAGAAAGCATCCTCAGGATCTCAGTTTTACATAGTGCATGGACAAAAAGCAACGTCCGATGTGCTCGAAAGTATGGAAACGAGAAAAAGTATTACCTACACCGAGGAAACAAAAGAAGCATATATCAATCAAGGTGGAACTCCATTTTTAGATCAGGACTATACCGTATTTGGTATAGTAGTAAAAGGGCTAGATGTAGTCGATAAAATAGCTGAAGTAGAAACTGATGGATCAGATCGACCAAAAAAAGATGTAAAGATCCTCAAAGTGAAGGTCATAAAGTAACTGTGTGTTTTTTGACAAGAGTAACTGTGTCTTGTTAAAAAATCTCAATACACCAAATAATATTATAAACCGTAGATCAAATAAATGATCTGTCACAGAGATATAGATGAAAGAGATTTTAGGAATTGATGTTGGAGCTACGGGCATCAAAGGAGCAATAGTAAATGTAGAAGAAGGTAAATTAATTACGGATAGGATCAAGTACCCTACTCCCAAACCCGCTACACCCCAATCCATGACCGAAGTCATGAAGAAATTAGTAGAAGATTTCAACTGGAAAGGAAAACCGATAGGAATGGGATTTCCTGCAATTATCAAAGATGGTGTAGCGCTATCCGCAAGTAATATCGATGATACATGGTTGGATTTTCCGATAGTTGGCTTCTTAAATAAAAAACTCAAATCACCGATTAATGTCATCAATGATGCAGATGCAGCTGGAATGGCTGAGCAAAAATTCGGTGGGGATAAAGAGAATAAAGGATTGGTTATATTATTGACATTGGGCACGGGTATTGGGTCTGCTGTATTCAGCAATGGTGTACTAATTCCCAATACTGAATTGGGACATCTAAAATGGAAAGAAAGTGTGGTAGAAAAATATATTTCTAATCATGCAAGAGAGACCAAAGATCTATCTTACAAAACCTGGGGCAAAGAGCTCAATAAAGTGCTCAACCATTTGGAATTTGTATTGTCTCCCGATCATATCATCATCGGTGGAGGTATAAGTAAGAAATTCCATAAATATGAAGAGTATATTGATTGTTCTGCGACTGTAGTCCCAGCCAAAATGCTCAATAATGCAGGGATAGTCGGAGCTGCATTGGCCGCACCAAAAAAATAAGAGATAAGGTCTGATTGTGTCTATAATTTGATTTTCATATCTTTCTGACATGAAAATATCACTGAGTCATAATGGAATAAACTATAAAGCTGATTTATCGGATGGTATAGATATTTCTGTACCCTTGGTTCCTGGAAGTGATGCGCCTAATTGTTTTTGGGCACCACACTTTACAGCTGACCCTGTACGATCCGAAGACTGGGTAGGAGACACATTGCAGGGCGGTGGAGTCAACTTCAAAAATATACATCTCAACCCCCACGGAAATGGCACCCATACAGAGTGCGTCGGTCACATAGCCACAGAGCCCATTACGATTAATGAAGTGCTTACGGACTATCACCATATCGCCCAGGTCATATCCATCTATCCTCAAGCAATGGACAACGGAGATAAAGTAATCACCAAATCCCAATTAGAAAACAGTATCCGCAAAGAATGTCCCAATGCACTAATCATCAGAACACTTCCCAATAGCGATGACAAAAAAAGAAGAATCTATAGCGGAACGAATCCGCCTTACATCCATCATGAAGCCGTGAAATATATCGTCGATCAAGGAATACAACATCTCCTACTCGATCTGCCCTCTGTAGATCGTGAGCAGGACGATGGATTATTACTCGCCCACAAAGCGTTTTGGTCGTACCCAAGTACAATTGACAATAAAAAGACAATCACCGAGATGGTTTTTGTAAACAATAATGCTCCAGATGGTTTATATTTGTTAAATATCCAGATTGCAAGTTTTGAATTGGATGCAAGTCCATCGAAACCAATCATATACAAGCTGATAAAAGAGTGAATTTTAATCCGCCTAAAAATAAGAACTTCTACTTCGAGTACCATCGCATGGGTACCAAGGCTTTCCGTGACAAAGTCAGATTTTACGAGGATAATAGATCTATAGTCAATCAACTAAACTATGATGACCGGATTGATATTGACCTCGACTATGTCTTATGTCTGTTCGAAATCGGGAAGTATCACAAATACTTATCCAAGGTAGATCGACTGATCGAAGTGACGATCGTAGATAATATATATGAGTACAATGGAGTAAACATATACAATGACCTCCTCTTCAAAAAGGCAGCTTGTTTGTTCAATACAGGGCAATATATAAAATCCGAAAAGGTACTGAAAGCGATCGTGAAATTAGAGCCAGAAAATAGATTGGCTAGAACCCTCTATGGCAAATGTAAAAGAAAACAAGGCCGGGATTGGTACGAAGGGACGAAAGCTGTCGCCATGGTATTGCTCATGTCGGCTATATCAATTGCATTTATGGAGTTACTAATCGTCCGACCATTTTATAATGATTATGTAGCCACTTTTAGTGGTATGAAGATATTCTTTTTTGTTTCTGGTATCCTATCATTGATCGGAAATGAATTATACCTAAACTATATTATCGGCAAAGAAATTGGATATAAGTTTGATTTCGAAGAGATCAAAAAACGATATCTGAAAGACCGAGATTAGTATCTTAGAGATATTCGAAATACAGAATATCTTTTTTATTCACTAGACCATGACAGCCTTACTTCTAGACTACCCTTTATTAGAGTCTCTCCACAGTCACGCCATCACTTGGTGACACCTCCATGATAGAAAGTCTATGGTTAGTTTTGGTATGATAATTAGATTTTAATTCTGAAATATCAGAATCCGCTAATTCACCTTTGACGAGATTGATGGTACAGCCTCCGAATCCACCTCCCATAATCCGTGCGCCCAGGAGATTCTTGATTTTCATACTCTGACTCACTAAGTAATCTATCTCTGAAGTACTGACTTCGAAATTTTGAGATAAACTCAGATGTGATTGATTCATCAATGGCCCAAGATCACTCATATTCCCAGCTGATAGAGCGATAGCCGCGGACCGAACACGATCATTTTCCTCTATTACATGGGTACATCTTTTCTTTGCAGTCTCCCCAACAACAATATTGGCAATATGTGAAGCGGTCATCTGACGAAGGGTTTCTACTCTTGGGTCTATCGCACGGACCTGCCTCACAGCTGAGTCGCATGTTTCCCGTCTTACATTATACTCCGTCTCTACGAGATTATGCTTCTGCCCACTATTGAATAGATAAAACCTGTAGTCCTCTGAAAGCAAGGAATACTTCGTAACAGAAAAATCTTGAAAATCTATTACCATTGCTTTACCTTTCTCTCCTTTAAAAATAGCCGTCTGATCCATGGTGCCACCATTGAGTCCAATACCATTTTCAGCTTGTGAAGCAAGTTGTATCATATAGTCTACCGTATGCTCATAATCAAATAAGTAGTTGATCCCAGCTATAAAACCACAAGTAATAGCCGACGAAGATGATACACCTCCTCCGTGTGGAATATTGCCTCCAAAAACTACATCAATACCGTCCGCAGTATTGTGACCCATCGCGACCAAAGCATTTTTAAAATATCTAGACCAATTATCTTGGCTAAATGAAACATCGATTAGATCTATCTCAAAGTCCTCTCCCAAATCTAATGCGACCAGCCTCAATTTCTTAAGACTATTTCTTCCTATTGCCATACAGATACTCTGCTCAATAGCAAAAGGCAGGACAAGCCCATGATTATAATCAGTATGTTCTCCGATGATGTTCGCTCTTCCGGGAGTGTTGACATAGATTTGAGGACTATCAAACCTCTCTTTATAAGTAGCCATTATCTTGGCTGATAATTTAGGAGTAGTCATGGATTTTTATTTGTTTGTACTGATATATAATTCTACGGTTTTCTACAAACTAAACCAAATGTGGATATGTTAGTAAATCAATAGGAAATATAGGCAATAAGCGCAGTGTTTATTATGCTATATTGTATATTTTCGCGCTGAATATTTTTAATTATTAATAAGTTACTTCCTAATCAACTAGTAAACTTAAGAAACATGTCAAGCTTCGCACAAAAAAGTTTTCAACGAAGACATATCGGTATCACCAATACTGAAAAAGATGAAATGCTTAAAGTCATCGGTGTAAAAAGTATGGATGAGCTAATAAATCTCACTATACCAACACATATCCAGTCAGAAAAAGAGATGGATATACCTGATGAAATTTCAGAATATGCATATTTGAATGAGCTAAAAACAATCGCTCAGAAGAATAAAATATTCACCAACTATATCGGTCAAGGATACTATGGGACTATTACACCTTCTGTGATCTTAAGGAATGTGTTTCACAATCCAGGATGGTACACACAGTATACTCCCTATCAAGCAGAGATAGCGCAAGGTAGACTAGAGGCATTGTTGAATTTCCAGACAATGGTGTCTGATCTTACAGGTTTGCCGATAGCTAATGCTTCTCTTCTCGATGAGGGAACTGCGGCGGCGGAATCTATGGCAATGTTCCAAGGAGCAAGAAATAAAAAAAGAAAGAAAAATCCAGCGACTAAGTTCTTCATAGATAATCACGTGTACGAACAGACAGTGGATATCATGATTACTAGAGCCGAACCTATCGGTATCGAAATCGTTCGTGGTGATTATAAATCAGTTGATATAAATGATGACTTTATTGGAGCATTGATCCAGTATCCAAATCAGATCGGAAGTGTAGAAGATTATCATGCATTCACAGCGAAGTGCGTAGAAACAGGTGCTTACGTATGTGTAGCTGCGGATCTTATGAGTCTTGCACTATTGACTCCTCCAGGAGAATGGGGAGCACATGCCGTAGTAGGTAATACACAGAGATTCGGAGTCCCTATGGGATATGGTGGACCACATGCTGCATACTTCTCTACGATCGAAGACTTCAAAAGACAGATTCCGGGACGTATCATAGGTGTATCACAAGATAGGCTAGAAAATCGATCTCTAAGAATGGCCCTCCAAACAAGAGAGCAGCATATTAAAAGAGAAAAAGCAACTTCTAATATCTGTACTGCACAAGCATTATTGGCTGTGATGGCAAGTATGTATGCTGTATATCACGGGCCTGACGGTGTGAAAGATATCGCTTCTACAATTCACCATCATGCATTTGTATTGGCTAATAATCTGAAAGCAATTGGTTATGATCTTGCAAATGATAGTTACTTCGATACTTTGACGATCAAAGCGTCAAAAGAAGAGCAATCAAAGATTAAATCAGCTGCAGAGGCAAAAGAGATCAACTTCTTCTACTCTGCTAATGGAGTATCCATCTCAGTAGACGAAACGACTGATAAAGCCGCAATAGCAGACCTAGTTTCATTTTTTGCAGCTATAAAAGGAGTAAAGCATAACATGTCTGATGCCAATGGGCAGATGGCAATACCTTCAGACTTACAGAGAACAAGTGAATATCTTTCTCACCCAATATTCTCTAGCCATCATACAGAATCAAAGATGATGAGGTATATCAAGAGTCTAGAAAATAAAGATCTATCTCTTGTACATAGTATGATTGCACTTGGTTCTTGTACTATGAAGCTGAATGCCGCTACTGAGTTAATCCCAGTAACATGGCCTGAGTTTTCATTATTACATCCATTTGCTCCATTAGAGCAGACAAAAGGATACGCACAGATATTTGACGAACTGAACAAATACTTATGTGAAGCAACAGGATTTACAGCTTGTAGCTTACAGCCAAATAGTGGTGCACAAGGAGAGTACACAGGTCTTATGACTATCGCTGCATACCATAAGGATAGAGGTGATCTTCATAGAAATATAGCATTGATTCCATCTTCTGCACACGGTACGAATCCTGCATCAGCTGTAATGGCGGGCATGAAAGTAGTAGTAGTGAAGTGTGATGATGAAGGTAACATCGATGTGGCAGACCTCAAGGAGAAAACAGAAGAGCACAAAGAAAACCTTGCTGCGCTTATGATCACATACCCAAGTACGCATGGAGTATTCGAAACAGAAGTAAAAGAAATATGTGCTAACATCCATGAAAATGGTGGGTTAGTATATATGGACGGCGCCAATATGAATGCACAAGTAGGACTCACAAGTCCGGGTATCATCGGAGCTGATGTTTGTCACCTTAATCTTCATAAGACTTTCGCAATCCCCCACGGAGGAGGTGGACCAGGAATGGGACCAATCTGTGTGAATGATAAACTTGCACCATTCTTACCGAAACATAAATTGATAGAGACAGGCGGAGAGAAAGGAATCTCAGCAGTATCAGCAGCCCCATGGGGAAGTGCTAGTATTTTATTGATTTCGTATGCGTATATCAGATTGTTGGGTAAAACAGGAATGGTAAATTCGACGAAGTATGCTATCCTGAATGCCAACTACATGCGTGCTAGGTTAGAAGAGCACTATCCTGTTCTATATAAAGGAGAAAATGGTATGGCTGCACACGAAATGATCTTAGATCTTAGACAGTTCAAGCCACTAGACGTAAGTGCTGAAGATATTGCTAAGAGATTGATCGATTATGGATTCCATGCACCGACATTATCGTTCCCAGTAGCGGGTACCGTGATGATCGAACCTACAGAAAGCGAAGACAAAGATGAATTGGACAGATTCTGTGATGCAATGATTTCTATCAAAAAAGAAATAGATTCTATAGCAAGTGGAGACGCAGATGCTGAGGATAATGTACTTAGGAATGCACCTCACACACTACATGAAATCTCATCTGATGATTGGTCACATGCTTACTCTAGAAGTGCGGCAGCTTATCCGCTTCCATACCTCTACTCTAGTAAGAAATTCTGGCCTACTACGACAAGAGTAAATAATGCATTCGGAGATAGAAACTTGATCTGTACATGTCCACCGATGGAGGCGTATGAAGATTAGGATTTTCGATGCTTTAGCTTCGTGAATACATGAAGCGAACAGTTCGAATGAGAGAAATATTTTGGAAAGGACTCGGCTGTTGTTGGGTCCTTTTTTTATGTGCTATTTAAACTATATTCCTTTCGTGAATTGGGATAGTTAATTTAACTGTACTTTTAATTTTTTGGTTTGTTAGTTTTTACTAAAACTAGTAACCATAGAAATGATCGCAAAGACTTATCTCCTACCCTTTCCTATATTCTAGGGGAGACAAACCTTCTTCTTTGGAAAATAGTCTAGAGAAGTAGGCTGGATCTTCGAACCCTAGTTCGTAAGCGATTTCTTTTACATTGTCAGTTCCGTACTTGAGTTCTCTTTTAGCCTCTATCATGATTCGCTCGCGTATCACCTTAGTAGGTGTAGCATATCCAAGGGATTTGAGTTTTTTGGTAAGCGATTTTGGGGAAATGAATAACTCACTTGCATAATCACTTACGGCATGTTTCGTTCGGAAATGCTTATCTACTAACGCTATAAAATCTAGTACGATCTGATTTCTCTGATGGGTCTCGACGCTGATCTTTTGCTCCTCATCATCTATCAATCTCAATGTCTGAATCATAAACATCCTCAGATATGTTTCCAGCATTTCTCGATGGGCATTTCCAGGATTGGATATCTCATTGATCATATTGTCGATTAACACCGAAAATAAGGCTGTATCTTTTTGCTCGACAGACACCCCAGTAGCTCTATGTACATTGTTAAATAATAATCCATTGCAGGAGATCTCTTTGCCATGCGTCTCTACACAATAAAACTCCTTGTCAAAGGACAACACATAGGCTGTTTTGACTTTCTCATTTCTCACCAAAAAAATCTGATTTGGAGATACACAGAATATACCTGATCCATCAATTGAGAAAGTCGTAAAATCAATATCATACAAACCGCTTCCATCTTCTATCCAAAATATCCTGTAGTAAGGACTGACTTCATTTTGGAGTGCCGAACAATGCGTCTCTAGACTTATCTTCTTTACCGAAAAATGAACACTATTGGACGAGGAATCCAGTTTTCTATATTCATAGCTATCTACTGTTTTTAATGCCATAGATGATGTAACGTATGTGTGTAAAATATGCTTGCCTAAAATTCCTTCAAAAGTAATTATTAAAAATAGTTTGTCGTAGGATGTTGACCAAGGATGTGCATTATGTAATAATATAGCACAGACAAATCACTCAAAATATCTGATCGAAGGATCATTACAGTTTTCATATTCACATAGAAGATTAGACTTCTACGCGAATATGAAAATGAAAAATTTCAATGGTATCATCACTTCTAGTTTGCTATTCGAGTCATCTGAGCGATTTGACATCGCTTGGACTACGTTGATTTAATAATTCATTACTATGATTAGGAGACATTTTAAATTTATCTGAGATATTTTTTCACAAATCTTGAAATAAAATTATCTCGTCTCCCTCGCCAATAGTCAAACTTTTGTTCTCTGTACCCTTGCTCATATTGTTGGTGTCCCCAACAATTTCCGCAAGAGATTTCATGATTTGAATCTTGTATTTCTATCGTGTTGAGGTCTATTTTTAAATCTTTCATATCTTCTTTTAATTTAGAATGTTAAAAAAAATGGATTGGCCAATAAAGACTATCAATCTTTCTATGACACCAAGACATTGGTATGTTTTTTTATCATAGATTCTATTGCTTTTTCGGATTGGAATCCCTTAGATGATGCTATGATTTTCTGATCTTCCAAAAGGAATAGAGCGGGTATGCTTCTTACTCCAAATTTCTGAGCTAATGCCTGGAATCTATCTACATTGACTTTTCGTACGATGACTTCGCCTTTATATTTATCCGCTACCTTTTGTACTATGGGCATCAGTGATTTACAGGGTCCGCACCAATCTGCATAAAAATCTAGTAATACTGGTTTTTCTTGTGTTGCTATTGTGTTGAATTCTTTTGCTGTTATTATCTCTTTCATTATGTTATATTTTTTTTAGAATGTTAGTGTGGGAGAATTTTCCCAAGTGGTTGCTTTTCCGTCGTAATCCTGCTTTATACTAGTTCTGCTTCTTGTTTTATTGCACTTTCTATATTCCAGTCGGATTGTAGTAATCTGTGGATGTAGCAGTGATCAGATTCATATAAGAGTTCCGCTCTTTGTTCGTCTGTGAGATCTCCTTCTATGGTGATATCGACAGAGATATTAGGTGTCAGTCCATTCTCTGTTCTTCTTACTTTTTGAGAAAGTGCTCCTTCTACATTTCCGATTTCCCATCCTTTTTTGCGGGCTATGTGTCTCACGGTTGCTACTTTACACATTGCGAGGCCTGCAAGTACCAGTTCTGTAGGCGCTAGTCCTAGGTCAGTACCTTTTGAGTGTATAGGTTCGTCTCCTACGATAGAGTGTTTGCCATTTGTGATGATACTTTGAAATCCTTCTGGTAGATTTTTGATTTTTATTTCCGTTGCCATTTCTTATTATTTTTTAATTGTTATTAATACTTGTTGTTTTATTATAACTCAAAGATGCAGCAAGACTCAGCCTATTTGATAGGACAGAAGTACCCGAGGGTAGGACAAAAGTTCTTTTATTGGGAAAAATGTGCTAGAAAGGTGGATTTTAGGACAGAAAAGTCAAGATTATGTTGCTACTTTATTCAGAGATATTCAGAAGTTATTCACTAATCCATGTGGTTCAGCCTCCCTATAATTCAGACAATAGTATACGAAGGTTATTGTATATAGTTAACATGGCCTATCTTTTCCTTAATGAGGATCGACCGATGGTGATATCTATGCCGATGTCGATTTGTATTGTATAGGCATAGTAATACAATTTTCCTTTTGCTGACGCAAAGACTTATTCGGCTTCCAATAAATTGGAAGCGACATTGGCTGTAGTACTCATATTTTAAACCACAAAAAACTCATTCATTAATTCTCAAACTTTAGTTGTTGAGCTTCTATAGAGTTTCATAGTGGAAACTATTTTATCGCCCACAACGTTGTACCATTATGGTACACATTAATTTATAATTATGCTAGTAATAAGTAGCCGAGAATTTAGGCAAAATCAAAAATTATACTTCGATAAAGCTGACAAAGGCGAACAGATTATTGTTCAACGAGGTAAAGATAAATCGTATGCTTTAACTCCAATTGGAGAAGAAGATATGTACTTCAATAAAAAGATGGTTAACCGAATAAAAGAAAGTGCTAAACAGGTACAAAATGGGGAGTATATTGAAATATCTTCATCAGAAGAAATCAAAGAACTCTTGGGTCTATGAGTTATAGATTAAGATTTACATCGAATGCTATAAAAGATATAGAATACCATAAAAAATCAGGAGACAAAAAAGTACTCAAAAAGATAGAGGTTTTATTGGAAGAATTGACAAAACATCCTAAAACGGAACTGGACAACCAGAAAAGCTAAAACACGATTTAGAAGGCTATTATTCCAGAAGGATCAATAGAAAACATAGACTAGTTTATGATATTCAAGATGATATTATTACAGTTGTAATTTTGAATGCGTATTCTCATTATGGTGATAAGTAATAACCTATAAAAGTTCTCTCTTCATTAATAATTTTAGATGATGCTTTTGCTAACGCAAAGACTTATCTCAGCTTCCAATAAATTGGAAGCGACATTGGCTGTAATGATTTACATTTCCAATACCGACCCATCCTTCTTCTCCAATACTGATACTCCGTCAGACAACTCTCGATCCACAGCAATAGCGGCTTCTCTACCTTCTGATATTGCCCATACCACTAACGACTGGCCTCGTCTCATATCTCCCGCCGCAAATACACCATCGACTGATGTTTTATAATCGGTAGCCAACACATTTCCTCTTTGATCTAGATCCACACCCAATTGAGATAATAGACCTTCTTTCTGAGGATG
>CALLMH010000040.1 GCA_938007965.1 uncultured Saprospiraceae bacterium | reverse complement strand
TGATAATATCTATGGCGGAGATACTTACGATGCAAGATTTGAAATAAGTGGTTGGAATAAAACTGAGTTCGATGATTCGGAATGGAGTCCAGTTAGATGCATATCTCCTAAAATAGCAAAAATAAGTGCACAACAAATGCCCCCGATCCGCAAGCTAAAAGAACATTCTCCAAAACGTATTTTTAAATCTCCCTCCGGAAAGTGGATCGTAGATTTCGGTCAGAACATTGCCGGATGGATGCGAATAAAAGTGAAAGAAAAAGAAGGCCATCTAATCGAAATAATTGCTACCGAGGCGCTGACCCAAGACGGAAAAGACATATACCCTGGCTCGACAGGAGGAGGGGCCAATGGTATGAAACAGATGCTGCAGTATGTATGTAAAGGAGCAGATACTGAGACGTGGGAGCCCAAATTTAGTTATCACGGTTTTAGATACGCTGAGATTACAGGAATGTCCACTAAGCCAGACAAAAATTCGATCAAAGCAATCTTAGTCGCCAATGATGTGGAAGAAACCGGTTCATTTAGCTGCTCTGATTCCCTGCTAAATAAAATGAACACCATAAGCAAATGGACGATAATAGATAATCTCCATGGGATACCAGAAGATTGCCCACACAGAGAAAAATGCGGATGGTTAGGAGATGCACACGCATTTTGTGAGTATGCACTATACAATTATGATATGGAAGTTTTCTATAAGAAATATATGGAAGACATACGCACCCAGATGCGATTCGTAAAAGGACATAACAACCCCGAAATGAAATATAAAGTCCCCACCATGATCGCTCCAGGCAAGCGCACATCGACCATTGCCAAGCTAGATTGGGGGATTGCGACTATATACTTACCGTGGTATAATTATATATCTTATGGGGATGAATCCATTGTGAAGGAGTATTACCAAGATATGAAAAGTTTGACGAATTATTATCTATCCTTCAAGAACGAGCTGGGAATTATTGACAACGGTATGGGTGATTGGTGCCCTCCTCGATGGGACAGAAAAGGAAACCCAAGTGCAATGGAGTGTGAACCCGTCATCTCTGCCAATGCGTATTTCTATGATATACTAGGCATCATGGAAAAATTTGCCAATATGAATGAAGATGCCAATTTTGAAGTGAAAATGCAAAATGAGAAAGCTGCATTGTACGACGCTTTTAATGCTACTTACCTGATTGATCTACCTAACTCCGATCACAGATGGTATGGTAGCCAAACAGCAACGGTGATGGCATTACAATTTGAAATGGTCGCCAAAGAAAATATAGAAGCTGTAGTGAATGGTCTAGTATTCGATATTAATGAAATCAAAGGAGGTCATCACTCTGTAGGTATTCATGGAAACAGATATATCTATACTGTATTGACCAAATATGGTAGATCAGACTTAGCACATCAAATATTGACAACTCCAGAATTCCCAAGTCAAACTTACGTGATGAATTATGGCTTTACTACATGGCCAGAACGCCAATTCGAATGGAAAAAAATGAAAGGATTGACCAACTCTCTTAATCATCCTATGCATAGTGGCTTTTCTGCATATTTTTATGAATCAATAGGTGGCATAAAATCAAAAATACAAGCTCCTGGATATAAAGAATTTACCGTAGACCCAAGATTCCCTAATCAGATATCACAAGCTGCAGTAAGTGTGCCAACTCCGTATGGAGACATAACTAACAATTGGAATAAAAAAGGAGATAATTTTACGATGAATTTACAAATCCCATTTAATACTACGGGGCATATAATATTAACAAAAAAAGAAGTAAAATCACTTCGAATAAATGGAGATAAATGGGAGAAATTTCGCAAAATACACGAAAATGCGTCTATCAATAACTCTACAATTATTTTAGGTTCTGGAGCTTATCAAATTGAATATTTGAAATATTAATTATATTTCAGCTAATTATTCCGTGAAGATGAAAAAAAATCAGGACAGCACAGGATAGATTCTGAAATAATAAAAAGTAATATTGAGTCAATAATGAAGCGTTTTTTTGATAAAACAATAAATACCTTTCAATTACTAATTTAATCACTTAAAATATTTTATACTATGGAAAAAGTAACTTTTACAAATTTCATTTTTTGTTTACTAACCCTATTTTCTTTTCAAGTCCAAGCACAATATACTGGTGTAGCCTATCAAGGTAATGTTCCTCAAATCGGAGAAACTATTGGTGTACCTGTGAAAATAGAATTAGAGAACTATGATGCTTTAGCTTCTGATCCTAGTGGTGATGGAGCCAATTATGGAGCAGCCGCTAGCCCACTTACTGCAGGAGCAACCTACTGGGATAAATCTCCAGGAGGCTCAGATTCTGGAAATCCTATCAGATTTAGTAGTGATGTTGATATAGAAGCTGGAGCAACTGGAGCTGTAATCGCAGGTGCACAAGGTCAAGAATTCACTGTATACACTGTAAATATCGTCAACGCTGGCACTTATCACATGGGCGTAAGTTACCTACACGGTGGTACCAGTAAAGACATCAGATTGGAGTCATTTAATATAGATGGAACTAATAGAATAGACCACTTTAACACATTAGATGATGGTGGATTGCCTCCAACAGATGGTGAGTATGTAACCGCTGATAATCTAGGAAATTTTGAATTGCCAGCAGGTCCTTTATTGTTGAAATTTCAACATTTAGATGCAGGTCCAAGGTTTGATTTCTTCACATTAACGTTAGAAGAGATCTCAACTAGTACTAAAGACGAAGAATTAGCAAATGCTATAGAAGCATTTCCAAATCCTGCAGTCAATGGTATCTTCAATGTAAATATTGAAGGCGAGTGGGATGTTTTCTCCACTGTAGGTACTAAAGTATTGAAAGGAGAAGGTAATAGAGTAGATCTATCCACTTTCCCAAAAGGTGTTTATGTACTGAGAACACTAGAAACAGGTGCTAGCGTCCAATTGATTTCTAAGTAATCTTTACTTCATTGGCTAGTATTTGCAAATCGAAGTGAATTTAATATTATAATTAGTTGTAAGTACTTGTTTTCAAGGTAAAAATCCAATGATTCACTGACTTACAAGTGCTAAGATGAGGGACTTAAATCACTTAACTACATAAGACAAAGAAAGACAATATCAGCTTTATGGTATTGTCTTTTTTTTATGTAAAAAAAGGAACGATATCATAAGTATATCCAACATAAATATAAACAGTGTTAGTGCTTATAAATATTATATAAAAGTAACCACTAAAAATACAAATACGATGCAGCGACTAGCTTTTAAAATGAAACTAAATCCTGATCAAAAAGAGAACTATATAAAACGTCATAATGAACTGTGGCCAGATTTAAAACAATTGCTCAAAGACAATGGTGTAAGTGAATACTCTATTTTTTTCGATGAAGAGACCCATACATTATTTGCCTTCCAAAAAGTATCGGGAAATGGTGGATCTCAAGAACTAGCTAATAATGAAATCGTAAAGAAATGGTGGGATTTCATGGCAGACATCATGGAAGTAAATCTAGACAATTCGCCCGTTTCGACTCCATTAGAAGAAGTATTCTACATGCCCTGACTTGTGGAAATGATGGCTAATTACCGAATTATGTTAGTGTAGAAGACTTTTCAACTAATTATTATTCTAATCAGTATAGTACAGGATAGCATCTATTCGTTATAGATTTATATTTGTAAAAAGAAATAAAAAATTTAAAGTTTAATCAACGAGCCGACTTATAAGATTTAGAAGCTAAAAATAACAAAGCTTAATTCGTTAAAAGTCTCTAAAAAATAAACATATGAAAAGTATAAATTTTAATCTAGGAAAAATCGCAATGCTATTTGTTTTTCTATCTCTCTTTTCTTGTCAAAAAGAAGAAGAACCAATGATGGATCAACCTATGATAATCGAAATAGATAGTGATGAAGTTGTTGGCGAATTCGAAACTTGCACTGAAGAAGGTACCAATACTACTAGAGATGAAGATATAGATGATCCTAGCAATGTAGGGGCCATTGATGATAGAAGCTGTTATGCAGATTATAAAGAAAGTTTTATTTTTGATAAAATCTGGGGTATCTATAACATAACTGACGGTTCTAATCATATGGACGCAGCTGGTACATTACAACCTAGAATTGAACGAGCACTAAGTACAGTAGGAACTACTGGGATAGGAAGCTTTACAAGGTTTAGTGCAACGGTAAGAATTCTAGAAGTAGGTGATACCTCTGGAGATAGCAATGATGGTACATACATCATGCAAGCTAAAGGAAAGCATACTGGAGGCGGAGGATCACCGGACCCTGCGATCTGCTTATATCTAGCAAAACCAGTCTATGGAACAGATACTGAAGGGAATGAAATACAGCAATCATTCGACATCTACAGAGAACAAATTAAGTTCAGAGGAGGAGAAGGTGTTGGAGGAAGAGAAGTTGTCTACCTTACGAATGTACCTAAAAACAGACCTACAGAAATCGTACTGGAAGTAGGATTTAGAGCTGACCCAGATAACCCTGAAGAAAAAATACACTATGCAGATGCTGTAATCGGAGATGAAACCTTCTCTTGGAATATTCCAGAAGCTGAGAGAGCCACACAATCTAAAATTAGATATGGTGCATATAGAGTTAAAGGAGGAAGAGCTCAGATCAGATGGTCAGATACAACTCAAGAAAAAATGGAAGTAAACTAATCTTCCTTTCTTTCTAATTAAGAAGATTAAAAAGGTAACTATTTAGCTCAGAGTGCTAAGTAGTTACCTTTTTTATTTACTCCACGATTCGTCAATCCTGTTTTCTAATTCTTCCACTATTTCGGGGAGTCTAGCTGCCAAATCTACTTGTTCGAAAGGATCTTTATAGATATCAAACAATTGAATATCTTCATTTGGTTTATTCTTTTCATTAGGGATAATAATCTTATAAGGATCCGTGAATGCCATTCTATAATAAAGGCTTCTATCTATGGTATAAAAATCATGAGCATAAATCTCTCCAAAAATAGTATTTCGGTTCTGCAGTTTTGCTTCATCCAATACATTTATTCCATCTAAACCTTCAGGTTGCTCTATTCCTAATAAATTTAAAACTGTCGGTACTATATCCACACTACTAACTAGATAACGATTATCAAGTTTGGGAGTGATTTCTCCTTGCCATTTAAACATAATTGGAGACCTCATACCATAATCATAAGGAGCTCGTTTTGAGTTTTTATTGTAACCAGGTTTATTTTCATTTTGCACCCATCCGTTATCACATACATATACGAATATCGTATTATTCGTTTGCTTTTTCGATTCTATATAATCCATTAATTGACCGCAGGTAATATCAAACCATTCACACATCGCCCAATATTTTGCTACATATTCTGTAGGTGCTTTGGGTAGATACTTTTGCAAAAGACTATCTGGTGGATTGTGTGGTCTATGTGGTAAGTACGGAGCATACCACATAAAGAAGGGTTTTTCCTTATCCAATGCCATATCTATATAACTATAGAGTGTATCCATTCCTTGGCGACCTATTTTCAAACCGTTATCTCCGTGCCTCCCTCCTCTTTTGACGTCGCCATGGGTCATTCCATAATCAAATCCACCGTTAGCATGATTACCTAACCACCATTTACCAGTCTGAAAGGAGATATAATCTTTTTCTTTGAGAAGATCAGGTAATGTATTTAGACTTTTAAAATTCTCGATGACTGGCCTATAATTTTTAGCGGTGATCGCTCGCTTGGCAGATTTATCTTTGGGCAATACATCAGTAGGAAGGACCCTATCATTGCCAAGTACTAAATGATGGCGAGGATATAGTCCCGTTATTATAGAAGCAAGCGACGGCGAACATAACGAAGTAGGTACGTAAGCTTGGGCAAATGTCAGACTCTCTCTGGATAATTTATCAAGATTGGGTGTTTCAATGTGCGGATGATCCATAAAACCATAATCTGTCCAAGACTGGTCGTCAGAAAGGATAAAGACAATATTGGGTAATTTTTCTTCTGTTCGTTGAATGTTAACTCCTTCCAACCTTTGTGAATAGACCTGTTTGGATTTACCGCAGGAAATGAAAACAAAAATAGCTAATAAGCCAAATAATAACGTTTCTCCGTTTTTCATATTAATTTGATTTTTTCACTGCTTCACTAACGTTCTACATAATCCAATAATAGTGTTTTGACATCACTCACACTACCCTCTTCCAATCCGCCATTTGTAGCTCCAGTAATCCAATAAAGCACCATCCCGGCATCAGAACAATCCCATTTACCTTTTTGAAATTTGACCACATTATCCACCTCCGCTATTTTCCCTTGCAGCCAAACTTGCTGCAGACGAGCATCTGGATGATCTCGTGCCCAATCCCATTCGTTGATTTTCACTTTAAGATGCGTATTTTGGTCGGGGATTCTTACTTCTTCGACCCCAAAGTCCAATATTTGTTGCCAAGAATATAGATCCCCAGCATTATCATTTGCAGGGTGATGTGTCACCACCTTCACATATTGGTGCTTGTCTCTGGGTGTAGCAGACAAAGCCATCCCAATGACATCGGGCTCTCCAGCTTCTATAATCCAAAGAGGATCTTCTGCAGTAGAGACATGGATTGCCTTGCACAAATCTTGAATAGTTTCGTCTAACTGCCATTTTGCATCATAAAAAGTAAGATCATCGAAACCACCCCAACGCCTAGCCGTGATATCACAGCTTGATTGCATCAGAGCATGGCGTTCCCTTTCTTCTCTTGCTGAAATATTAGGTTGATTCTTTACCAAATCACAACTATGAGAATAATGTACTAAACGATCCTCCAATCCAGATGCGCGCAACAAGGCGATAGATACAGCTGTGCCTCCTAAGTCATCGGGATCAGGAGAGTTACCATCTGCCACTATAGCTAGTCTTCCAGCGGGAGGTGCTATATCTATGGATGTCATCGGTCTCATGACCGATGTTGTAAAAGCTAAACTCAAAAAGAGGACTATTATTCTATTCATGATTTTTTTGTTTTCTAGTAAGAATACTTAGCTATTTATTTTTGAATCGTTCATGCTGTCAATATCTAATCAATAACCGTAAGCTTCACCTCTTTCAAATCCTTTTTCATAGAGGAGGCTCCAACCGAAATCGTAAAATCTCCTGGTTCCACTACTTTCTTCATTTTCTGATCATACAAGAAAAGCTCATCGAATCCTAAGTCGAAAGAAACTGTCTTTGTCTCACCTGGTTTTAAAGTGATCCGTTCAAAACCTTTTAGCATCTTGAGGTACCGACCTACAGAAGCAAAATCATCCCTGACATACATCTGTACGACCTCATCGCCTTCTCGCTGCCCCGTATTAGTTACTCGAACTGATACTTTGGTAGCACCATTGGTTGTAATGCTTTCACTATCTAATTTTGGCTCACTGTATTCGAAAGTAGTATAGCTCAATCCAAAACCAAAAGGAAATAAAGGTGATTTGTCTTCAAATTTATACATTCCTTTTCCAGAGCCTATAAAATCAGGGCGTTCTAGATAAGTCACAGGAATTTGGCCGACTGTACGAGGGAATGAAACCGTCAATTTTCCTCCAGGATTTACATCGCCAAATATAGCATCAGCAATCGCATCTCCAGAACGCATACCCAAGTACCAGGTTTCTAAAACGGATGGAATATTTTCAGCGATGTAGTTGATCGTCAACGGACGACCATTCATCAATACGACAATAACAGGTTTACCAGTTTCGTGAATCGCTTCGACCAATTCATTTTGTACTCCAAACAAATCTAGCGAAGATCGATCTATTCCTTCACCACCCGTTTTACGAGAGCCTCCCACCAACAATATGACTGCATCTGACTGTTCTGCTGCCGCTATGGCTTCTGGGAATCCCTCTTTTGAGTTATTCAACAATTGACATCCTTGGGCATAATTGATTTTGACTTTACCGTCTACTTTCTTAGTAATCCCCTCCAAAGCAGAGACATAATATGGCGGTAAGCCAGAGTACCCTCCTAGCAAAGAATAGGTTCCCTTCTTCGGTTTTTCTTCGGTAGCATTGGGACCAATCACGGCCAATGATCGTATTTTAGTCATATCCAATGGCAAAACATTATTATCATTTTTCAATAAGATGATTGCTTTTTGAGCCATTTCGTAGGCATAGTCCTGATGTTCTGGAGTGCTTACTATAGTATCGGTTTTTGCTTCTTTTAGCTTTGATCCGAATAAACCCAATTTAAATTTAGCAGTCAGGATTCGGGAGGCAGCTTCATCGACATATTTTATGAGTGCAGGATTTTTTTCTAAAGTATCTTTCAAAACCGTGGAATGGTACGCATAATATTTCAAGTCTTTACCTAAAACCAAATCCATATCGACACCTGCTTTCAAACCTAGAATAGCCGCTTCGGCTCTATTTTTAGCAATATAATGCATGGTCTCCAATCTCGCAACGTCATTATTATCCGAAACTACAAATCCATCGAATCCCATCTCACCACGCAAAACATCATCCAACAACCAAGTATTCATATGACATGGCACTCCATTAAAATCCTGATGTCCTGGCATAATACATCCGACTTGTGCTTCCTTTACCGCTGCCTCAAATGGTGGGAGAAACACCTCTCTCAACCGCCGCTCAGACATATCACTAAAACCACCATTGATACCTCTACGATTTTCAGGATATCCAACAAAGTGCTTTGCTGTGGTCAGGATATGATTTTCGTCAAACTGCTCCTTCCCCATTCCTTGCATACCTTGTATGAAAGCTACACCCATCCTAGATACGAGATAAGGATCTTCGCCATAGGACTCTTCTACCCTTCCATATCTCGCATCACCTGAAACAACATCTAGATTTGGCGAATAGCAATGGGTAATATTTAATGCTCGAGCCTCCTTTGCTGTCTGGGAGGCCATCTTCTCTATCAGTTTTGGATCCCAAGTGGATCCGCACGCTATCGCTTGGGGATATACTGTCACACCGTCATACCATAGTCCATGCAGCCCTTCTCCAAACTTCATAAACGGTATTCCCAGTCTATCATTCGCTGGTGCATCTTGTGTTAATTCAGCAATTTTTTCTTCTAAAGTCATTTGTGCGATGAGCGACTTTACTTTATTGGAAATTTCTGATTCCGCTATGTTCTCTTTTTGATTTTTCTTGTGGAATTGGCAACTAGATAGCATGGCAATTGCAAGAAATAGAAGGAGTTGATTTTTCATTTATTTGAATTTAAGACTGTTTTTAACTTTGAGTGCTTATTTTTTTATTATTGTCATACATGGATTACCCGCTTTTCGACTTTCAGTCATAATATCTTTAAGATTGCCTCTGATCGTGTTTTCCCCATTTCTTCTAAGTGTATTTAAAGTTTCTATACTAAAAGGGAGTTTTAAATCCACAGATCTTCAACGAAGATAATCTCAACAAAATGTTCCCTACAGCACAAAGCATAAGATTTAGCTAAGAACCGAAAGAATTACTTAGATATTCTCATTTGGATTTTCTGTTATTTTAATTACTTTTCGATTTATAAATATAATTTCTTTAAAAAGGTAGCGCATCCTGTACTATACGGTTCTATCTTTGAGCAAGGAACTCAACCAAATAGTCAATAAAAGAATGATTAAAAAAAACGAATATATAAATATTAACGAATCCTCTAGAGTCCCCAAATACAAACAGGTTATGGATTCTATCATCCGAGCCATCAATGAGGAAAAATTGCTGATGGGAGATAAAATACTCTCTATCAATGCGGTAAGTGAGATGTGCAATTTATCAAGAGATACTGTCGAAAAAGCGTATAGTCTATTGAGGGCACAAAACATCATAGTATCAGTAAAGGGAAAGGGATTTTATGTTACTAAAACGGACATGTCCATAAAGCTCAATATTCTGTTTTTAATCAATAAACTCAGTTCCTACAAGATGCGTATTTATAATGCATTTGTTGAGACTCTCGGTACTCACGCATCTGTGGATCTAGATATATACCATTGCGAACCTGATGTTTTTATTAAAATTTTAAATAAAAAGAAAAAAGACTACAGCTATTATGTAATAATGCCTCACTTCAGGAATGAGAAATTTCAGCATGTAGTCTGTTCCAAAAAAATTCTAGAAGCGATACAAGAATTACCCGAAAAAAAATTGATCATCTTGGACAGAGAGGTAAAAAGCCTTTCTAATTCATTCATCAAAGTATATCAAGATTTTACGAACGATATCTTTACAGCTCTAGACTCTGGGATGGAACAAATAAAAAAATATAAAAAAGTAATATTGGTCTATCCTAGTAAAGCTATTTATCCTTATCCACAAGAAATTGTAAATGGCTTCAGAAAATTCTGTCTTAAAAACGAACTAGAGTATGAAGTTCTCGATGAAATATATGATAGTATGGAGTTACAAATAAAAGATTTGTACATTATTATTCAAGAACAGGATTTAGTGAGTTTGGTCAAACAAGCTAGAGATCGACATTTCAAACTAGGTGAAGATATTGGTATTATATCTTACAATGATACTCCACTAAAAGAGCTACTAGGTATTACCGTGATAAGTACAGACTTCAAAAAAATGGGAAGTACCGCAGCAAAGATGATTTTGAATAAGCAACCGCATACAGAGAAAAATGATTTTAATTTCATCAATCGCTATTCAGCTTAGATATTGAAAATTTACATTCTTAGAACCAAGTTCATAATATTTTAAATCGTATCCTCTTAAGGATGTAAATAAACATTCTCCCATTTCATATTTGCTTTCAGTGCTAATCGGTCAGTACAGTGATTGAAAAATCGCCCAGCGTATAGTCAACCTAAAAGTTAGTGATTATGAAAATCCATAGTGTACGTACCTATATGATCATAGGCACTAAGGAATAATCTATAGATCTGAATGTCCTAAAGAAACTTATACAGTAGTTTCTACCCAGAGGAATCTCCGCACTTACCCCTTTAAGAACGCAGTCTTATTCAATTAAATAAATCCAAGCTATAATGATAAGTTAGTTCAATAATAAACCTTCTACTACACAATTTAAATTCTATTTTTGTCATCACAGAATATTTTTGGAAAGTTGAAAAGGCAGTCCAATTCGAAATACAGATATGCATTCAGAAACTAAATCGTACTCGATCATTGTAAATCTAGAATACAATGAGGAAATGCAAAGATATATCCCAACACCATATATCGTAAAAATAGAATATGGGCTTAAATTGGGCAGTCTAAAAGCTAAGGCAACTTCCAGCACCATACCCAGTTACAACGTCATAATCAAAAAAGAAACTTCCGAGCAGATAATAAAGCTGACTGACTCCCTTAGTCCACGGGTTTTAGAAGAAAAATTCGTTACTAAGAAAAGGAATCAAAACACACTTTCAAAGGCATTATTAATTCCCGAAATAAAGGATCTATTATTAAAATATTACGATAGAAAATCTAGTGATTTATTTCACTTCTTACAATCCAATAATATTCCATTGATTATAGACATAGTAAGAAAAACACCTTTAGAAGACCTGAAAATTGTCGGCTCGCCAAAGCCAATCATCCCCATATTGAGATTTGAAAAGACACAGACTGGTATAAAATATTCTATAAAACTAAATAATCAACACAGTGCACCTTGGTCACCCAACACCCGAGATGTACATATACTTACCAATCACAATTGCTGGATTATCGTAGATTATGTCATCTACCAGTTGAAAGAAATAAATGGTAACAAACTAAAACCATTTCTCAAAAAGGACCACATATTTGTAAAAAATGAAATGGTGATTACCTATTTCGAAAAATTTATAATCGAAGTAGCTAAGAAATCCGAAATAGAAGCTATCGGATTCGAAGTGAAGCAGACTGATAAGATTACCAATTGTATCCTCTCATCAAGTTACGATTTTATCAATGATGAGGTTGTGCTTGATATTATTTATGAGTACGAAGGTGCCAGATTTAGCTTAGCGAGTCCTAATCAAAGTAAAACTCAACTTCATATCAATGACGATAGAAAAGTCGCTATATCACAAGTCAAAAGAAACTCAAAAGAAGAAGATATATGGCTACAGAAACTACTATCAAAAGGCATGAATCTTACCTCTACTAAAAAAGTAAAAGTCGGAGGTAATGATAAACTGGGTTTGATCCAATTCCTCGTGAAGAACAAAGAGGAAATTTCAAAAAGTGGATTTCAATTAAATAACCCCATCATCGACGGCAAAGAAATATCATTACAGGGCCAATCTATACGGCTTAGTTCAAGTCCAAAATCAGATTGGTTTGACGTACATGGTTTTGTTACGATCGGAGATGACCGCATCGCATTTGCACATCTACTAGAGCACATCAAAAATGGCAATAGATATTATCCACTAGAAGATGGAACATACTTCGTCATCCCTAAATCGTGGATGTCAAAGTATGAGGACTTGGCAAAATTTGGTGTTGTAAATGGAGAAAGAGTGAAAATTCTGAAGTCACAGTATGGTTTCCTGGAAGAAATAGAAGAACTTTCATCCACGGTCAAAAAATCAATTTCAGAGCATGTAGAAATAGAATATGTAAAGTCAAAACACCTTGAAGCTACGCTCAGACCATATCAAGAAGCTGGCGTCAGATGGCTTATCAATCATCAAGCGAATGGTCTAGGAGCATGCCTAGCTGATGATATGGGACTTGGAAAAACATTACAAACAATAGCACTGCTCACGTATACAAAAGATAAAAATCGAGCAAATCCGAAAAAAAGAAAAGCCAAAAAGGGACAGTTGACCATGTTTGCCTCTGAAATGCAAGAAACGATCAATCCTCTCCAAGCACTCATCATTCTTCCTTCTTCACTGGTATTTAATTGGAAAGAAGAAATCAAAAAATTCAACAAATCACTACATGTATTAGAATTCATAGGTGTAAAGCGTAGAAAATTACTCGAGAGTCTCGACAAATTCGACATAGTACTCACTACATATCATACGGTACTCAGAGATATCGAAAAATTAAAATCCATCGATTGGGAATATGTGATACTAGACGAAAGTCAAATGATTAAGAATAAGGAATCTAAGATGTTCAAGGCGATCAATGAAATCAATTCAGCATATAGATTGTCACTTTCTGGTACCCCAATCGAAAATTCACTCTCCGATCTATGGTCTCAGATGCAATTTATCAATCCAGAAATGTTGGGCAGTTATCCGTTTTTCAAAAAACACTATCTCGATCCTATAGAGAGACACCAAGATCAAGATGCATTGGCTCAATTGGCTAATCTCATCAAACCTTACATCTTACGAAGAACAAAAGAAGAAGTGGCTCCCGATTTACCGCCTCTCACAGAGCACATTGAGTATATAAGTCTAGAAAAGTCTCAAATGCAGGCGTACGAAAAAGTAAAAAGTGCCACGAGAAACTATCTCCTAGGCTTAGATACTGCAGACCGATCTTTCAAATTTCATGTATTTGCAGCACTTACGAAGCTGCGACAAATAGCCAATGATCCACGAATGGTGGATGATGATTATACAGGCGATTGTAAAAAGAAGAAACACATTATCGCAAAAATGGAAGAGGTAAGAAAGTCGGGTCATAAAGTTTTAATTTTCAGCGCATTCACAAAGTTGATAACCATATTTCAGAATGAGTGCGAAACTAATAATTGGAAATATGTCAGCCTCACCGGTAAAGACAATCAAAAGCAAAGAAAAGAGTCTGTGGATTCTTTTCAAACTGATAAGGATGTCTCATTTTTCTTCATATCACTGAAAGCGGGAGGAACGGGACTCAACCTTACCGCCGCAGATTATGTATTCATCCTAGATCCGTGGTGGAATCCATTTGCTGAAAAGCAAGCCATAGCTAGAGCGCATAGAATCGGTCAAGATAAACCCGTAACCGTCATCAGATACATCGCGAAAGAAACCATAGAGGAGAAAATTATAAAACTCCAAAAACGAAAAACAAACTTATCGAACGACATCATACATTTTGACGAAGAAAAACTTGATTTGAATCAAAATGATTTTCAATATTTATTGGATTAAAATTTAAAATCTAACAAATTTATCAAAGTCATTATGCCGTATCGACAAAATCATTATTGCATCTTTACGTCAAATTCGTTTAATACTATATCTTCAATCAAATAGATGACTTCATACTCGCTTTACGAACTCAACGAATACATCAAACAGGTGATGGCACTCAACTTCACAGAATCTATCTGGGTCAATTGTGAAATAAGTCAGGTCAAAGAAGTAAGAGGACAAGTATATATGGAAGTCGTACAGCACGATGAGAAAAACAATCAGATAAAAGCTCAGAGTGCCGCTGTAATCTGGTACAAATCATTTCTCTTCATCAAGAAAAAACTTGGAGACTTATTACCCGCTATTCTTACTGAGGGAACGAAAGTGATGCTCAAAGTAAGTGTAGAATTCCATGAACGATATGGTCTCAAGCTCAACATAGAAGATATAGATATCAGCTACACCATAGGACAGATGGAAATGGCTCGTCAACAAATCATCGAGAAGCTGAAGAAAGCTGAAGTAATGGAGCTTAATAGCCGCACTACCCTACCGACTGTAATCCAAAAAGTGGCTGTGATATCATCAGCTACGGCTGCAGGATTCGCAGATTTCAGTGCGCAAATAGCTAATAATGAATACGGATACGATATCAAGATAGATTTATTCTCCGCAGCTATGCAAGGTATGAATACAGAAAGAGAAGTCTGTGAAGCACTTGATACCATCAAACTCAAACAAACGGAATACGATTGCGTAGCTATCATCAGAGGTGGTGGGGCTAAGCTAGACTTGGCATCGTTTGACAATTATAATATCGGACATAAGATAGCGACTTTCCCTATTCCTGTGATTACTGGAATAGGTCATGAGATCGATAGTACCGTAGCTGATATGGTATCATTCTCCGCACTAAAGACTCCTACAGCGGTTGCAGCATTCTTGATAGATCGAAATATGACATTCGAGTCAGACATCATCCAAGCGATGCAATGGATCAATCAAACCGCAAAACAAAAAATAGAGTACAGCAAACTTCAATTGGAACAAATCAATCAGATGATAACGCTCAAACCTAAAGAGATACTCAGATCTGAACACTCACAATTAGAACAGACCAAAGTTTTACTTAGGCAAGCAGCCAAATATAGTCTTAAGGAACTCGCCGAACACATCTCTTATACTGAGCAAATAATCAATATCGCCGATCCGAAGAACGTACTCAAACGAGGATTCGTAATGATCCAAAAGGATAATAAAACGATCAGTGATTTCAATAATCTAGAAATAGATGATATGATCACTGTCAAACATCATAAAGGCTCAGCAGAAGCCAAAATCACCAAACTTAATAAATAATATGGCAGATAATTCATATCAGAAAGCATATAGCGAACTACAATCAATCGTCGCTAAAATGCAAAACGAAGAAATAGGACTCGACGAATTGGGTAAAGAAGTAAAGCGTGCCGCTGAACTAATAAAGATGTGCAAAGAGAAACTACGAGATGTCGAAAAAGAGATAGAGGTATCACTTGGATAGCTAGAGCATTTCGTATTACGGAATATCCCAAAAAAAAACAGGCTACAAGAGTGATCTCGTAGCCTGTTGTATATTCATCTCGTGGTGATCGACCGTCGTTAGTTCGTTTTGAACTTAGCGGCTGGAATATTTTCATTGATTACTATGCTCTCAGCGATCATCTCAAGAGGGAATGGCATAGCTCCTAGTATGGTTACTTTGTGCGGAATCATTACTCCACTTACAGATTTATAATCGGCAATCTCCGTGGTGATAGATTGTGGCGCTCCCCCAGGCACTTCTTGCGTGATCATACTTCTGATCAGTAAGTTACTTTTCACATCATAGAATTCGTATGACTTATCGCCAGATGCTTTTGTAATTTGCACTTTATAAGCTTTAGCTCCATTCACATCTTCGATACCCTTTAGCTCCATTTTATACGGACT
Organism: uncultured Saprospiraceae bacterium; assembly: GCA_938007965.1. Lineage (GTDB taxonomy): Bacteria > Bacteroidota > Bacteroidia > Chitinophagales > Saprospiraceae > CAJXUU01. Next base: position 66,528 of record CALLMH010000040.1, on the reverse strand, counting down.
ATTTTCAGTTAAATATAATAACTGACCGAATGCATTGGCTTGTTCTTTCATGCTTTCGATTTCTGGACCTTCTGTTATCGTTTGGTTTTGTCCCATTTGTCCTACCTTGGCTTGAACGCCATCAAATCGTTGTTCCTGCATGATGTTTCCGCCCATTGACATTTCCATATAGAACATCTTATTATCCTGTTGACCTGTCTCCATGCCTGCAGATTGTCCCATGATATCCGCCTTATATTTCGACACCATCGTTTTTACAGCTTTCACTTTATCCATACCTCCGATCGCATCTATATAGTCAGAGATTACAGACTTTGCATCTACACCATCTGGCATAGCCGATTGTTGGACATCTAATTTCTTTCCAAAAGGGTCGTAGAAATCAACTACTCCATCAGAATCAAATCTTGCAAGTTTGTCTGCTACCTCATCTTTATATCCAGCGACTACGATGTTGGCATTTTCTGGTCTGATGTACTTTTTCGCCATAGCCTGCACGTCGCCTATTGTGACAGCATCCAATTTCTGTAAATATGTCTCATAGTAATCTGCAGGAAGATTAAACTTATAAGTATTTCTCGCAAATCTAGCTATCGTCTGAGGAGATTCTAGAGATCTCGCAAAACTACCTGCCATTGAATTTTTTACCAACTGAAGGTCATCAGCACTTACTGGCTCCTTAGTCAATCTATCCATCTCGTACAGTATTTCATGTACAGAACTATCCGTTACTGCATTTCTCACACTGGCACCAGCACTGAAGTTACCAATCAGTGAATTAGCTGACAGACTGGATCGAGATCCGTAAGTATATGCTTTGTCTTCTCTTAGGTTCTGCATTAATCTACCAGAAAATACACCGCCGCCTAGAATATTATTCATCACTCTAGCTTGGACCAGATCACTCGCACCAGGTTTTAGATCTACTGGGTAAGTGACTTTGATTACTGACTGTACTGCCCCGTCCTTATTCGCGAATGCTACATTGGTACCTTTTACAGGTGCAGGTGCTTTATAATCAACTGCTGGTATCTCACCACTTTTCCAAGATGAGAAGTACTTCTCGGCATCCGCTTTTGCTTCAGCCAGGGTTACATCGCCTACTATGATTAAGTAGGCATTATTAGGTCTGAAATAGGTGTTATAGTATGACTTGATATTGTCAATCGTCATATTATTCACGTCATCCTCCGTTTGGATTTCACCGTAAGGGTGATCTGTTCCATAGTTCAATACGGCCGCTACATTACCAGCCATTGCATCAGCATTACTTGATATCTGTGATAGACCAGAAAGCGTCTGAGTTTTGATTTTTTTGAACTCTTCTTCTGGGAATGAAGGATTATAAAGTACATCTGTCATCACTTCCAAAAGCTTCTGTGAGTGCTTCTTTAGACCACTTGCGAATACTCCATTACCTGTTGTATTCAATCTAGCTCCGATAAAATCAACTGCAGAATCGATTTCCGCCTTTGATTTAGTCTTCGTACCAGTACCCATCAATGAACCTGCCACAGAGACGAAACCAACTTGGTCTTTCTCGAGTATTTGATCATTGTTGAGTGATAGTTGGTATGATACTCTTGGTATCTTATGATTTTCCACAACGATCACCTTTAAGCCATTGCTAAGGTCAAACGAATTTGCTTTTCCCAATTGGATAGCTCGCGCTTCGCCAGGTGAAGGGGCACCTGATCTCCAAGAAAGATCATTTGCTGCATTTTTTACTACTTCTGTTCCTTTGTCTACCATTCCGTCAGTCGTCTTCTTGCTACATTGCATGAAAAACAGACCCATGAACAAAAGATATATTGAATATTTTTTCATTTTACTTTATTTATTGTTGGTTCTATTAAATAGATTTCTAATCCTAACTACTTCCTAAGGATTCACAGGTTTTGGAAGATAATGAAGTACTACTCTATTGTCTACTCTGTAGTATTCTTTTGCTACTCTTTGGATGTCTTCTTTTGTAACCGCTAAGTATCTATCTAATTCCGTATTGATCAGATTCGTATCTCCAAAGTACATTTTATAGTTTGCTAGACTTTCAGCGATTCCTGCGATTCTAGAGTTAGAGCTGATAAAGTCATTTTCAGTTTGATTTTGCAATTTTTGAAATTCTTCATCACTGATCAATTCGTTTTTCACTTTCTCGATTTGTGCATCGATTGACCTTTCTACTTCTAAGATATCGACACCCATATTGGCGATACCGTATGTAATAGCCGCTCCCGGATCTTCTAATCCAAGAGGAAAGTTACCTACAGCCACAGTCTTTTGCTCTTCATCCACTAGCGCTTTGTACAATCTAGACGACTGACCTTGTGATAGCAATGTACCCAACATAGATACAGCGTAGTAATCTGGTGTCCCTTGTGCAGGAATTCGGTACGTCATTACTACCGCTGGTAGTTGTATATTATCATAGATAGTATCTCTTACTTCCGCTGTAAGAGGTGGTTCTACTACTGTAGGTCTATATATATTTGGATTCTTCACTGGGATACTGCCAAAGTACTTGTCAATCCACTTCTTAGCCTGGTCATAATCGATATCTCCTGCAATAGATAGTATAGCGTTATTAGGAGTGTAGAAGTCGTTATAGAATTGTTTGTAATCTTTCTCTTCGGCTGCATTCAAGTGCTCCATAGAGCCGATAATCGGCCAGTTGTATGGGTGCTTTGTGAAAGCTCTCGCCATAGACTCCTGTAGTATAGATCCATACGGTTGGTTATCTATTCGTTGTCTTCTTTCTTCTTTTACTACCTCTCTTTGTGTTTCTACACCTTTGTTTTCCACTTTGGCATGTAGTAATCGTTCGGATTCTAACCATAGTCCTAACTCCAACTGATTAGAAGGAAGTATTTCGTAGTAGTATGTCCTGTCAAATGAGGTGTTGGCATTAAGTGTGCCGCCTGCATTTTCTACATATTTATCGAACTGACCTCGTTCTATATTAGCTGTTCCTTCGAATAATAAATGTTCAAAAAAGTGCGCGAAACCTGTTCTATCTGGTTTCTCATTTTTAGAACCGACATGATACATAATAGATACGGCTACGATAGGCGTAGATTTATCTTGATGTAGAATTACGTGGAGACCATTATCAAGGGTGTATTCTTGAAAATCTACCTTATTCATTTGTGCGGTAAGTGCTACACTTATCACTGCAAAGAACAACAAGAGAAAAGTTTTTTTCATAATGATTTAGGTTGGTTAAGTCGATTGATATCGACTATGAATGTATAATAAAGCGGATAACTAAAGGAAAACTAAAATGTAATCAAAGTTACTTTTTTGTTATCATGACAAATATCATCAATTTTGTCTATTTACGACAATTTTATCTACGAAAGATTCTATTTCGTGGAAAAACGGATCGCTAATTGCGAAAAGAAAATCTTGCCAAATGGATTATTTATCAAATAGTCTTCGATAATAATTGACCTGACCTAGATGATATGCTAAATGAGTAGTCAGATGAATGAGAAAAAACTTAGTAGTCATCGGCTCCTTGAACACAACTCTAGGATAGATTTCATCCAACTGAGATTCCTCTAGTGTATCTAAGACACGCATGGTTAATTGTTTGACATTTGATATTTCTGATAATAATGATTCTGAAGGCACATCTTTCGCGCCGAACTCATACTGTCTGTCTCTTACATAGTCTGTGCCTCCTAATTCTGCACCGATGAATGTATTCAAATTTCCAATGATATGCAGAGCAAGGTTACCTGCACTGTTAGAAACTCCATCATCTACACGCCAAATATTAGCTTCATTATCAAAATTTGAGATCTGAAAATATAGACGTTCTAGGTCTCTTTCAAATATCGATTTCAAGACAGGAATCAGCATTTATTCTGATTTTTCGAAATTGAGGCTGATACCATTTATACAGTATCTAAGACCTGTAGGCTCTGGACCATCTTTGAATACGTGACCGAGGTGACTTTCGCATCTACGGCACATGACCTCTGTCCTCGCATATCCTAGGTCATAATCAGTATCTTCTAAAATAACTTCTTTTTCTATAGGTTGATAGAAACTTGGCCATCCTGTTCCCGACTTGAACTTAGTTTCACTTTCGAACAATGGCAGATTGCATGCCTTACAGGTGTATATTCCTGCATCTTTAATTGTTAATAGATTGCTGCTTCTCGGCCTTTCTGTTCCTTTTTCTCTGAGTACATAATATTCCATTTTGCTAAGTTCTGAAGCCCAGACCGCTGGAGATTTTATGATTTTTTCAATAGATTCGCCTTTAGCGTTTTTGAAGCTTTTTTCATCGCTTGGGGTATTCGAAGAATCTTCAATTGCTTTCTTCACCTCTGAGGTTACCTCTTCATCTACTTTTACTTGTTGAGAATTACTTTTACAGCTTACCAAAAAAGCTGTGATTAGTAATAGTAATATTTTATTCATGCTGTTCATTAATTTTAAATTTATGGTGTGGTATTAATCTTCGCCTCTCAATCGTCCGTCTTGTTCCTTCGCGATGGATACGATCTTTCTCATCGTTCTGATTAGAGCAAGAAAAAAAATATGACCGATTGCAAACATAAAATAAAGCCATTTATAAGAACCATATACATCCATAGAATCACCAGATACTAAATATGCAATACCGCCTCCTACTAGAGCAAGTAGTCCGTAACTGACTATGGATTGCCACCAATAGGTGTTTTGATCATCAGTTGCAAGACTCATCACACTATTACCTATGGTAAAAAAGAAAGTCATGGAAACCGCTATAAGCCAAGGTGTACCTCCATCGACATCAGCTATACCGATAGCTCCTGCGACACTGGATATGATTATAAATAATATAATCGTAATGAGAACGGCTCCTACTTGGACATAAGGTGGAATATTATACTCGAAGATAGACTTATCAGAATTAACCATAACTTGTTGAAGTAATTATATGTTCATATATGACATTTTAACATCAAGATGTATAATTGGTTCTACGCTCAAATGATTAATTATCAAAGCCACATCAGTTGATATCTATCTTAGCGGCCACCGATATAGTACGAGATGGTCTATAAGTCGATCTTCTATCTAACCCCGGCGAAAAATAACCACCGCCCTCCATATCAAAAAACGAAGGTTCTGGATCTGGTCCTGTATAGCCTGTAATGGTCAATAAATTTTGGCCAATGATGGATAAACTCAATATCTTATTATCTGCACCTAAACGAAATGCGCGCGAGATAGATAGATTATCTAATTTGACAAAACTTGCATCCTCTACATACAAAGAGGAATATCTAGCTTCTTTTAGTCCTTCGACGGCTTTACTTGTATTTACTCTATTGTACAGTTCACTTGAAACGAAATCATTTTCAAAGATCATTCTATTGATATTGACCAAGCTGTGTCCAAATGCTCCTCTTAATAATACACTAATCTCATAATTATTGGCCTTGATATTATGACGCCAGCCAAACTCAAAATCAGGAATAGCATTGCCTACATCTGCATAATCGGTATCAATAGCAACTGGAGATGATACATTTACAGTTCTGTCACCATTAACGTCCTTATACATGGTGAAACCATCTGCATCTACTCCTTCGAAAACTGGAGCGAATATCTGACCAAATTCTTCACCAAAACCTAAACTTAGCAAAGTCGTACTTCCAAATCCAGGGGGCCCAGGGTTTGCATACGGTATTCTAAAATCAAAATCTACAGTCGATCTATATGTAGATAGATGTAAGCCAGATGTATATTTGAAATTCTTTCTATCTGCCAATATTGTACTTATTGTTAAATCCAATCCTCTCGTCTTTATATCGGCATAGGGATTCTCTAATTGTAACAATTCATTGATATTCGTATTACTTGTATTCCTTGAGTATACCTCAAGACCCAATTGGATTCGTCTGTTTGTATAATTAATACCAAGGTCGTATTCACTGCTTATTTCAGTTTCGAATATAGGAACGAATAGACCAAACGGATCAGGCGTATAAACATCATTTTGTGATCCGGTAACACCAAACCCACCAAATAATATGAGATGATCTTCTTCAGCTAAGCCCCCACCAAAGTCGTATGATATCTGAGTAGATGGATATAGCTGCCACTTATCTTCTATGAGAAGTGATGAACCTTCATATCTCAGCCCTGCGTCAATAAATAGCTTATCGCCTTTGCTAATACCTAAAGTATTATAAAATGAGATTAGTTTGTTTTGATCGCTATTGACTTCTAGGTCGCTATTAGGTGTCAAATCAGGCCATTGGTATGAAAACATAGTTGAATTTGACTCGAAATTTTGATAGCTGTATCCTGCACGTAGTTTTATATCTATGTCACTGATATCTTTGTAAAATTTGACATAAGAATCGCTGTATACGAAATTGCCACTTCCAGTATCGCTAACGCCGTAGCCTCTACGAACACCATCAATAGTTCTACCTAAAAAGTAGGATGTTTCCTGGCCAATCAAACTGAATTCTCGGTCTTGTGATTGAGCGGCATAAGTGGTGCCAATCTGTAAACCATCAAATACCTGATAATTAACATGGGCAGAATATAGGAATGAGTTGAGGTCACGAGTACGGCTATTGAGATCCAACATAGCGACTGGATTAAATGACCCAAACAATCCTAGAGTCTCAAAATACCCTCCAAAAGTTTCTAAATTAAATGGAAATGGAGAATCTATTCCAAAGATCGGAACCGTGGGATTTGCAGTAACCGCGTATCGAAAAGCTTCAGTAAAACTAAGGTCCTGATTTTTTTCAGTCGCCTTTCCGTTCAAGTTGACCTTCAGTCTATCATCAAATAGTCTAAATGACAAGCTAGCAGATCCATTATATTGACGGAAACCAGATTTCTTCAATATCCCATTTATATTTCTATAGTTTCCAGAAATACTATAATTATAGTTAGCATTTCCATTACTTAGTGTGAATCCATGTACATGGGAAATACCCGTCCTCTTTATCTCCGATAAATAATTTTGATCGGAACCTAGATCGATCCCTCCATTGTTGATAAATTCGTCTCTAGAAAAAACTTCGATATCTCTTGTGGCGTTACTTATTCCGAATAATCCATAATACTGAACTGAAAGTAAAGAATCAACAGGATGCTTTTTCGTTGTAATCAGTAAGACACCATTGGCACCGCGAGCACCATATTGTGATTTTGCATATCCGCTTTTGAGCACCTCAATAGATGCTATATTATTAGGATCTATATTTTCAATTGCCGCATTTGGCACTCCGTCAATCACCACAAGCGGCTGTATATCCGAATCCAAAGAAGCTAAGCCTCTTATGCGTGCGACACTTTGATTATTAGGATCTCCGCCCCTATTATACACCTGCAATCCAGAAACCTGCCCTTGGAGTAATAAAAATGGATCAGAAATGATGCCGTGATTAAATTTGAAAGATTCATTTTTTGATTTACCAATCTCAAACGAGTGAAGCAAATAGCTAGAATCAATAGGAGATATTATTGCTGGAGTCTCCTTCAGTGTAGGACCTTGAGAAAATCCTATTTTACAACAAATTAATAAGAAAAGTAATACTCTCAAATTGATTTTCATTTACTTTAGTTTATCTTAAAGATACTTAAATGAAATTATAAAATACTATTCCCCCTCTGTAAAAAGATAAACCTATGCGTGTTTAATGGCAACTAAAAAATAATTCAGCCTATCATATGATACAGGAACAATATAAAAACTTCTAGGATACCACCCTTCCGTACAAATCATAATCTTCAGCTGACTCTATTAATACATTCGCAAAGTCACCTATTCTAACGTATTGATCCTTCGCGGATACCAATACCTCATTATCAACTTCTGGGCTATCGAATTCTGTTCGCCCGATAAAAAACTCGCCTTCTTTTCGGTCGAATAACACCTTTAAAGTCTGACCGACAAGGGTTTCATTATTATCTAACGATATGGAATTCTGAATCTCCATAATACGATTAGCACGCTCTGCCTTAGTTTCTGAATCTACATCATCTTCCATATCATGAGCACTGGTATCCTCTTCATGAGAATATTGGAAGACACCTACCCTATCGAATTTCATATCCGATACGAAATCACATAGACTCTGAAACTCTTCTTCGGTCTCTCCAGGATGACCTACTAAGAAAGTGGTTCTAATATGAATCCCAGGAACTTTTTCTTTCGCGATTTTGATTAATTCCCGTTGCTCTTTTTGGGTGATCTGACGTCTCATACGCTCTAGCATAGTATCATCCGCATGTTGCAGTGGAATATCTAAGTAGTTACAGATCTTTGGCTGTCTTGCCATCGCATCAAATATATCCAGTGGAAACTTCGACGGATATGCATAGTGCAATCTTATCCATTCTATCCCTTCCACTTCACAAAGTGCATCCAATAACCTTGGCAGTTCTCTCTTCTTGTAAATATCTAAACCATAATATGTCAACTCTTGAGCTATGAGCATAATCTCCTTCACACCCATACGAGCGAGATTCTCAGCTTCTTTGACCAGTGCTTCTATCGTCTTGGATACGTGCTTACCTCTCATAAGCGGTATCGCACAGAAAGAGCATGTACGGTTACAGCCTTCAGATATCTTAAGATATGCATAGTGAATTGGACCAGAAAGCACTCTTTCACCTACCAGTTCATGCTTATAATCCGCTTCCAATTTTGCTAGTAAACTCGGCATCTCCATTGTACCAAAGTAGGCATCTACTTCAGGGATAGCTACCTCCAAATCATCCTTGTATCTCTGAGAAAGACAACCTGTAACGTACAGTTTTTCTATTCCTCCCGCTTTCTTTACATCTGCATATTGCAAGATTGTATTTACTGATTCTTCTTTCGCTAGATCTATGAAACCACAAGTATTTACGATTACGATGTTCGCATCATCTTCCTCGCTTTCGTGCGTCACTGCTATATCGTTTCCTTTGATCTGTGTGATCAGATCTTCAGAATCTACAAGATTCTTGCTACATCCTAATGTGATGACATTTACCTTGTTTTTATTGAGCGTCTTCGTTTTCATAAATCTCTACTTTCTGTAATGTGGTGCAAAAGTAAGTTTTATTAATCAAAACAAGGTGGAATAAATCATTCATCATTGCTTGCAAAACAAATTGTACAAAAACCAATTATACTTTTAAATGTCAACATTTAGAAGCAATTAAGCGCTGTAAACGATTTGATAATTTCAAAAAATGAGAGTTCAGTTTTCACGAAGAAACTAACAATTACTAATCTATAAAGTAACTTCATTGTGATTATTGATTTATGGGTATAAAGTTAATAAATTTACTCCATCATCACCTTAAAACTGCCATCAGTCAGTACAAGGCTGTCTGGTGCATTTACCCATGAAGCTGCGGAGCCCTCTTTAAAAGTACATTGAAACCTCCCTTCCAGTATGATCGTATCTGCATTGTAATAGTCGATGATGAGAAAGTCATTTTTAGTACCTTGCCCAGGCGGTATACGAAAACTTCCTGATACACCACTAGGTTCTGAGTAGATATATCCTATTGATCCCAATGTAGACAATGTATACGTTTCAGTTCCTATCCAAAGTGTATCATTTAGTATTGATTCTTTACTAATACCTATTGATAAAAATTGTGATATTTCTTAATTATGACTTCTTCCCGAATAAATAGAAAAGTAGTCTCCATCATCACTAAAGTCCACATAAACTTGTGATTCACAACTATCATTGAATCTAAAAGACACATGAAAATCATCATGCTCACAAGGAGGCGATGGCGGTGGTACTACTTCTTTGTCGCAGCTCTGAAGTAAGAGAACAGAAATTAGTATGGTTAAATATCGATTCATTCCATTTATTTAATAATGATAATTGGAGTGGTGTGATGTTTACTATCAAATATAAGCCATCAATCATCAAACACCTTAGAAAACCCAGTTAACACCTTATATTTTGGATTATTCTTGGTAAATTCTTCTAACATTTTCTCCTTTTTTCTATTCCCAGCCTTGTTAAGGATTATTTGATTGATTCTTTCTGGATACTTCTCTTCCAATTGTCGATAGATATCAAAGTCTAATTCTCCAGTATCTCCAACAAGGATGAAGTTCGTGTCGCTGAATACTTTCAATATCTTCTCTGTCTCAATAAACTTATTCCGCTGAGCTATTTCTTTGGACTTCAATAACTGCCAGCCCATATCTCTTAAGATAATTGTTCCTTCTGGAAAACCGTTGAATTCTAAAAAAGTCTTAAGATAGATGAACAGGTTCCATGGACTATTAGACAAGTATATTACTGGACCAATACCTTCGACTTGATTGGAGATAAGATGGAATGCATCTGCCGCGGCCTCTATAGGTTTCCTTCTGAATGGGTTGAGGAATAACGTATTGAGAACGACCTTGATTTTGAAGAAAGACTTCACACCGGTGACCATCACTGTATCATCGATATCAGATATGATTCCGACAGGAACTTCGCATGTGAGATCATTAATCGTTGATGAGATCTTATTACTTCGTTTCTTATACTGAGCGGAGATCTCTATTACATTCCCCTTGATATCTTTCTGCTCTATATTTTCGAATATCTCGAAATAGCCTTCCTTGTCTGTTTCTATATCATAACTAACATCAGAGATTACACATCTTATTGGAAGGTATTTTATTTCACGGCTAAACGCTCTGATAATCGTATATATCAAAGAAGAAAATATGCCGTGCGTAGGTCTGATCAACAAAGGACTATCTTTCAATATCCTTCCCTTCACATACAAGTGTGTCCTAGTGATGAATGAAGTATAAACTTGAATATGAAGCTTCTTCATGAATGAATAATTATAAAGCCCAATCGATTCCTTTGATCAGTTTACTTTGCGTAAGTTCTTCTGCAGACCCCGATTTGATCTCATGGTTATATGTCCAATTGGCCATAGGTGGCATACTCATAAGTATAGACTCAATTCTTCCATTGGTTTGCAGACCGAATTTTGTTCCTTTATCCCACACAAGATTGAACTCTACATATCTACCTCTCCTATGCATCTGCCATGATTTATGATCATCTGTATACGACTTACTATTATTCCTGTTCATTAGTTCAGTGTATATAGGGACAAAAGCTTCTCCTACATCCTTCACATAATCAAATCGATCTTGTTTTGTATGCGTCTCATCCGCTTCTAATCTATCGAAGAAGATACCTCCTATCCCTCGCGTCTCCTTTCTGTGAGGAATGTAGAAGTAATCGTCCGCCCATTTTTTATGATGAGGATAATATGCTGGATCATGTTTATCTCCAGTAGATTTTAGATAATTATGGAAGAACTGAGCATCTTCATCCACTATATAGTGAGGAGTGACATCTATTCCTCCTCCAAACCAATACTTGCCAACCGAAGTCTCGAAATACCTGACATTCATATGGATAATAGGCACCAGAGGATTATGAGGGTGTAGGACTATACTTACCCCCGTGGCAAAAAAATCTGTAGGGTCAAGACCGAGTGCATTTGATATTCTTTCTGGCAGATGTCCTTCTACTGCACTGAAGTTCACACCTCCCTTTTCGATCTTATCGCCAAGTATCACTCTCGATCGACCACCACCGCCTTCGGGTCTTTCCCAAAGGTCTTCATGAAATGTACCTTTGCCATCTAGTGATTCGAGGCTTTTGCAGATATTATCTTGCAGATTCATAAAGAAGGACTTGATCTCGACTCTACTAGGACTATCCATTTACCGCTTTTTTTAGTGCTTCTACTGTTTTCTTTGCATTGCCTGCAAAAACTTCGTCGTTATATATAGCTAGAGGTCTTTTGAGAAATGTGTACTCGGCTAGGATATGTTTCTTCCAATCCGCTTCTGTAAGGGTTTCATTGTTTAGTCCTTGTGCTCTATATTTCATAGCGCGCTTGTTGAACAAAACTTCATACGAACCCACTTTCTCCTTTGCGAAATCTAGTTCCGCTTCTGTGATATGGGTTTCCTTTATATTCTGAAGTTCGATACCTTCAGTGGTGTCTAGTTCTCCTATGATGCGCTGGCAAGTGTTGCATGTACTGAGGTGGAATATTATATTTTTCATTTTGGATTATTTTTTGAATTAAAAAATTAGACATATGCTAGAGGAATAGTCTTACGAAAACTGCAACTTCGCCAAACTATTATAAGCCCCATCTTCAACTTGGATCAACTCATCATGAGTACCTTCTTCGATAATATGACCATTCTCAATAACATAGATCTGATCCACATCCCTGATCGTTGCCAATCTATGGGCTATGATTATAGAAGTTCTTCCTTCCATCAATAAGTCCAATGCTTCTTGTACCAGTCTCTCAGATTCGGCATCAAGAGAAGAAGTTGCCTCATCTAACAATAGTACACGAGGATCTTTTAAAATCGCTCTTGCTATAGCTACCCGTTGTCTCTGACCTCCTGATAACTTGATCCCTCTCTCACCTACTACTGTATCAAAACCATCAGGAAATGATTCAATAAACTCTAAGCAATTACTTTTTCTAGCTGCATCGATCAATTCAGCATCTGATGCCTTTGGATTTCCGTAGAGGATATTTTCTTTGATAGTCCCGCCGAATAATATTACTTCTTGTGGAACGATTCCGACATTCTGTCTTAAATGTGAAATATTATACTTATCAATTGATTGACCGCCTATTTTAATCTGCCCCTTGTCCAATGGATAGAAATTCATCAATAACGAGACGATTGTAGATTTCCCACTACCACTCTGACCTACTAATGCTACTTTTTGTCCTTCTCTGATGGTAAGATTTATACCTTTGAGAATCTCCATCTCCACCCGAGTCGGATAGGAGAAGTGTACATCTCTGTATTCGATATCACCTGACAACGATAGATCTTTATGTATCTCCGAATCATTGATATAGATCTCCGGCGTACTATCCAACATAGCTTGGACTCTCTCTGTGGCTCCTACTGCACTCGCAAGTGTAGCATACAAAGTTCCAAAACTAGCTATAGCACCTCCGAGAATCCCAGTGTAAATAATGAATGAAAATAAGTCCCCCGACTCCATCGTACCCGCCTCTACCATCAATGCACCTCGATACAGTATAAAAAATATGCCCCCAAATAAAACTGTAATAATAAATGAGAAAAACAATCCTCTGATCTTAGCAAATTTCAAACTGATCTTCACCACATTGTCCACAGCATTCCCATATCTGACAGACTCGTACCACTCGTTGGCAAAAGATTTTACTACTTGAAATGACTGGAGCGTTTCTTCGACGATGGTATTGGTTTCTGCGAGTTTATCTTGTCTTTCTTTAGACAGCTTCCTGATGTGTCTACCAAAAAACATGGCCGCTATGACTATTACTGGAAAGGTAGCCAGCATCACCAGTGCCAATTTCGGAGTCCAATACGCTATAATCGCAATGCCTGAAATCAAAATAACGACCTGTCTCAAAAACTCAGCTAGCGTAACAGAGAATGCGCTTTGCAATTGTTCTACATCCGCCGTTATCCTACTCGTCAGTTCACCTACTCTACGTCGCTCATAAAAGGATATAGATTGGGAGATGATATTATTATAAAGGTCTTTCCTGAGGTTAGCCATACTTCGCTCCGCTACAATGGTAAAAAACACTGTCCTAAAATATGAGAATGCACCTTGAACGATAAGTAGCACGAGAAGTATCTTACCAAGGTCCTTGATAGTCATTCCATGGTCCCATTTCGGATTACCTGTTGCTATATTCGTCATCTCTCCAGGGATACCCATCACCAACATGAATATCAAACTACCAAGAACGAGCAGTAACATACCAGCGAAGAAGTATCCTATCTGCGGTTTTATATACCTGAATATCTTTACCGCTTCAGATAAATTCTCCTTATTTAGTTTTACCTTTTCGAGGTCGTAATTCTTTCTTTTAGCCAATGTGGAGATGATTTTATATTGATATAAAAAAATGAGAACCCAAATTTAGTAATATAGCTGATTCTAAATGTTATAGTTGTGTAAAAGGTGGGAATCGTATTTTCAAGCAACATTGATCAATCACTTGAAGTTTTCTAAATGCAAAATGACACAAACACCCAAACCAGCAAAGGTCACTTAGCCAAACAATTAACTATATTGGTCTGTATACTACTCACTTTATTCTAATTGAGCTCAGAATCCTTCTTGAATTATAACTAGATAATCGTGCAGCATCGAAGATTTATCATCGATTATCATATGTAGCTTTGGCTCAGATTTATGAATTCGCAAAGAAATCTTTGATCTCAGTTGCATCTGATGGTTTCATTCTACCACTTAAGATTAATCTTAACTCTCGCCTTCGGCTTGCTCCATCGTAGCGTTTTTGTTCTTCACTACTTACGGGTCTTAGGGGTGGCACTTTAGTCGGTTTTTTCGTCCTATCATCCAGTGCTACGAAAGAGAGATAAGCATGATTTGACAATCTGCTATTCGCTCCAGTAATATCAGCAGCAGAGACTTCTACGTATACCTCCACCGATGTATTGAATGCTCGCGTAACTACCGCTTTGAGCGTAATCACATCACCATTCTTAATCGGACTGGTAAATGAAACATGATCTACAGAAGCGGTCACAACATGCTCTTCACAGTGTCTTGCTGCACAGATGCCACCCGCTATATCCATCCATCTCATCAGGTTGCCTCCCATAAGATTATCTAGTGGATTCGTATCATTGGGCATGATCATTTCTGTCATTATTGTTTGAGATTCACTTACTAGTTTATCTTTCATAGTTTTTTTTAGACTGTTAGATTTTAAGAACAGGTGCTTATATTTGCATTAATCCATACCCTCTTGCGATTTTCGATTTTAGACTATTGGACTAGGCTAGTCATCAGAGTTTAATGTTCCGTTTCTACGTATTCGAAATTAAAAACTTGCGCAAAAATAGACTTCAATCTTATCTTTACTTCTTCTTGATCCACCTTTTTTCCGAGTTCAGTATCGATTGACGTCACAGTCTTGTCATCATCTGCAATGCCGCATGGAACTATGTTTTTGAAATAGGACAAATCCGTATTTACATTCAATGCAAAACCGTGCATGGTGACCCATCTACTGAGATGAACTCCTATGGCACATATTTTTCTTTTGGGCGCTCCATCGGTTTTCGGTTTGATCCATACTCCTGTGAATCCATCTTCTCTGTATCCAGTTATATTGTAGGTCGCCAATAGCTGGATGACACATTCTTCCAATAATCTGACATACTTATGTACGTCTGTAAAGAACTCATCCAAATCAAAAATCGGGTACCCCGTAATCTGACCAGGTCCATGATATGTAATATCCCCTCCCCGATTAATCTTAAAAAATTCTATGTGGTCAGCATCTAGCCCCGCATCATCCAAGAGCAGATGATCTTGTGACCCACTCTTTCCCAATGTATACACATGATTATGCTGGCAAAAAAGTAAGTGATGAATCTGTGTATTTTTTCCTCTCTCTTCTTCTGGTAGATGTCTCCACTCCAGCTTGTTAGATTTCAGACTATTGTGCAAATCAGTCTGCAAATCCCAGCCAGCTTGGTAGCTTATATTATTTATAGATTGATATTTGACTTTGGGTAGCATTGAGAATGGTAAAAAGTTATAATAACAAAAGATAAAAGATCATCTCACCGATAGAAACCGCTCAATGATCTTACTGTATTATCTATTTAATCAACAGGAGCTAATTTCACCTGCAAGCCTTCCAAATCATTCGTCATTCGGATCTGACAGCCTAATCTAGAATTATCTTCAACAAAGAATGCTTGATCAAGCATATCTTCTTCATCATCCGATGCTTCTTTGAGATCGTGGTCACTCAATATATAACAGTGACACGAAGCACATAAAGCCATACCCCCACAAGTACCTTCTACTGGGAGTTCATATGATCTGCATACTTCCATGAGATTCATGGCCATGTCTGTCGGCGCTTCTAGCTCGTGTATTTCATTTTCACGATCTATTACCGTAATTTTAATAATGTCATCCATTGGTTCTATTTTGAATGATGAATTTTGTTTATTGAATAACTACGTTCGTCGATTTGAAAGATCAATGCTACAATCCAGCAATTTAATAATCTATTCAGATATCCAGCGAAGTCTTAGTTATTCGAATCCATTTACTCCTGCTACGGTAGTGTATTTGAAGCTCAATTTAGCATCGGGATATATACGCTTGAAAGCAGACTGCACCATGATTGTTCCCTCGTGAAAACCACACAGAATCAACTTCAACTTACCTTCGTAGGTATTGATATCTCCAATGGCATAGATCCCTGGCACATTCGTAGAGTAGTCTTTTGTATCCACCTCGATGGCATTCTTCGTGATGTTCAACCCCCACTCTCCTATCGGCCCCAACTTTGGCGACAATCCAAATAGTGGGATAAAATGATCAACTGCCACCGGCTTCTCATTTTTATCTTTATCTTTTATCACAACAGAGTCTAGCTTTCCTTCACCGCCCAATCCTACAACCTGTGCTTCGGTGATAAGATTAATTTTTCCTGACTTTGCCATCTCCATTACTTTATCTACAGAGTCCAATGCTCCGCGGAATGATGTCCTCCTGTGTACGAGCGTCACTTCTTTCGCTACATCGCTCAATAGAATCGTCCAATCCAAAGCAGAATCCCCTCCTCCAGCTATCAATATCTTCTTATCTCTATATAATTCTGGATCTCGGATTATGTACTCCACTCCATTATCTTCAAAATCTGCGATGTTGGATATAGGTGGTTTCCTCGGCTCGAAGCATCCTAACCCACCGGCAATAGCTATCACAGGCGCATTGATCGTCGTCCCCCTGTTAGTGGTCAGTGTGAAGGTATCATCGTCTAACTTTTCGATCTTCTCCGCTCTCTCGCCAAGTGTGAATCCAGGCTTGAACGGAGCTATCTGTTCCATCAGATTATCAATCAAATCACCAGCCAGTACACTCGGATAGCCAGGTATATCATATATCGGTTTCTTAGGATAGATCTCAGTCAGCTGTCCTCCAGGCTGAGGCAGTGCATCTATTAGATGGCACTTCAATTTGAGTAAACCCGCTTCGAAAACTGTAAAAAGTCCTACTGGCCCAGCGCCAATTATAAGTATATCTGTCTTTATCATTTTATTTTTTTTGGATAATCGATGATTTGCTTGATTTTCAAAACTGCCTTACCATGTATATGACATTACAAGTGCAAGAAATATAAGGAAAGTTGTCTCAATTCTCCTTGGATTTGAATATTATCCATGCTTTTCGATTAAATCAGGTCTGCGATCTTTGGTACGTTTGTAAGCTTCTTCATTTCTCCAGTCATCGATCGCCTTATCATTTCCAGATAATAATATCGGAGGCACTTCCCAACCGTTATACTCTGAGGGTCGCGTATATATCGGTGGAGCCAACATATCATCTTGAAATGAATCCAATAACGCAGAACTCTCATCACCCAGCACTCCAGGTAGCAATCTACCGATCGAATCTACGATCAATGCTGCAGCCAGTTCTCCACCTGAAAGCACAAAATCACCTATGGATATTTCTCTGGTGACAAAGTGTTCTCTTACTCGTTCGTCCACTCCTTTATAGTGTCCACATAGGATGATTATATTTTCCTTTAGAGAGAGTTCGTTTGCTACTCCTTGATCATAAGTCAGCCCATCGGGTGTCATATAAATTATTTCGTCGTAGGCGCGTTCTGACTTTAGCTCATTGATACATGTCTCTATAGGCTCGATCATCATGACCATGCCCGCACCACCACCAAATTGATAGTCGTCGATTTTATTATGCTTACCGATTCCATACTTCCTCAGATCATGAACGACAACTTCGAATAGTCCTTTTTCTTTCGCCCGCTTGAGAATGCTATGACTGAATGGTCCCTCTAATAATTCTGGAATAACCGCTATGATATCTATGCGCATATTATTCTATCCCAAGTAATTCAACATCAAAAATTAATACTGCGTGAGGAGCGATTTTCGCACCTGCACCTCTTGCTCCATAGGCGAGCTCTGAAGGAATCGTCAATCTCCACTTATCCCCTACTCTCATCATCTGAAGTGCTTCTGTCCAGCCTCGGATTACTCCCGTGACGGCAAATGATATCGGCTCACCTCTCTCAACAGAACTATCGAAGACAGTACCGTCGATATTAGTACCGTGATAGTGCACTCTTACCTTGTCAGATTTCGTTGGCTTAGCACCACTACCCTCTGATAGAATCTCATACTGCAGACCAGTCTCAGTGACCATCACTCCAAGTTTCTTTTTATTTTCAGCTAGATAATCTTGACCAGCAATTTTTGCACCATTCGCTTTTCTTAGTTGGATTCCTTTCATATAATCCATATACAATTTCTCACATTCTTCTTCCGCTATTGCTTGTGCAGTACCATTCATGTAATCTTCTATTGCTTTAGCGACTACTTTGGAATTAAGCTCTTTTACGCCTTGTTGTTTTACATTTTTAGCGAATAATATCCCTACAGAATACGAAACTGAATCTATTTTATTAGATATATCTTGTGCGATAGACATAGAACTTACTGATAGGAATAATGCTATCAGTACCGCTGTTATTTTTGTGTATTTCATTTATTTAAATTTTTATTTTTATAAAGATCAATGATCTAATTTGTTATTATTTACTGATATTTTTAGTGCTTATACCATAGACACTTAAAAATCATTTTTTTCGTTTCTGTAGTCATTCCAGCTTAGTCCAGTTACGAACCATTGTATATTTATTATTAATGACTTTTATATTTGAGTCTTATTTCAAATCCATCCTTATTAACTGACGAGTATTACATTTTGTTCCTAACCAAGAACGCTTGCAAATATAATATTAAGATTGTTTTTGCTTTAATGCCGTATAATAGTGGAAGTAGTAAGGAATAGTCTCTATACCTTTATAAAAGTTAAATAATCCATAATGCTCATTAGGAGAATGGATATCATCAGAATTAAGTCCAAAACCCATTAGGACTGTCTTCGTCCCAAGCACTTTTTCGAATAGAGATACGATAGGGATACTACCTCCGCCTCTCTGCGGGATTGGCTTCTTACCG
This sequence comes from uncultured Saprospiraceae bacterium, assembly GCA_938007965.1. Classification (GTDB taxonomy): domain Bacteria; phylum Bacteroidota; class Bacteroidia; order Chitinophagales; family Saprospiraceae; genus CAJXUU01. Next base: position 47,438 of record CALLMH010000040.1, on the reverse strand, counting down.
TACGTCTGTTCCATAGCCATTGAAGCAGCTTTATATTCGTCAGTATTGGTAGGAGTCACAGCTGCATGGCCTCCATGATGTGGTGTTACTTTCACCTTTACACTAGCTGGAGCTATAGACTCGAAGTGTGATTTGAACAATTCTGTAATCTTATCAGGCGTCTGATTCGGTACCAATCTCATAGATATCTTAGCGAATGCCTGTGAAGGAAGGACCGTCTTAGCTCCTTCTCCTATGTATCCGCCCCATATTCCATTTACATCGAGTGTTGGCCTGATCGATGTCTGTTCTAGCACTGTATAGCCTTTCTCACCATGCACTGCATCTATTTTCAGTCCTTTTTTATACTCCTCAAGGCTAAACGGAGCCTTATTCATTTCCTCCCTCTCTTCGGCAGACACTACTTCGACGTTATCATAAAAGCCTGGAATAGAGATATGGTTGTTTTCATCTTTCAGAGAAGCGATCATCTCGCACAGAATATTGATAGGGTTACCGACTGCGCCCCCGTATACACCTGAGTGGAGATCTTTGTTGGGTCCCGTTACTTCTACCTCTACATAGCTCAGACCTCTTAATCCTACAGTAACCGACGGTGTATCATTGGCTATGACAGACGTATCTGATATCAATACTACGTCACATGACAGCTTCTCTACATTATCTTCACAGAACTTGCCAAGATTCACTGATCCGACTTCTTCCTCTCCTTCGATCATGAATTTGACATTACAAGGCACTTCATCTGAAGCATTCATCGCCTCGAAAGCTTTCACATGCATGTACATCTGCCCTTTATCATCACAAGAGCCTCTGGCGAATATGGCACCATCAGGATGAATATCCGTCTTTTTAATCACTGGCTCAAATGGTGGTGAATCCCACAATTCGATAGGATCCGCTGGTTGAACATCATAATGACCGTAGACCAATACCGTCGGGAGCGAAGGATCTTTCATCTTCTCTCCATATACGATTGGATGTCCATCAGTCTCGTGGATCTCGACCAAATCGCATCCCGCAGATTCCAAACTAGCCTTGACAAATGCGGCTGTATTAGCTACATCTTCTGTATAAGCGGGGTCAGCCGACACCGATGGTATCTTCAGTAGATCAATAAGTTCCGCTAAGAATCTGTCTTTGTTATCAGAGATATATTGTTGTGTATTTTGCATAGTCAATATTTATTTCAATTTTACGAGTGTAAATATAGGATAATCAAAGATGATCTCTCTTAATATCTATTTGGAATTATGAGTAAGGATAAATAATTAGTATTATGAATGGTATTAAACAAGCATATATTGGATTTATTGATAAAGGAATTTATTTTTTGACTTTGATGAAACGCAGATTAGACCCAAGTAGAATAGCTGATAACAGACTTAAGTCAGTGTTTATTAAGTTTTGCGGTTTTATAATTCTAATGTCAGTCTATTCTTGTAAGTCCACTGAAACAAATAAGGCTACCGATCTGATCAATAAATCAATCCAGGCACATGGCGGATTTGACCAATGGAAGTCATTAGATACTATGATTTATAAAAAGAAAATAACACTCTACAACAGAGATAAAGAGGTAAGAAAATATATTGAACAACAACATAATTATTCTTTATCAGCTGAACTAAAGGGGAGCTACTCTTATTATGATTCTATAAATTATGAAGTGATATTTGATGGGACAAAAGCTTACAAAACCGAAAATTCTGTTCCCAATTCTCCTGATGCTTCATCATTCAATAATTTCAATTCGGCTTATTATGTGTTGAATATGCCATGGAAGTTACTAGATGAGGGCGCGCACGCTACTTACGAAGGTATCGATACATTATTCGATGGGCAGATCGTGGAGCATATAAAAGTGAAATATACTTCTGGCACCTCAAAAGACACCTGGTGGTATTATTTCAATCCAAGCACATACAGAGTCGTCGCTTGTCTGGTTCATCATCCTCCTACCTATAATTTGATTACAAATGATGAGTATACTAATTACCAAGGGCTACTATGGAATCACAAAAGAAGTTCGTATCGAGCGGATGAAAATAGAGATATAATCTACCTCATGGGAAAGTATGAATATGTTTATGGTGAGGGTGAAGAATAGGTGGTATATGCCGTAATAAAGAATATCCATTTATTCACTAGACTATGACAGCCTTACTTCTGAAAAAGATTGCTTTTTTAATGATCAAATCGTAAAATGATGCAATATTTTCAAGGAAATTAGTTTCGCTCGCCGTTAGGCTCTCACTTCTGTTTTGACACAAAAAAATAGCACGTCTACAGTTGAAGACGTGCTATTTTATAATTCATATTATTGGTAGTGCGAGCACTATTTTATCTATACATAACTGCTTTTACAGCTCTGATCACTTTTGTTGGATTTGGAAGATACTCTTCTACAAAAGTAGGTGCATAACCCAGTGATACATCCGCAGAATTCACTCTAGTGACAGGTGCATCGAGATAATCGAAAGCATATTTTTGGATTTCGTATGCAATCTCAGATGAGACACCACCGTATGGCCATGATTCATCAACTACGACCAATCGATTAGTCTTTTTTACGGATTCGACGATCGCCTCATGATCTAGAGGTCTTATCGTCCTAAGATCGATTACCTCAGCGGATATTCCTTCTTTTTGGAGTTGTTCGGCAGCATCCATTGCGACGAGAATCATCTTATTGTAAGATACGATTGTGACATCTGTACCCTCTCTTCTGATTGCAGCTTTACCGATTGGCGTCAAGTATTCTTCTTCTGGAACTTCACCTTTGTAGCCGTAGAACTGCTCAGATTCCATAAAACAAATCGGATCATCATCCCGGATAGCTGATTTCAATAATCCTTTTGTGTCTTTTGGATCGATACACGATATCACCTTAAGACCTGGCACGTTAGCCATCCATGATTCGAATGTCTGCGAATGCTGCTGTGCTAACTGACCCGCAGCACCTGACGGTCCTCTAAATACGATCGGGCAACCAAACTCTCCAGCGGACTGTGATAGGGTCTTTGCTGCATTATTTACGATCTGATCGAATGCTAGTACAGCAAAATTCCAAGTCATAAATTCTACTATCGGTCTCAGACCATTCATGGCAGCTCCCACTCCTATACCTGCAAAACCTAGCTCAGCAATAGGTGTATCAATCACTCGCTTAGGACCGAACTCGTCCAACATCCCTTTACTTACCTTGTAGGCACCATTGTACTCTGCTACTTCTTCTCCCATAAGAAAGACTGACTCATCTCTTCTCATCTCTTCTTTCATACCCTCATTTAGAGCATCTCTAAGATTTAGTATTCTTGACATTTGTTATATTTTTCTTTCTATAGTTATCTAAAAATGAACTTAAGCTTGTCCACTACAACATATCAATTATAGCTTCGTTTAGTTACGGTCTGCAAAAATATAATAATATAGTAGATAATGAATAATTGTAAGTATTTCTTTAGATCGACGGAAAAAAGGAGTGTTGATTAGCTGGTAAAAGTTAACAAATTGTCAACCCTACATATAATACTAAAATGCAATACATTAAACACTATAAACAAATTAGTTATATTAATTATCAAATAAAACCAAAAATAAAATAAATTGCAAATGAACAATAAATTACAAGAATAGATTATATATTTGCACTCCCCGTGAACATATTTATAAAGGATAAAAATAAAACAATGAGAAAGATCAGTCTCGTTTTTACTATAATAGTTGTTTCCGTTTTTTCGTGTACTAAGGATAGAATGCCTACGCTCATAGAGTTAGACACTCAACTAAGGAATTTAGTATCCGCTTCTGCCCCGAATGGTCAACTTGATTTTTACGTACTTCCTTCAGAAAATGATCTAGATCAAATCCCTCAAGATCCAACCAACCCTCTAACAGAAGCAAAGGTCAATCTTGGGAAGTTTATGTTTTATGATACGGGACTTGCTACGAATCCTATGAAGCCTTCAGGATTAGGTACTTACTCATGTGCATCATGCCACATTCCCGAAGCTGGCTTTAAGCCTGGAACATTTCAAGGTATAGCTGATGGCGGTGTCGGATTCGGTATAAATGGTGAGAATAGACTCATGAACAACGAATACGAAGAAGATGAGCTCGATGTACAAGATGCACGAGCACTTAGTCTTGTAAATGTGGCATATGTCACCAATACATTTTGGAACGGACAATTCGGATCTACAGGTGTAAATGAAGGAACTGAACACTTATGGGATCAAGATGAAGTTGCGATGCTCAATAAACTAGGTCACGAAGGAATCGAAACCCAAAACCTCGAAGGATTACATGTACACAGGATAGAAATAAGTAAACCTGTACTAGAAGAAAACGGCTACATTGAGTTGTTTGATGAAGCTTTTGCTGATGTACCAGAGGAAGAGAGGTATACTACAGAGACAGCATCATTCGCATTTTCTGCGTATATAAGAACAATAATATCGAATAGAGCCCCTTTCCAAAATTGGTTGAAAGGAAACCTTGATGCGTTAGATTACAAGGAAAAAAGAGGTGCTATTCTCTTTTTTGGAAAAGCCAATTGTTCTACCTGTCACTATAACGAAAATCTAGGCTCACCAGAATTTCATGCACTTGGTGTCAATGATATGTACCAGCAACCTTCATACTCTACAGATCCTAATGATTTCAGGAATGAAGGTAGAGCTGCATTCACCCAACTCGAAGAAGATTTATACAAATTCAAAGTTCCTGGAATATATAACAATGCTGATTCAGACTTCTTCTTTCACGGTGCAAGTGCTAAGACATTAGATGATCTAATCGAATATAAGAATAATGCCGTCAGAGAAAACTTCAATGTTCCAGAATCTCAAATGTCTATTAAGTTTAAGCCTCTCGGACTAACTGACGAAGAAAAATCACATTTAAAAGCATTTATCAAAACAGGATTAAGAGACCCTAATCTAATAAGATATCAACCTACTTCGGTACCATCTGAATCTTGTTTTCCAAATGCAGATACACAATCGATTCTTGATTTGGGATGTGACTAAATTCCATGGGGTTTATTAGTAGAGATGCTGATTTTTAAGCATACAAGTCTGAATTGCAAAGTGATTAACTCATTTTTCGATTGCCTCCACCCAAATTATTACTTGGGTACATAAGACAAATGTCCTAATCCTAAATCACTCAGAAACCCTTACTCAGAGTCATTTTTAAATAATGACGTAATAGATGGTATTATCTTAGATTTTGCTAGGATGATCGAATTGATTGATTTACCAAATCTATATAACGATCCCAAACATATTATTTTTTTTTACAACCGAGAACCGATAAACTAAAATGCGTTCAATATTAGGTAACGATTATATTTCGTCACTCTTTTCTAATCTTTGATCAAGTTTAAAATCAGTTTCACAAAATTGAGTATTATATTTTTTTAAGAATAGGCTTGGATATATCTTGCAACCATTATCAATACCCCCCTTTAGGAATAACACATAGTATAATGAATAAAATAATATCAATCAAAGGAACACTAGTAATACTTATAATTTTGAGTTGGATACTGCTTTCCTGCAATCCAAAGTCAGGAGGCACAACAAAATCAAATATATCGACCAGTGATAAATTTGAAGTATCAAAGGGGACTAACATTGGACATTGGCTCTCGCAAAGTGATAGACGAGGTATTGAGCGAGAAGAATTTTTCACTAAAAAAGATGTCCAAGATATCGCAAAAATGGGATTTGATCATATACGATTACCGATCGATGAAGTACAGATGTGGGATGAAAATGGGAAGAGACATGATGATTCTTTTGAGCTACTAGAAAAGTGTATTAATTGGTGTGTAGAATCGGATCTGAATGTAATCGTCGACTTGCATATTCTTAGATCCCATTACTTCAATGCTAAAGAGAAACCTCTGTGGACCGTGCCTGCCGAACAAGAAAAATTTTTCGATCTATGGCGAGATCTGTCTAAAACATTAAAAAAATATCCTAATCATGTGGTCGCTTATGAGCTTATGAATGAAGCCGTAGCCGATGACCATGAATCTTGGAATAAACTGGTCGCCAAAGCACATGCAGCCATCAGAGAATTAGAACCAGAAAGAACAATAGTAATCGGCTCTAATCGCTGGCAAGCCGTTGATACATTTGATGAATTGAAAGTGCCAGAAAATGATCCCAATATCCTGTTAAGTTTTCATTTTTACGAACCATTTATGTTGAGCCATTACAAGGCCAATTGGACCTTTCTTAAAGACTATGATGGTCCCGTAAAATATCCTGGAGTAATCTTGACCAAAGAAAAATATGATAAAATACCCGCTGACATTAAACCAGAATTATCTAGGTTTGTCGATGTAGATTTTAATAAATCTGTTCTTTTCGAAATGTGGCAACAACCTATAGAAAAGGCTAAAAAGTTGGGACTACCTTTATATTGCGGAGAGTTTGGGATCGTCGTCAATGTGCCAGAAGAAGATCGTCTCAGATGGTATAAGGATATGATCAGTCTGTTTGAGAAGAGCGGCATTGGATATGCAAATTGGAATTATCATAGTGACAATTTTGGATTGATCCAAGGAGAAAACAGGAATAACGCTTTAATCAGTATAGTCACCAATAAAGACAAGTCAGGTAGATAACAGATCTACCAACATCAAGTAATCCTATAATAAAAAATAGCATCTAGGCACCCTAAATCAGTACTAGGATAATGTATGACACAAGAAAAAAAGCAACTTGATTGAGATATAAATGCATGGAGAAAGAACTATTATGTTTAGGTACCATCTTGTAACATAAGAACTGTAAGAATAACGCTACAAAAAACCAGGCAACATAATTTTGCAAATCGGCAATCCCACCCGCGAAATGCCAAAAATCAAACCTACTGGCCAGTTGTTCCATAAGGAAATCTAAACCAACCATCAACGAAGCTCCAGTGATAGCTACAGTAATCATATTGCTGAAGATAGATCTCGCAATTTGTGACGTAACGATCACTAAAACTGCCCAGTATATGCCTATCATAATAGGAACTCCCAATACCTTCACTCCTAGATTGCTGCCGTATTCATATACGCCAAAGATCTGACCAGTAGCAACTCCAGCTATCTCTACTCCCATACCCACTAAAAATGCAATAAGGAAGAGACCTTTGCTTTTATAAGTCAATAAAGGAACATGAATAAATAAAAGTGCGAGCCCCAAGAGCAAATTAAGCGGTGTCTTAGGGATAAACCAATCTGTAAAACCGAGGCTAATACCAATCAATGCCGAGATAGTAAATAACCATAACATCCCAATAGATAAGGTCAACTGAGAAATGCTCACACCTCTAAAGACAGGTGAGTGGATAATCTTCTGATTGATTAATTTTATGACTTCGGACATTTCTCCTTTTGTTTAACTATGACTTAAACAGACAAGTTCAAATAAGGTTGCTAACTATCTTCGCAGAATTCAGACAAAGTGGAATACCACCACCTGGATGTACTGATCCGCCTACAAAGTACAAATTAGAAATCAGTTTAGAGAAGTTTGGGTGACGATAAAATGCAGAATAACGACTATTGCTCGATGTCCCGTACAAAGACCCTTGATGAGAGTGTGTTTTTGACTCGATCAGTCTAGGATCCAAAATACTTTCCTCGACGATCAAATTTGCCATATCGACATTCAATGCACGATCTATTTTTTTAATAATTTGTTTTCGGGCGTTATTAATCAATGTGTCCCAATCTTGACCAAAGTCACCTGGCGTATTGATCATAACGAACCAATTTTCACATCCTACAGGCGCATCAGAAGCATTTGCCTTGCTCGATATATTGATATACACTGTAGGGTCGTCATAGATGTCCTTATCATCAAAAATACTAGAAAATTCTTCCTCATAATTATTGCTGAATATAATATTATGAAGATCTAATTCGGGATGATGCCTAGCTATTCCCCAATAAAAGATCAAAGCAGAACTAGATCTTTCTTGGTTTAATATCTTAGTAGGCTTACGAGATCTTGGCAATAATCTGTTATACGTAGAGAAGATGTCCATATTCGAAACAACGACATCCGCCTCCATTATCAGATTATCTACTTGTACCCCTTTGGCTACTTTGTTATCCACAGTAATCTCACTGACCAAGGTATCAAAATGGAAATTCACACCTTGACGTTTGGCCAGTTCATATAAACTTTGAGAGATAGACTCCATCCCGCCATCAGGAAAGTAAGTTCCAAGATCCATCTCTAAGTGTGGTATCATCGACATGATGCCGGATGTTTTGTAGGGCGAAGATCCATTATAAGTAGCGTAGCGATCAAATAATTGAACCAGTTTATCATTTTTAAATGATTGCGCATTCTTGCTATGCAGTGTAGTAAATAAGTCCAATCTAAAAGACTGGAAAAAAGCCTTTGCTGTATCAAATGAAAAATAGGTCGACAATTTATGCAATGACTTCTCGATGAAGATGGAATTTGTCAAGTTGTATTTCCTTTTGCTACTATCTAGATAAGATTTTACTACTGATTCTTCAACTTGAAAACTATCGGCTATGCTTTTTGATATTGATGATGGGTCAGATGGCATCGAATACTTAAATCCATCATCCCAGAAATAATTACAAATATGGTCCCGTTTCGAATACTTAAAATAATCGTTAGGATCTTCTCTACATAATTCGAACAACTCAGTGACCAATTCCGGCAATGTGAATAATGAAGGCCCTGCATCAAATCTATATGCTCCCAAAGTCAGTGACGAAAGCTTCCCGCCCGGATAAGAATTGGCTTCATAGACGTCAACGCTATATCCTTTGACGGCGAGTCTGATACTGGTCGCTATACCTGCTACTCCGGCCCCTATTACTATTACTTTTTGCATAGATAGCAAACATAATATTCCTAATTTGGTTGATCATCAATTACAAAATATATGTTCTAGATAAAAGTATATAAAAGATATCTATAATTATCCAAGCCCTTCGGTGGATCATCTGAAACCTGTGATAAATGCAGGATCACATGTAAGCTAATAAATTGAAGACTCTGAGAAAAAACAGACATATCAATCCAAAGACCAAAAAATATAAATCAACTGTTGTTTTTCTATCAAGTAGACGTAATTTTGTCCTATGAGCAGGATGATCAGCTTTCTTTGTACGAAACTTGGTTGGATGTGATGAAGCTTAATTCATTGAGTTTTATTAAAAACAGAAATTCAAATTAATGAAAATAGAATTTTGGTATATAGGAAAAACAAATGAAAAGTATCTCAATCAAGGTATGGCCATTTTCGAAAAGAGGCTGGGACATTATTGTAAATTTTCTACCATATGTCTAAAAGACGTAAAACCTGGTCAAAATGCTGAACAAACAAAACAAAGGGAATACGATCTCATAAACAGCAAACTATCGACCTCGGATTATCTAATCTTATTAGATGAAATTGGAGAGATGTATACTTCCCAAAAATTTTCCAAAGTGATAGAAAAACTCCAGCTCAATTCATCAAAAAAAATAATATTTCTGGTTGCTGGAGCTTTTGGTGCTCATAAATTACTTCAAAAAAGAGCTGACAAAATGTTATCTTTATCCCAGATGACGTTTTCGCATCAAATGATTCGCTTATTCTTTTTGGAACAACTATATCGAGCATTTACTATAATTAGAAACGAAAAATACCACAACGTATAATTTCATGACAGTCACTATACTTATTATTATTGTTACCTGCTTGGTATCCTACAAAGGATTTACCGATCGATCGTTTTTCGAACAGCTTAAGCACCATCCAGTATCCGAAGCTCAAAACGGTGAATGGTATCGGATGATTTCAAGTGGTTTTTTGCACGCAGATTGGTTTCATCTAGGGATCAACATGTATGTTTTGTACGAATTCGGCTCCTTAGTTGAGACCCTATATTTAGATCAGTACGGAGATGTCTTAGGTCGAGGTATATACTTATTACTCTATATCCTAATGATAATACTAGCCGATATTCCAAGTTTTATAAAGCATAAAAATAATAGATATTATGGAGCGATTGGTGCCAGTGGTGCTGTATCTGGGATATTATTTATTTTTATATTATTTCTTCCGTGGGCAGAACTAAGACTATACTTTGCCATTCCTATTCCAGCTATAATTTTCGGAGTACTGTACCTAGCATACAGTTCCTATGCTAGTAAAAAAGCCAACGACAATATCGGGCATGATGCCCACTTCTACGGAGCATTAGCGGGCATGGCGCTTACCATCATATTGATCCCAAGGACACTTGGCGTATTTACCGATCAATTTATGAATGGATTGCCATTTTAACCAAGAAGTGATTTAAAGAGATACAAAAGAGAAAAGATTATTTACAAAAGAGAAATTACAATTTACACACATGAATGATTCTAAAAAAATACAACAATACCAGGAGTTGGTAGAAAATAAATATAAGGTGTACAATAGCCTATTTATGAATCTCCCGTATGAGAAGGTTGAGAATATAGGTATGCTTATACCCTTATTGCACAAAGCCTGTCAAGTAGGTCTCTCACAAGGCCAAAACCCAAATCAGATCATCGACCACTTTTTTGACCAACACACTGACATTGTCAATGAAGAGGACAAATTAGATTTCTTCTTTAGAGTTATCCAATATGTAGAAAGACAGGTCGTATTGTTTGATAGTATAGAGGATGCAAGATTAACCGCTAAGGCAGAAAATAAAACTACACTACCTCTGTCAAAATTGATACAAAAACTATCGGAAGATAAATTGGCAATAGCGAAAAAGAAACTTGCTGATTTTGGGGTGAGAATCGTATTTACAGCACATCCGACCCAGTTCTATCCCCTATCTGTATTAGACATCATTGATAATCTAAGAGGCCAGATTTCTCGCAATGATCTGACTGCGATAGACCTAAGTTTGCAGCAATTGGGAATGACGAGTTTTATAAATGAAAGTAAGCCTACCCCATTCGAAGAAGCTAAAAATATAATCTACTATCTCAGAAATGTATACTATTATGCCATCGGAGAAATCTATCAAGGCATCAAGGAACTGCTCAGCGATGATGAAAAATTTGACAATCCGAACATCGTAAAAATCGGATTCTGGCCAGGTGGAGATAGAGATGGTAATCCTTTCGTAACAGCAGAAACTACAACAGCAGTCGCCGACGAACTCAGGATGACTCTTCTCAAGTGTTACTACCATGAATTGAAAGGAATACAGAAAAAACTTACATTCAAAAAGGTAACAAAGCCACTCAATGACCTTAGGGACAAACTCTATGATTCTATGTTTGATGAAAATGCCCTCATTACCTTCGACGAAATCATCAAACCACTGAATGATATACACAAAATAGTAACTACTTCTTATAATAGTCTATTCATAGAAGACTTAGATAAGCTGATAGATAAGGTCCATATATTCAAGACTCACTTCGCTACCCTAGATATCAGACAAGATTCGAGTATTCATAATAAAGTAATCAATGCTATCTTGACCAAGCATGGATTGAGCGACGTACCACTCGAAGAGATGTCTGATGAGGCACTTATGGATATCGTACTGAACGCAGAAATAACAATCAATGCGGACGATTATGACGAGCCTATCATAAAAGAAACCATAAGAAACATAAAAAACTTAGCGAATATCCAAAAGAAGAATGGTGAAGATGGGTGTAATAGATACATCATCAGTAATTCTGAGACTACGTTTGATATATTGTTTGTGCATGCATTATTTAGGTGGTGCGGATATGATTCGAAAGATATTAACTTTGATATCGTACCATTATTCGAAACAATGGTCGGAATGCAAAATTCTGAAAGTGTGATGAATACTCTATTCTCACTGCCAGAATACAAAAATCATGTAGTAAAAAGAGGAAGTAAACAAACCATCATGTTAGGTTTCTCAGATGGCACAAAAGATGGAGGATACCTCAGAGCCAACTGGAGCATACACAATACTAAAGAGTCACTTTCTAAAATCTGTGATCAGAATGGTGTATCTTCTATATTCTTCGATGGTAGAGGCGGACCACCTGCCAGAGGAGGAGGAAAAACACACAGCTTCTACGCCTCTCAGGGAAAAGCGATAGCGAATAATGAGATCCAACTGACGATCCAGGGTCAGACCATAACTAGTACTTATGGAACTCAAGAAGCATTCATATACAATGTAGAGCAAATGATAACAGCAGGTCTTGTAAACCATCTAAATAAGGACGAAAGACCAGATTTATCAAAAGCACAAAGAGCACTGATGGAGGAACTGGGCAATCTTAGTTTCGAGAAATATGATGCGCTAAAACAACACGAAAGATTCATCCCTTACTTAGAGGAGATGAGTACACTGAAGTATTACAGTAATGCTAATATTGGAAGTAGACCAGGAAAAAGAGGTAATAAAAAACAACTGACATTAAGCGATCTTAGAGCTATATCATTCGTAGGATCATGGAGTCAACTGAAACAAAATGTACCTGGTTACTTCGGTATCGGAACGGCAATCAACACGCTAAAATCTCAGAATAGAATACAAGAAGTGAAGGATCTATTCAATGAACTACCATTTTTCAAAGCATTGATTCTCAATAGTATGATGTCGCTTACTAAATCTTACTTCGAGCTCACATCATACATGAAGAAAAATGAAAAATATAGTGGCTTCTGGCAGATATTGCATGATGAGTACAAATTATCAATAGATATGCTATTGGAGATTTCAGGATATTCTGAATTGATGCAGGAAGAGCCAATATCTAAGACTTCGATCGGCATCAGGGAGCAAATCGTACTGCCATTGTTGACTATACAACAATATGGATTACAAAAATTATCTGAAGATAAAAATGATCTCAAAGAAGTCTATGAGAAAATCGTAACAAGATCCCTTTATGGTAATATTAATGCGAGTAGAAACTCTGCTTAATTGAAACCTGGCTAAAAATCCTATAGGTACTGTTTATAAGATAGGGATATACGTAAATAACGAATATTCCCATTTTATAGCATTTTTTTCTCACTACTTGTGAAAAGATTGCCCTGATTATCGGCAGTTTGATTTTATTTTCTCTTTATCGATTATCAGCTCGATTCAAAATAATCAGCGCGCCGACAACACCTGGGATCCAGCCACATATCGTAAGGAGAAAAACGATAATAATAGATCCGCAACCTTGATCATAAACAGCTAATGGTGGAAATAATAAAGATAGTATCACTCTTAGTAAACTCATAATTATTGCTTTTGCTATATGTAAGTGGATTCTGTGTGCTATAAGTTTCCACTTATCGACCAACCAATATTAATAACCGACGATAGAGTGAAATAACATTAGAAATTAAACTTTTCTGTTACTTTTGTACCAATAAAACTATCCACTATTATGAGTGATTCTTTGCGTTACGATTTAAGAGGTGTTTCAGCTTCAAAAGAAGATGTACATAAAGCCATCAAAAACCTCGACAAAGGACTATATCCGCATGCGTTCTGTAAAATCTTGCCAGATTATGTCGCTGGTGATGATGATTACTGCAATATCATGCACGCTGATACCGCAGGTACAAAGACAAGTCTCGCATACATGTACTGGAAAGAAACTGGAGATATCAATGTATGGAAGGGTATCGTACAGGATAGTATCGTCATGAATATAGATGATATGGCATGCGTAGGAGCTGTAGATAATATCATCCTATCATCAACTATAGGGAGAAATAAAAACTTAATCACGGCAGATGTGCTGAATGTAATCATCAATCACACACAAACATTCCTTGATGAAATGTCAGATAATGGTGTAGAGATGGTGCTCGCAGGAGGAGAAACCGCTGATGTGGGAGATATCGTAAGAACAATAGACGTAGGCTATACCGCATTCGCTAGGATGAAAAAATCCGATATCATAGATAATGACATCCAAGTTGGGGATTACATAGTAGGATTTGCTTCCTACGGCCAAGCAACTTATGAAAATGAGTATAACGGTGGAATGGGAAGTAATGGATTGACCTCTGCACGTCATGATGTATTTCATAAATCATACGCTGCCAAATATCCAGATAGCTATGACCACAATACGCCAGATGAAGTTATATTTTTGGGGTCTAAAAAGCTAACTGATGCCACAGAGGTAGATGGTATAGATACGGGCAGACTAGTCTTATCTCCAACTAGAACTTACATCCCGCTCATCAAGAAAATAATAGAAGCGAATAGAAAAGACATCAATGGTATGATCCATTGTACTGGAGGCGCTCAGACCAAAGTCATGAAGTTTCTCAATAAAAACATAAGGATAGTAAAGGACAACTTACTGCCGATTCCTCCCCTATTCAAACTGATCAAAGAAGAATCAGGACTAGATTACAAAGAAATGTACCAAGTATTCAATATGGGACATAGACTGGAAGTGTATACCAGCAATAAAGAAGCTGCTGATAATATGATCGCTATTGCAAAGTCATTCAATATTGATGCCCAGATCATAGGAAAAACAGAAGCGTGTGAAAAACAAGAACTGGTCATAAAAAATGAGGCTGGCACCTATACATATTAGTCAATATTGACTTATAATATGAATTAGCGATCTCTCTAAAGTATATAATCGTAATTTATTTGATCTACTACAATAGATCAAATAAATTATTTACTCCAATATTTCGCTCTACTGTGAAACCTTCAGCGTACTCCACATTAATTTCTCTGCCGTAAGCTCTATTTTTAGCTCTGTTATAGTCAATGAAATCTTTTCCCGAAATCGGAGTCTTAGGCCCAGAATCTCCCTCTGTATAAAATTGAGTTTTATATGCAAGAATACTTTCGATCTTTCGCTCCATATAAGGTGTAATATCCACCACAAAATCAGCCTTTAGATTTCTATCTTGGATATAGTGATAGACAACATTAGGTCTCCACTTTTCTAATGTATCACCATTTTCGTCTACTTGTTCTATCTTTTGGAGGCCAGAATAAAAACAAGCATCAGATATTAACTTTGAAGCTCTTCCATGATCAGGATGACGATCTGTGATTGCATTCGCGAGCACTATTTCAGGACGATACTTTCTGATTACTGCAGATATTTTAAGAATATTTTCTTTTGTATGTTGGAAGAATCCATCTGCCATCCCTAGGTTTTCTCTAGCTGCCAGACCCAATATCTCGGCTGCATTTTTTGCTTCTTCTAGACGAATGGGACCACTGCCCCGTGTTCCTAATTCACCTTGTGTAAGGTCTACTGCAGCTACGCTATACCCATGTGCAATATGTTTCAAAATCGTACCCGCACAACCCAATTCGACATCATCAGGATGTACGCCGATTGCTAAAATATTTACTTTCATATGCATATTATTTTTTGAACTGTTAGCATGAGAGAATTTCATCTAATGTTTTAAGCATCAGTTAGCAGAATCTAGTATAATGTGCTTTGACACGATTTACTATTCTTTCTTTAATATTTTCTGGAGCATCTATGGCTCTAATTTTAATATCTGCGCGATTGTAAAAAATCTCCCTAGATTTCATTTTCTCCTTCACGAAGGATAACAGCTCTTTGTTTGTCTTGTTTTGTAATAGTGGTCTTTGATGATCATCTTTTAATCTGTTGGCTAATCTTTTACTGCCTACTTTAAGATATACTGATAATGAGTTTGCTTTTATAAAATCCATATTATCACCAAAACATGGCACCCCACCCCCAGTGGACACTACCGACTTCTTCGATTGAGAAAGTATATCAGACAAAGCTCTAGATTCTAAAGTCCGAAAATATGCTTCTCCGTTATCTTTGAAAATATCTTGGATCGTCTTTTTCTCTTTGATCTCAATATACGAATCCATATCGACGAAGTCTACGCCAAGGGAGGCAGCCAACAATTTACCTACGGTGGTCTTACCGCTACCCATAAATCCTACCAATACTATATGTGATCCTATGCCATTCATTTCTAAACAAAAACTATATTTGTGCAATAAACAAAAAAAATCACAATGCTATACATATTATTACAAGCTGATGGGGGAAGTTTACTGAGTCAGATGCCTCTTTTTGCCATCATGATCGCTATCTTCTACTTCTTCTTCATAAGACCAACCACTAAGAAACAAAAAGAACAAGAGACTTTTCTGACCACACTAGAAAAAGGAAAAGAAGTCGTAACTTCTAGCGGTATCGTAGGTAAGATCACAAAAATAGATGACAAAGAAATCACGCTACAAGTAAGTGAAAAGACTTTCGTACGTATGACCAAAGGATCTGTATCTAATGAATTGACGGCTGCATTCCATAAGGTGGATGAAAAGAAATAAATCTCTATTGTGTAATATCAATTCTACTCTACACTTCCTTTCTTACCACTAATGGGACATCCTTCACTGCCATCCGGACTGTCTGCCGTATAGTCTCTTCAAATAGGACTATTTTACCAACTTTCATTCTCTCCACTGTGGCGTCATCATAATGACGAATGGTAATAAGTTCTAGATGATCATCTTTTACAATGGTATATTTATCAGAAAGATCATTGATAAATTTGGCAATCTTTTTTTGGTTATTCTGAACGGCTACAGAAAAACTGATGGCTGTATTGCGCATCATATTTACCTTTAGTCGGTATTGATTTAGCATAGCGAATATTTCACTCAGATGTTCTTCCGCCACAAATGAAAAATCATTTGTTGATATGTGAATGAGGGACTGATGTGGTTCGATCACGATTACTGGAGGATATACTGTATCTACATCAGAGGTGATCAATGTGCCTTCAGCATCAGGTTCATTATAAGGACGGACATATAGCGGTATATTTTTATTTTGAAGTGGCTTGATGGTCTTAGGGTGTATCACTTTGGCACCAAAGTAAGTCATCTCTATCGCTTCTCTATATGATAGTCTATCGATCTTCGTTACATTTTCAAACAATCTTGGATCCGCCGTTAAGATTCCAGGTACATCTTTCCAAATACTCAAACTCTTAGCATCTAAACAATAGCTAAATATACCCGCAGTATAATCTGACCCCTCTCTGCCAAGTGTGGTATTGAAGTTTTCTGTACTACACCCGATGAATCCCTGAGTGATTATAACATCATATGAATTCATTAATTCGTGGACTTTACTATCCATTCTTGCTTGCGTATCAGCCCAAATCACCTTGGCCTCCCTGTACGTATTGTCAGTGATAATTACATCTCTTACATCTAGCCATGCAACATTTACTCCTTCTTTTACCGCCTTATGGTAGAGAATCTTAGAAGACACTAGCTCACCTACTGAGACGATCTGATCATATATATAATTATACTCATCCTGCACCTCATCCTCGATCATCCAATCAATCTCTACGAAGGTGTCACTTAGGTCAGCAAATGTTTCTTCATTGAGTATACCTAGCGAATCCATAATCTTTATATGGTCATCTTTTATCTTTTGCAATTGTTCGTCTGCATCTCCCTTTTGGTTAAAGTAGGAATCAACAACCCTCTCTAGTGCATTGGTAGTCTTACCTGTAGCGGACACTACGGTAAGAATCTTTTCTTTTTTATATGAATTTAAAATATTAACAACATTAGATACACCATCTTCGTCCTTCACTGAAGCCCCGCCAAACTTAAAAACTTTCAAATCCATAAAAACTGAGTATTATTTAAAAAAAATGCAAGATACTATGCTATTGTTTGGAACACCTCTATATGATGAATGTTTTCATTTACAAATTAAAGAAAAACATGAATCATTCAACAATTTGGTGGTTATTGATTATATTAAAATTGTTTATTGCCAAAATGTTTTTCAAGCAACAAAAAGTCTAAACATTGATTATTTCACATAGTTGAATTGAGATAATATTTTTTACTTTCGCAGTCTAAACATAACTAAATGGAATCTAACATATCAAATGCTATATTACTGCTTGCTATAGGAATGGTAACCGTTTTTATAGTTTTGATGCTCGTCGTACTTTGTGGTTCATTGCTTATCAAGTTGATAAATAAATATGCTCCTGAACCAAAAGCACAGCCAAAACTGATAAAACCTCTCATCTCTAATAAAGAAATCGCAGTATTGACAGCGGTGGTAGAACATATCACTTTGGGGAATGGTAAGATAGATTCCATCAAAAAGATTTAGAAACCTAACAAATGATAAAGATTAACTCTTCGCAAAGTAGTCGAATTAATCATCAAAAAATTGATTAACTGAAAATCTAGAAATGAAGTAATTTAAGGAATAGTGTTATCGTGATCTCGAAGTGCCTCGCACTACTTACAGGATTCAAAACTTGAATCCAAGTCGAGACTGAATTCGAAATTCATAGTCGCAGCTAACGAATGAGCTCACAATTTTGAGTTGCGTACGAGCTGAGACATGGCGTTTCAATGACTTACAAAGGAAATAACATTATATTCTCAAACTACTTCAATAGATCTTTCTATAGAATGCATACTGATGAAAGAAATAAAATTAGCTTTAGTATATAGAGACATGTGGCAGGCAGCTGGTAAGTATGTACCTACCGTAGACATGCTGACCAAAGTAGCTCAGCCTATCATAGATATGGGATGCTTCGCAAGGGTCGAAACCAATGGAGGGGGATTTGAACAAGTGAATCTTCTCTTTGGAGAGAATCCAAACGTTGCAGTTCGTAAATGGACTCAACCATTCAATGATGCTGGCATACAAACTCAAATGCTAGAAAGAGGACTGAATGGTATCCGAATGAGCCCAGTACCCAAAGATGTGAGAAAACTCATGTTTAAAGTCAAAAAGCTGCAAGGAACGGACATCTCTAGATCATTCGATGGATTAAATAATCCCCAAAACTTAGAGCTATCATTCCAATATGCAAAAGAAGGTGGCATGATCGCTCAAGGTGCATTAAGTGTGACGCACTCTCCTATCCACACTGTAGATTATTACATAAATCTAGCTGACCAATATATAGATAAGGGTGCAGAAGAGATATGCATCAAAGATATGGCTGGTATAGGTAGACCTGTATCGATAGGAAGGATTATAAAAGGTATCCGCGACCGTCATCCAGATATCATCATCCAATATCACGGACATTCTACACCAGGATTTTCCGTCGCTACCTCTCTAGAAGCTGCAAGAAATGGCGCAGACATCATAGACGTAGGGATGGAGCCGCTATCATGGGGTACTGGCCATGCCGACTTATTGACCATCCACGAAATGCTTAAAGATGCAGGATTCAGTCTGCCAGATATCGACATGAAAGCTTACATGCACGTAAGGAGCCTCACACAATCATTTATGGATGACTTCCTCGGCGAATATATCAATCCAAAGAATCGATATATGAATTCACTATTGATCGGCCCTGGACTGCCGGGTGGTATGATGGGCTCATTGATGGCAGATCTAGAAAACAATGTAAAGAGCCTAAACAAATGGCTCACCAAAAACAATAAACCAAATGTAGATCAAGAAGAATTACTTCTAGGCTTATTCGAAGAAGTAAAAGTAGTATGGCCAAAGCTTGGCTATCCTCCATTGGTGACACCATTCAGCCAATATGTAAAAAATGTGTCCCTGATGAATGTGATCAATAAATACAAAGGCAAAAAAAGATTTGCCATGATTGATGAGAATACTTGGGGAATGATCCTAGGAAGATCTGGTCAGCTGCTTGGCGATCTAGATCCAGAAATCTTAAAAATGGCTTCTGATCAGAAAAGAGAATTCTATACGGGTAATCCTCAAGATCTCTATCCTGACGAACTAGACGTCTACAGAAAAAAAATGGACGAAAAAGGATGGTCATATGGGCAAGATGACGAAGAATTACTTGAATATGCTATGCACCCGCCTCAATATGAGTCACTTAAGTCTGGTGAAGCGAAGAAAAAATTCGAAGCAGATCTCGCAGAAAGAAAAGCAAAAAAAGCAACTGCAGCGGGAACACCTGTAGTAGCTGCCCCGATTCCATTAGCTGGTAGCACGAATGCCATGCCCAAAGAGCTCAACCTCAATGTTAATGGAGAGAAGTATAATGTACGCATAAGTTACCCAACTGAAGCAGCACAAGATAATACTTCTATAGCTGCCGTACCGAAGGCCGAGCTTGTACCACCGACATTATCAAATGATGCTAATGCTAAGTACATAACAGCTCCTTTGGAAGGCAAATTCTACCTTACGAAAGAAACATCTGAAAAAGGAAAAAAAGTAGGAGATGTAGTAAAAGAAGGTGAAACAGTAGCATACATAGAAGCTATGAAAGTAATCAATGCAATTGCAGCCGACACAAGTGGCACGATCGCAGAGATATTAGTGAAGCATGGTGATGACATCGAAGAAGATGATCAGATATTCAAGATAGTATAATATGGAGATTCTAAAGAAACTGTATGAAATGACAGCTTTTGGAGACTTGGTCAATTCTCCATTGACATTGGTCATGCTAGCCCTGGCTTTCTTCCTTTTGTATTTAGGAATAAAGAAGAAGTATGAACCTCTATTATTGGTACCAATTGCCTTCGGTGTATTATTAGCCAATTTTCCAGGCGGAGATATGGCCGTTGTTCAATTATCGGATAATGCACTCAAAGAACTCTCCATTGTACAGATTGCTAAAGAATATGGTATAATGAACATGCTATATTACATGCTGATAAAGACAGGACTCCTTCCACCGCTAATCTTTCTAGGTGTCGGTGCGATGACTGACTTTGGCCCCATGCTCAGAAACCTAAGACTTGCTTTCTTCGGTGCAGCCGCTCAGATTGGAATATTCAGTGTATTGATAACAGCAGTCGCACTAGGCTATTCGCTAAAAGAAGCCGCGGCACTAGGTATTATTGGTGGCGCTGACGGACCTACCGCTATCTATACATCGATCAAACTAGCGCCTCACTTACTCGGCCCCATAGCCATAGCGGCTTATTCATATATGGCATTAGTTCCTGTCATTATTCCATTTATAGTGAAGTTATCAGTAAGTAAGAAGGAACTTGCTATTAATATGAAAGAGCAAGATAGACTCTACCCTAGCAAGACCAAAATCAAAGATCTCAAGACGCTCAAGATCATCTTTCCGATCGTATTGGCGACTATGGTTTCTTTATTAGTTCCCTCTTCTGTACCATTAGTTGGGATGTTACTTTTCGGCAATCTGATCAAGGAGATAGGAACTGACACATCTCGACTGGCGCATGCAGCTAGTGAAACGATCATGAATACTGCTACTATATTCTTAGGACTTACAGTAGGTGCTACGATGACCGCGCAGTCCTTTTTGAATAAGGATACATTATTCATTATTGCAGGGGGATTTATAGCATTTGCTATTTCGATACTTGGAGGTATAATGGCGGTAAAAGTTTATAATTTATTCAACAAGAAGAAAATCAATCCTCTAATTGGAGCTACAGGGCTAAGTGCCGTACCTATGGCTTCTAGAGTAGCCAATGAGATCGCTCTCAAGGTCGATCCCAAAAATCATATTCTTCAATATGCGATGAGTAGTAATATATCTGGGGTGATTGGCTCGGCCGTTGCAGCTGGAGTATTGATTTCGTTTTTGAGTTAAAAAAAGTACACGCTATTATCTTAGTATCCGAATTGGCCATTCATTAAACAAGTATTCGAGGCCTTGATATCTCACATTATCAATACTTCGAGTCTCATCACAACAAGTTGACTCAGGTAAAAAAGTAGTTGTCAGTATTAGAGTATCCATAGTGTTATTTCCAGTACTAATGAATATAGAATCACTCATTAGGTTATCGATCAGAACAATTAGAAATGGGTCAGAACTGACTGACTCTTTCGAGAATTCAACTGTGGAATAGCTGATCGTCTCTCCATTTTCTTGAGAAAATACATTTACATCAGATATATTTAATGTAGGATTAGGTCCGAATAATTGACTCTCTTCCGTATCGCGATCAATAATATCTATATATATAAATGGATTTCCAGCACACTCCACCTTTGTGCATTCGCAGGAAGTAATGAGAAACATGAACAGGACAGTGGAAAACAATAGCGCAATATTTCTCATGATGATGTATTTTTTGCTTGTGTGTATATAACGTAATCAATCAGAATTAGGCTGTTTGACAATCATTGTAATATTAGTAAATAGAGATATCCGTAAAACTACACTGACTAAGGCCAATATAACTTGTTGCAGTAACTTTATAAATTACCAGAGTTCAGAACGTGCCCTTACTTCTTTACATCCCTACACATAGACCTTACATAAAATAAAAAAGGCAACCCAATATACATTGAGTTGCCATAAATATTTTCAGAATTAAACTACCTCTATGGAAATACACCAAGGGTAATATAATCATTTGCCACTTTATTGAGTGCTGTCACAAAAGCTGCAGTTCTATAATCCTCGATTTTCTTTTTCTTTCTAAATGTATCGTGGATCTGATAGAATGAGTTGACCATTGTCTCTTCTAGACCTGATCTTACAAGATCTACTTCATCTGCTCCTCTAGCGATTTGTGCTTTTTCTCTTGCTGTTAATTTCTTGCCTGTCAACTTCTCCACAGTGGAGATCATAGCCAAATTTTTATTTTGATTGAATCTTTTTTCCATCCTTCCAAAACGCATATGGGATAGATTCTTCAACCACTCAAAATATGAAACTGTTACACCACCTGCATTCAAGTACATGTCAGGGATGATGACTACTCCCTTTTTCAGTAATATGTCCTCTCCATCTGCTGTAATAGGTCCGTTTGCCGCTTCGCCTATGATCTTAGCCTTCACAAGCTTGGCATTGTCTTTTCTGATTTGGGACTCTAGCGCTGCCGGAAGTAAGATATCGCATTCTACTTTGATCCAGTCCTTAGGATTGTCCAATGTTTTTGATCCTGGAAAACCGAGAATTGAGCCTGTAGACTTCCTGAAGGCTATCAATGAAGGAATATCAAGACCATCCTTATCTATGATCGTACCTTCCATTTCTGCAACTGCGATGACTTTGACTCCACCTTCTTCCTGAGAAATCAGACCCGCATAAGAACCCACATTTCCAAGACCTTGGATGACCATAGTCTTACCTTCTATCCCTGGTGAAAGACCGAGTTTTTTCATTTCAGCTTTCTGGTCACAGAATTCTCTCAGACCATAGAAGACACCTCTACCTGTTGCCTCCGTTCTTCCTTGTATCCCGTTCTGATTTACTGGCTTTCCTGTGACACAACCCGCAGAATCAATCTCTCCACCCCCTTTGAATTGTTGGTAGGTATCTAAGATCCAAGCCATCTCTCGCTCGCCTGTTCCATAATCTGGCGCGGGTACATCTACAGATGGTCCTATGAAATTCTTACGGATCAACTCTACAGTATATCTTCTAGTGATCCTTTCTAGTTGAGCGGAATTATAAGCCCTAGGACTTACTTTCACACCTCCTTTCGCACCGCCAAATGGTACATCCACAATAGCACACTTATATGTCATGAGTGCCGCCAATGCCATAACCTCATCTTGGTTTACGTGACTAGAGAATCTAATACCACCTTTGGTCGGAGATCTGTGATGACTGTGCTGTACACGATATGCTTCTATTACTTCATACCCACTCCCTATTTTTACGGGGAATCTCATTTGGTAGACTGCATTACATGCTTTGATCTGATCTGTCAATCCCTTAGGGAGACCTGTGTGAATCGCGGCCTTATCAAAGTTACGCTGTACACTTTCAAAAAAACTTGCTTGTTTACTGCTCATTATTTATTTGATTTTCAAGTTTGGTTAGCTTATTATCAATTTTATAAAGAAAATATCCAATGCCTATCAGCACCACTACTATTACTGCTATCACGGAGTAAATTTTACCCGTAGATCTCAAAAAATCTACCGCTCCACTTTCTGCACTTAACGTAGTCGAACAAATAAACATCGACAATACTGTAATTATTATATTCTGCTTTTTCATTTACTCGTTTTCTTTGATTTAAGTGTTCAAAATATACTGTCTTAGAAGAATTGATTTTTCTAATAAATCACACTCCTCTGACTAAATTTAGCCGACTTTGCACACAAACACAATAAAATCATGGGGTACAAAGTGTGATTTCCTATGATAAATTTAATTACCCCCTTCATATTCTAGGGCAGGTATAAAAAGATACTTTTTCCAATCAACCTATTACGAATTATAATAATACGAAAATCGTTTATTTTTCTAATTATACAACTATATGGATGACATTTTTCATTTACAGTCTCCTACTTAAATTATCTCATTTTCATCCTCTCAATTCAAATTTCACATTTACTT
Source organism: uncultured Saprospiraceae bacterium (assembly GCA_938007965.1). Lineage (GTDB taxonomy): Bacteria > Bacteroidota > Bacteroidia > Chitinophagales > Saprospiraceae > CAJXUU01. The sequence goes on along the minus strand of CALLMH010000040.1, from coordinate 23,141 downwards.
TCTTGGGCTTCAATGTCACCAATGGCACTATATCTACTCTATCCATAGAAGTCGACAATCTATATTTTTTCAACACATGATATATCGTAAGCATCATCTCAAACATAGCGAAGTGATTCCCTACACACATGCGTGGTCCTGCACCGAATGGGTAATATCTCCCTTTACTTTCTTGCTTATTTTCCTCTTCAAACCTTTCAGGATCAAAGATCAAACTATCTGTCCAATACCTATCGTCTCTCTGAATTTCGTATATAGAACTCAAGATCATCGTTCCTTTTGGGATATTGGTACCATTGTATACATCGTCATCTATCGCTACCCTATCTATAATATATGCAGGCGGATATAGCCGCATAGCTTCTTCAATACAATACTTGATATAGGACAGTTTTGAAAATGCATCCGATAGATTGTCTTCTAGGTTAATATTTTCTTGCACTACTTGATAGGCCTTCTCTTGTACTTCCTGATTAATGGCAATATGAAACAGGACAAAACTCAATGCATTTGCTGTAGTCTCATGCCCTGCAGTAAATAATATCAATACCTCATCCATCAACTGCTGATCGGACATTGGCTCTCCATCTTCATACCGAGCTGATAACAACATGTCTAGCAAATCATCTTTCTCCTCTCCAGACGCTCTACGCTCATCCACTAATTGCATAAGTAGCTGGCGTGCTTCCACGCCCATATCTAGATGCTTCTTTATTCTACCAGAAAGATTAAACCACCACTTCAGATACGGTTGTCGCAGTTCTTTGATGAGCATCTGTTGAGCATCATAAGTTATCTGCTGTAATCTAGCCATCCGTTTACGGATATTACTATTGCTGAACAGTCCTTGTGCCACTACTTGAAATGCAAGATCTGACATCAAAGGATATACATCTTGTGACGTCCCATTTTCGATATTTGATAATTGCTGCTTGATCGCAATATTAATCGTTTCAAAAAGCGAAAGGAGTTTTTTTCTTCCAAATCCTGGTTGAATCATCCTCCTGTGTGTAAGCCATTGATCGCCATTCGTAGTCAATAGTCCCTTACCGATATAGCGAGCTACATCAACCGTCTGTAAAGATGACTTTTCATAATTCTTATGATTTCGCTGCAGTATATGTGTGATAAAATCAGCATCTCTCGTGATAATAAAGAAATGTCCCCCTAGTGAACTGACTTGAAAACTGTCTCCTACCTGATCGAACTGTTTCTTATGAAAAATCAGTGGGTTCTCCAATATAGAAGCAAGATTTATCAATACTTTCCAATTGGGTATTTTTGGTATTTGACTATTCTTCATTACCAATATATTTAGACGATTACTTTCTAGTCATCCACTTATCCTTGATTAATTCGTACCTGATAAGCGTACTCGACATCCACAGTCCTAGCAATGTAAATCCCATGATCGCTGGATAGAAAACCATCCTGAGTGTATTCTCCATGTCTTCTCCTCCTAGTGCAGGGTTTCCGCCATTTCCTGGATGTAGACTATCCGTCAACCTAGGAATGATAAATACCAGCGGGATCAATGCCGCAAAAGCGAAAATATTATAGCTGGCAGAAAGTTTTGCTCTTCTATCAATATCATTGATACTACTTCTAAGTATCAAAGACGCCACATAGATGAGCATTGCCACAGTAGACATATTGAGCTTCACGTCGGTAGTCCAGAATGTACCCCAGGTGTATTTCGCCCAAAGCGACCCTGTGATAATTCCTAATATACCAAATAGAACTGCGACATTGACCATGGCCGATGCATATATATCATGCTTTAGATTTCCAGACCTGAGATATTTGACGCTGTATACCAATGAAACAATAAGTAGGATAAACATGGAAAACCATAATGGTATATGGAAGAATGTATTCCTGATCGTCTCATGCAACACAGATCGGTATGGGAACTGCATACCCGTCTTATCTGTAAGATTGGAGATTGGATTTATTTTCCATTCGGCATTATTTTCAATATCAGTCAGATCACTCTTCACGAAAACAGCATCGGGTAATATGGCAGCTCCATCTTCAGTATTATGCAATACCAATGTAAGTGATTCAAAAGTATCTCTCGCTGGAAAATGATTTGGAATATCAAAGGTCAAATCAATTTCTGTATCGTTGATAACATTCACAGCTTTCGCCTTTACCGATCCTATAGAATCTAACTTCAACCATGCCCTATTATCATTATCCAAGAAATTCGTATTGTATCCTTTGACTCTGAACTTATGTGTCTCTCCATGCGTGATGGAAGCATTATTATCACCTTGGCCGACAGACAATGAATCGATACGCAGTACACCCGGCTTAAGTGGCGTAGACATTCCTACGATTACTGTATAAATAAGTATCGCTATCCCAAGAAACTTCCACCAGTTTTGTCTCATATATCTATATTAAAATCACTCTTTCCATAATCCAGGAAAAATCAAAATGATCATCCCAATCAATAACAAATCAATCCCACCTAAGATCATCAGATCTTCATATATTTCACTATCATTTATCAATCGCATGGCTACCGCCGTCGTCCGCTCCATAATCAGCACACTCGGCAATACTAATGGCAAAGCTAAGATAGACATCATCGTGGAACTTGAACTACTAGATCCAGAAACGGAAGACACAAAAGTAAAAACTGATGATATCCCCAATGCCCCGAGAAATAATGCTTTTATAAATAATCCAACATCTTCTATTGGATTTCCCAGAAGAACAGAGAATACTCCAATCACAGCAAACGAAAGAAATATAGTGAATAAATAATTATAAATTAACTTAGCCACTATTACTTCCAAAGGTCCAAATAATGAGTAGTAATAGAGGTAAGTTTCTTTTTTCTCTTGTATAAATGACTTGACGATTGCATTCAAGCCAGCATAGAGCACTATGATCCATACAAGAATATTCCACTCCATCGCCTTCAACTCTCCAAATGATTTATAGATAATATATGCAGAGGTAATCGCAAACAAAAAAGTCCCACCGATCGCATACTTCTGACGAAGTTCAATATCGATATCTTTCTTAATAATTGCCCAAATATGCACTATATTCATAATGCAAATATACATTCCCAATTACAATAAGGTTGATCTCGTGTTACAATCTTCTATGATTCGCAGTCGTTTGTTTACAATCAGAAGCGAATAAAAAATATCTAAAATCAATAAAATACGATAAACGCCTAAATAAAAGAGTGTAACATATTACGTTTTATTGTAATTTGTTTTACTTTTGTCAGAGTCTCAATATTTGAAATATTATTATGAATCGGATTTTTCTAAGTTTTTTTATACTGTTTTTTGCATTCGATGTTTCTGCAGATGCACCATACTTTCATGATGTAAAACCTGAAAAAGGAGAAGGCATATACGCTTTGCTCAGAAAATACAATCTGATGATCCATCCTTGTAATAAAGAAAAATTTCTAGAACTGAACGATCTCACTGATAAGTCTGTGCTACTTACACATAAAAGCTATAAACTTCCAATCTACATCTACACCTACAATGATAAAAGTATTCGCTCTACAATCGGAGAAGATAATTGGGAAAAAGCGGTAAGAATAAAGAAGTATAATGAAGGTATTCTTAAAAAAGGAGCAAGAAAAACAGACTATAAAGCAAGTAAAATCCTTTGGGTTCCTTATCATGAAATCCACTGTGCAGGTCCAGAAACCGCAAACATAGAGAAAGTAAAATCCAACAAACCTCAATCTAAAATACCCGCACCTAAAATAAATACGACCAAGAAAACAGATAAGAATAACTTATACGTCGGCCTATTTGGCGAGAAATACGCAAAGGTCAATGTAATGGACCGATCTCTAAAAAATAAAGTGTACTATATCGTCGCAGGACATGGTGGACCAGATCCCGGAGCGATGTGTAATGACTGCTTGGATAACAAAGATCTATGCGAAGATGAATATGCCTACGATATCTCTCTAAGACTGGCTCGCGATCTCATGCAACATGGTGCAAAAGTACACATCATCATACAGGATCCAAATGATGGTATTAGAGATGGGAAACTTCTCAAATGCGACTATGACGAAAGATGTATGGGCAAAAAGATTCCACGAAGACAAAAGGCACGTCTAGTCCAAAGAGCGGCTGAGATCAACAGACTGTACAGATCTTACAAAGCAAAAGGAATAAAGTACGAAGATCAAGTAGCGATATTTCTTCATGTAGATAGTAATAGCGCATCTAAAAAACAAGATGTATTCTTCTATCATCATAAGAAAAGTAAGCATGGCAAAAAACTCGTAAAAAAAATCAGAGATACATTTCAAGAAAAATACGATAAATACCAAGCAGGAAGAGGATATAAAGGTACGGTAAAATCAAGAGGATTATACGTGATTAATTATACACAACCAACTACAGTATTCGTAGAGCTGGCTAATATAAGAAACAAAAGCGATCACAAAAGAATCCTAATAGAATCAAATAGACAGGCAGTAGCCAATTGGTTGTTCGAAGGTTTGACTAGGTAATATCGAGATACTTCATTATGAATGAAAATGTCTTCCATCAATTTCCTGTATTAGAGTCTGAGCGACTAGTCTTAGTAAGGCACTCCCTAGATCATATTGCAGATATGTATGCGCTGCGGACAGACAAAACTGTGATGAAATATCTTGATACTCATCCGCCTAAGTCCATGCAGGATATAGAAGCAAAGATCGAAGAAAACATATCTAATTTCGATAATAAAGTCGGTGTCAATTGGGTGATCACTCTTAAAGAATCAAATGAAACAATAGGCTACATGGGAATATGGCGTATAGACAAACCAAATAACCGTGGAGAAATAGGATACGCCCTCAAAAAGGATCATTGGAACCAAGGAATAGCAACAGAAGCGGCGAAAACGATAATTAACTTTGCATTCCGAAAGATGGAATTACATACGATCAAAGCAAATGTGAATCCAGATAATATAGCCTCTCATCATCTTCTCACAAAATTAGGATTTAAAAAAGAGGCGCATTTCAGACAAGATTACTTCTTCGATGGTAAGTATCTAGATAGTGCCATATACGGACTTCTAAATGAAGACTGGATGAACTAGCCTCACAGATCTGAAACCATCAAATTACAACCTCGAATATCCGCTTCATCCAATCTACCCAACACCTCAAAAGTGCCATCTTCATATAGTCTACCCAAGTCTTGAGTCTCGATAAATGCACAAGAATCAATATTAGCCAAGTCTATTATATTCATTACTCCTGTCTTACCGAAAGCCGTAATTTGAAAAGGGTCGGTAATCTCCCTAGTAAATATCTTCATGGATGTAGGTGCTGCAAATAGTCCATCTCTCTGCGAGTAAGCTTGAGAGAAAAGCTCTGTCATACCATACTCAGAATGTACGTGATCCACTCCAAAACCGTCCGACAATAGAAGTTGAAGTTGATGCTTCGTCATTTCCTTTTTTCGACCTTTCATCCCTCCAGTCTCTATAACCGTCAGTTCGGGAAATGAAATATCAAACTCATCTAAGAAATCTAACAAAGCAAAACTCACCCCAAATAGTACTGTCGGTCTGCCATCCTCTCGGCATGCTATCAGTTGATCAGCCAATTTCTGATGATCGTACAAATAAAAACCACTTTCCTCAAACTTAGATTTATTGATAAAATGCTCAACCATAGCAACCAATGAGGAGCCTTCACGCTCTAAGTAATTGGGTAATAACGCCAAAAAACAATAATTTTCTAAGTTTCCATATTGCTTTCTGAAGATCGACTCTGAATGATCCAAGTACAGATCAATATCATAAACCATATGCCTCGATGGTACAGATCCAGTAGTGCTACTACTAGTAAACACATGCTGTACCGTATTCTTACTTGAAGATACTTCATAGGTTTTGAAAGCCGAAATGGGTAAAAATGGGATGTCGCTTAACAAGTTTATGTGATCTACTTTGATATTCAATGCGTCCACCCACTCTTTATAAATAGAATTATTTATATATTGATACCTGAATAAATCCAAAGCCACAGACTCAAACGATGTCTCGTCGACTGATTTTAAGTTTGATATAAGATTGGATCTATTCAAATGAGAAAATTAATTTTAATTCTGCACAAAGATATACAGAGTTTCCGACTGTAAAACATAAGGAGCAGTAATCACGTTTTTTAAATATGAATTTGAATAAAACACTAGCATACCTATTGATCGCAGCTGTCTGTATGGGCATATATTCATGTATTAACTCTCCTGACTATAGTGACACGCCAGCCATTGAGTTCGTGTCGTTATCTAATTTGCAGATGTCCCAGCGACCTCTGAATAGTGATACGACTGTTGTGAGTCTATCATTTCAAGATGGAGATGGAGATATAGGCACCCCGATGGGAATGGGAGGTGTAAATATATTTGTCATCGACAATAGGACTGGTGAGTTCTACGATAGATTTCGAATTCCTGCTATCCCAGAACAAGGAGCAAATAATGGAGTCTCAGGCACTATCAATATGGTACTACTTAACACATGCTGTATATTTCCACCTCAAGATTCGATTCCAGCGTGCGAAAGCCCTGCCCAGTATCCTGATAATGATTTGACATTTACGATATATATGGTAGACAGAGCCGGCAATAAAAGTAATGAAGTCCAGACTCCTGTGATTAAATTAACCTGTAACTAGATGTAAATCATATGGTTATCACTGAAAAAAGACTGATCTATACGAGTGACGGAACACAGCTATCCGCACTAGTCGTATCCTCTGAAACCAATAATCCGAAAGCCGTAGTGCAGTTTAATTCTGGAACTGTCACGAAAAAGGAGTTTTACCTGAAGCTTGCAACTTATCTAGCTGAGCAAAATTATATAGTAATCTTATATGATTACAGAGGTGTAGGGGATTCCAGACCGAAAAAAATGAGGGGTTACGTCGCTAGTATTTCGGATTGGGGTCAGTATGACGCAAATGCTGTATCGCACTACATCGACAGCCAATACCCGAATCTAAAAAAACACCTTCTAGCACATAGTATGGGAGGCCAGATATATGGATTAATGGAGACTTGGTCGTCGTTCGATAAAGTCATATTGCTCTCAACTTCTTCTGGAAACTTTAATAAATTCGCTCCAACTATAAATAGACTAAAAGTAAAATGGCCTGCGATTCTACTATTTCCACCTCTCAATGCACTGCTAGGATATATCCCAGGTTTCGTGGGTCTAGGACAAGATTGGCCCAAAGGCGTAGCCAATGACTGGCTTACAAATAGTAAAGAAAATGGATTGATGCCGTCTTATCTACATAATAAAGTGGGTCATTCCTATTATAATAAAATCAATAAGAAAATCATAGCCTGGTACTTTCCTGATGACACCATGTCTACCCCATCGACTATGGAAGAACTGACATCAGCTTACCCAAATGCAGTACTAGATATGAAGGTAGTGCAACCATCAGAAATTGGCATGGATAAAATTGGTCACTTTGGAATATTTAAAGCTAAATCTAAAGATAAATTATGGCCGATGTTGCTCAAGGAGATAGAAAGCTGATTTTATGCCCTCGAATAGTTTCTGATTTAAAATAATACATTGTAGATAAAATAAAAACAGGTATCCTCTTATTAGAGGATACCTGTTATAGCTAGGATTTCAGTTACGGTCTATGAGAAAACGTTTTCTGAAAATTCTTTATATCTGCTTATGCTAGATTTTCTAAATCTCTGATAAGGATACTTTTTCTTTTGAAGTAGATTTGATTAGAACTTCTTAGATCATTCAATACAGATGTTACTGTTTGTCTTGATGTCCCTGTGAAGTTGGCAATATCTTGTTGTGTAAGGCTGTGCTTAAGAAGCATCTCATACCCTACTTTTCTACCGAATTTATTTGCATTATCTCTTATGAACTCTACGATTCTAGTTCTTGCATCATTAAATACTAATGACTGCAATCTATCTTCGATTCTAGCAATCTTATTACCTAAGTTTTCTACTACTTTAAGGTTGAAAGCAAAGTTAGACTTCATTAATTCTCTGAAACCATTTACATCTATTTTAAGTAATCTTACCTCAGAATCGATAGCTTTAGCGAATGAATTTCTTACTTCATTAGAACCCAATCCAGATTCTCCGAATAATGCGGTCGGATGAAGGATGGTCTTTATTACTTCTCTACCATCTTTTGAAGTATTACCTACTTTGATAGTTCCGTTGATAAGTACATAGAGAAAATCACTGTCGTCACCACTTTTGAAAACATATTTATGCTTTGCTACAGCTTTTATCTCGGTTGCTCTTGCTAGATCTTGCAGTTCTTCTTCGTTTAGATCAGAGAATAGTTGGAATTGTCTTAACATCGATACTTTATCTATAATTTCAAAAAAAGCGTTGGGCGTAGTAGTCATTTTATAAGTGTTTTAAATTTGCAATACATAAACAAGACACACAGATTGGCGACATACCCCTATGTCTATTATAAAATAATTTACATTTTGGGATAAATAAATGTAAGATTCTGGCACAAACGCCCCTAAATACAATGATTTTGAGCATTTAATACATTTATTTTTTTCTCTTGAAAAATTTATAAAAATGAATAAAAAATGAAATCGAAAGAGTGATAGAATATCAATATTCCACTAATAAGTACAATACCACTAGCATTATAAAGGAGAAATGAAGAGATCTAAATTATTATTGACTGATTTGACGATACAACTATTGACCCTACGAAGAGCTATTGATCTCCTGAAGGATTCAATACTGAATACCATATATATAATATAGGTAGGAAATCTGAAGAATTGATTTAAGAAGCTATTACTGTGAATTCTTTAGTTGATTCATCATTGCGCACACACTGTCCTTCTTTATGTCTACAACTTAAGTAAGAAAATCAATACGGTAATAGTATTGATTGTTTGTTAGTATGGTATACTATTGGACTATATATATTACTGTTTGGAACTATTCATATATAAACATCCGCATTAAAAACGTCTGATATTATTTATCAGAATCAGCAACCCATTTTCTTATAATACGATCGAGTGTTGCCATCGGGATACTCCCGTTCTCTAATACTTTATCGTGAAATGCTCTAATATCAAACTTATCTCCTAGAGTTGCTTCCGCGTATGCCCTCAGTTTTCGAATTTTCAATTCTCCCAACTTATAGGATACAGCTTGACCTGGCCAGCCGATATATCTATTGATCTCTGTCCCTACTTCATGAAGCGACAGCGCTGTATTCTCCTTCATAAAATCAAAAGCTTTTTCTCTAGACCATCCCATATAATGCATCCCAGGATCCACTACCAATCTGCATGCTCTCCACATCTCATAGACTAAAGCTCCAAATGCTTCGTATTCTGTATGGTACATCCCGGCTTCTTTTCCAAGATATTCGCAATATAGCGCCCATCCCTCTCCAAAGGCAGATAAGTATTGGCTCTTTCGAAAATCAGGTAGATCTAATTCTGCAGCCAGCATGATCTGTGTATGATGTCCGGGTACTCCCTCATGAAGAGATAACGAAGGCATTACATACAATGGTCTGCTGTCAAGGTTTGTCGTATTTACCCAGTATTGTCCAGCTTTCTTCGCAGTGTATGATCCACCAGAATACCGTCCTGTCGTGTAGTTAGGGGCTAATGCAGCTGGCACTGGCTTCACAGTAAGCGGCATCATCGGAAGCCTATTGAAGTAATCTGGTAATTTCCCTTCCATCTCTTTTGTAATCCATGCCGCATAGTGCAGTAGTTCTTTTCCTGTCTTCGGGTAGAACTGTGGATCTGTCCTTAGAAAATCACAAAAATCAGCAAAACTTCCTTCGAATGCTAACTTAGCAATGATTGCTTCCATCTCTGCGCGAATCCGAGCAACCTCATCCATCCCAATATCGAATACTTCTTTTGGACTGATGTCTTCTGTAGCGAAATATTTTACACGCTGCTCATAGAATTTCTCACCCCCTCCTATACTCCGGACGCCAATCTCCTCTGGTGCATTAACGATGTATTCATTTTCTAGATATTCGACGAGCTTCTGATATGAAGGAATTACTTGGGTCAGAATACCAACAATAGCTTTTTTCTCTACATCCGTGCCCTTCACAGCTTCCGCAAAAAAATTATCATCCGCTTCCGATTCAGAAACTTCTTTTGCCATTCCTAAACACAATTCAGCTATCAGTTTGGGAGAACTTACGCCTCGCTTCTGCCCTGCCTTGAGATTTTCTATCTGAGAATCTATATATTCTGGAAGCATTTTGATCTTGTGTAGAAATTCCTTCCCGTCATTTTCTGAGTTGATGCGTGTCCCGCTGATATTATATATGATGTTAGTTAAAAACCCTCCCTCGGCAGTGAGAGGCATCTCATGTTTCCTAAAGTCAATGTTAAATATTCGGTCCTCTATAATCAGTTCTAGTAGATCAAGATTTATCAAATCTTGTTCGCTCGCTTTAGATCTATCTACGGACTTTACATTGCTTAATATTGCACCCATTTTTTTTCGCAGAATCATCGTCTGTGATTCAGAATACAAATACCAAGGAGAATTCTCCTCCTCAGAATCATTCTCAGAATCATCGACGGATTCGTAGGCAGCGATTATCGAATCTACAGTTTGTGCTTGTATACCATATAGTGACAGACAAAATAATATTACACAGCTCCATTTAAGCATTCTCTTGATCATCATAAACTCCTTTTTTATTGTTTTTCCATACATTGTAAGTAGCTACCGCCACTGCAATAAACATAGATCTATACCATACCCAATTATCCAATGTACCATCCACTACATATCGAAAAATCGCTATCAAAGCCATAAACATAGCTACGTATGAGACGAAATTCGTGATTACATTCATATTAATTTTCATATCCAGTGTATTTTCAACAATAATACAGAAATAAATTAAGAATGGAACAGATTAGAATCCGCAAGGTGCATTTTCAGTTTTTCGTTTTTCGAATCAAAAAATAATTTTTTGGTCAACGCAGTAAAGCGATTCAACTGTAGAGTAGTTACGTGATGTTGAAAGCAGATTATGACCCAACTTTTCTGCTGTTTGTTTTTGATGCATTTAAAACTAAGCCAATAATTACCTATGAAGCAGTATTGGATTAAGGTCAAGTTTTAGGATCTGACTCATTTCTACGTCTTTGATCTACATCTTTCTTGTATGCATACATTCCTAGCACAGTACCCAGTACCACCTCTACGAAAGGATTGAACCCTTCGAGTGATCGCTGCCGAATATAGACCAAGACTGCGGACAGTACGATCAATATGGCTATAGTTCCTAAAATAAATTGAGCGGCTCTCATTGCTTTCTATTTTTTAGATAATATAGATTTTCCGATAGTATATCCAACTCCGATTACAATACCCCACAATAAATATTTAAAATAATCAAAGTGTATAAATGATCGAAACTTAATAAAATGGACTGCCATCGCTACAAGTATCACTGGCAGTAAAATAGAGAATATTTGATTTAACTGTTTCAATTGGTGTCTAATTCTTTATTTTCTTTGCGATATACATCTTGGCAGTATGTACCAAAGGTTAGGATCAATGCAAGCGGAGTTGATTCTAAATAGCTGCATCCTTCTAGACTCGCACCAAACATATATGTAAAGGGATAGTAAAAGAATGCAACAAGAATAAACTGAATAATGTACTTCATGGGTTTATATCTTACAGTTTTTTAGACTTCATCCCTCTATTTTGAATTAGACACACTTTATTATCTGCGCTGATTAAGCTCCAAAAATTAAATATCAGTTGCATCCTCATTTTCTTTGCGGTATTCGATCATGCAATAATGACCAAACTCCATAATCAAAGCAAATATTAAGGACTTCACAAGGGTCCCTTTGCTAATTCTTCCTTCAAACAGATACTCAAGCAATACCATGACACAGGTTAGAAAAATAATCCAAATGACGTGATAATACTTTTTATTTCTCATTAATATTGCTTGCATGGATAAATATAGTAATCTAAAAGATAAATACATATAAAAAGGATAGTACAAATACTTAATATATATTTTGCTGTATATATCTTGATATTGTCTTATTCATTTTGCGCCTTGGATTCATATATATAACTTGCGAAGAAATACGGATTTTCCTAACCAAACATAAATAAACGAGCAATATGGATACAATGACAAAACTTTCGTCAGAGCAATTGATGGCAATGGAAGATAAACACGGTGCACATAATTATCACCCACTACCTGTTGTACTCGAACGTGGAGAGCGAGTATACGTCTGGGATGTAGAAGGCAAAAGATACTTTGATTTTTTATCAGCATATAGCGCTGTAAATCAAGGTCACTGCCACCCAAGAATAGTAGGCGCACTCAAAGAACAAGCAGAAATACTAACACTTACATCTAGGGCTTTTTACAATAACGTATTGGGACCATATGAAAAATATATTACCGAATATTTCGGTTACGACAAGATGTTGCCAATCAACTCCGGAGTAGAAGCTGTAGAGACAGCGCTCAAGCTTTGTAGAAAATGGGCGTACATGAAGAAGGGGATCGCAAAAGATCAGGCAAAAATCATTTTCGCTTCTGGCAACTTCCATGGCCGTACGATCGCTGTGGTATCCGCTTCCCAAGATCCTGATGCTAGAAAAGGATTCGGTCCTTATCTACCAGGAATCGAAGTTATAGCTTATAATGATCTAGATGCCGTCGCAGAAGCATTCAAAGATCCTAATGTTGCGGGATTCATCGTAGAACCGATCCAAGGAGAGGCTGGTGTATTCGTTCCAGATGAAGGCTACCTTGCAGGTGTCAGAAAACTTTGTACTGATAATAATGTACTATTCATAGCTGACGAAGTACAGACGGGTATCGCTAGGACAGGGAGACTTCTCGCTACTTGTGGAAACTGTGGATGTGCCAATAACTGCGAAAATAAATATGAAACCAGAGCCGATATACTCGTGCTAGGGAAGGCGATCTCTGGAGGTGTATTCCCAGTATCGGCTGTATTAGCTGATGATGACATCATGCTATGCATCAAACCCGGTGAGCACGGAAGTACATTCGGCGGTAATCCGCTAGGTGGCAGAGTAGCCATGGCCGCTCTAGAAGTAATCAAAGATGAAAACCTAGCTCAAAATGCGGAGAAACTAGGGAAAATATTCCGGGAGAGAATGCAAGTTCTAGTAGACAAATCTGACCTGTGCGTACTCGTAAGAGGAAAGGGTCTGCTCAATGCCATCGTAATCAACGATACCGAGGATAGCAAAACGGCATGGAACATCTGTATCGCCCTTAGAGATAATGGTCTTCTAGCGAAACCAACACATGGAAACATCATCAGATTCGCTCCCCCATTAGTCATGACTGAAGAAGAATTGCACGAATGCTGTGACATCATCGAAAAGACAATTATGGAGTTTAAGAAGTAATTCTTACACTGATAATCATAATCCATTAAAATAGATGGTATACTATGGCCACTTATTGCAAATGCAGTAAGTGGCCTCCTTTATTGTCAATATATATTTTTTAATAGAAACAAACTCTCAACGTACAGCCCGAACCACATACCATAGTCAATGTTTGTAACATCGATACTATATGACGATCGCTGGAAATGACTAACTTTCTTCTATTCATACTACCCTATCATATTCCTTGATCTACAACATTCTACTTTGACACGACCAAACTGCGAATTTTAATATCCTGTACAAGAAAATTGTATATATTTAGCATCACAACCAATTGATAAACAATGAAACATCTATATCTAGTCCTATTTTCATTACTACTATCATCTGCAAATGCTCAATCAGCTTGGCAAGAATTCTTATCTCATGAAAGATCACTAATGTCCATTAATGGTCATCTTATCATAGGTGACACCTTACATATAGCATACAACGATGGATTGAAAAAAATAACTGGAAATCAAAAACCTGAAACATTACTTACATATGATCCATTCATGTACCAAACGAAAACAACACGCACTGGCATCAATGCTAAAGAATTACTACTCTTGGAGGCATTTGATTATGATATCTCAGGTCTAGGCGTGGTCTCATTAAGAAATGTAGATGGGAGTTTTTGGGGTAAAACACAATTCGGTGCGGAAAATTTTGATTTTAATTTCCAACAAGTGCCTGATGGGATCATATCCCCATTACCGTTTATACAGGATCAAGTAATCGATCACAATGGAGATCTAGCAAAACTAGAAAATGGTATGATCGTCTATACATCGCCATCTCCAATAAATGGCTTTCATGAAGGATTAGAGGGTAAATTCTTTGCCATCAAAGAAGATAGTCTATACAGTTACATAGACGATGAGATTCTTCCCGTCTTCTTCTTAGCTGATTATAAAAATCTACTAAATGATCCCTACAATAATAGTCTTGTATTAGAAACCGAAGGCCAATTACAATGGTATGATTACGATAATTTCTCATTGATTAATTCCAAACTTATCGCACCCAACTCTTTGGGGATACAATTTATGGAGGATAAGTTCTATCAATTAACATCCAATGATAATGGATATATAGTGTCACGATATCAAACATTTGACACTATACAAGTTGATACCATATACGAACTTCTCTATGATGAAATTCCAGATTTCCAAATTCGAACTTTTGAAGTAGTTGGCAATGAAATATACTTTGTAGGGCGCCATGATGAAAATGGTTTTGACTATCACTACGTCCAAAAAAGAACGATCGGCGAACCTTTTCTACCCATAAGAGCGGATCTATCATTAGATACGGCCTCCGTAATAAAAACCAATGACTCGACAACATGGGCAACACATGATTATAGTTTCACAGTAAGAAATAATGGTACAGAAACTATAAACAGCTTTGCTATCTCCTCTCCTAATCTACCAATCTTCTTCTTCGATTTTAGCTACATAAGGCAACATTTCGATGTCATCATAGAGCCGGGCGAAACATTTACATATAATGGATCTACTAATATGATCACAGATCCGAGCCAAATTTCTCTCAAAATAACTGGAGTGAATTATGCCTTTGACGATAATGATGAAAACAACACTTATATCGCTGATATAATCACCCTTTCTAACTCTAATCTCACAAACCCAAATCTAATTATCTACCCTAATCCAGCATTAGATATCATAAATATAAAAGGAGATATCGATCCACAATCAAAAATTATAATCTATGACATCAATGGGCAAATTGTAAACTATAAAAGAATATCACAGAATCAGCTGGATATATCACAATTGCCAGCAGGTGTATATAACATAATTATGACTAGGAATACACATACTGCAGCACAACTAATGATTAAAACAAGTCACTAGCTTATGTCAATCTAGCGAACACATATATCATCTCATCACGATTGGTGAATAAAATCTAAAAAAGGTTAGATTTGGATTCTTAACTTTAACTCCAAATCTACTCCTATAATGATCCGAAATGTAGCCGCTCTAATCATCTTTTGTTTTCTTGCATTTGTAGCTTATCATCTTGAATCCTCCACCAAGGTCAAACCTTCGGATACTTCAGGCTTCTCTGCCGAAAATGCATTCGTTTATTTAGAAGAAATAGCACAGAAACCCCATCCAATCGGTAGTACAGAAAATAGAAAAGTAAAAGACTATTTGGTAAAAACATTGAAGGACTTAGGCCTCGAAGTAGAAGTACAAACTGGATATACTCGATCATCATGGAAACCATCATATATGAAGATGGCCTACGTCGAGAATGTGATCGCTACTCTAAAAGGAACAGACTCAAATGCGAACAAAGTAGTCATATCGTGCCACTACGACAGTGTGATGGAAGGGCCAGGAGCGGCCGATGATGGGTATGCTGTTGCTTGTGCCATCGAAACGGTAAAACTGCTTAAGAATGAAAACAGAAAAAATGACATAGAATTACTAATCACCGATGGAGAAGAATATGGCTTGCTTGGCGCACAATACTATGCTGATAATACTGACCTGTCTCAGATCGGAATCATGCTCAACTATGAAGCACGTGGAAATGCAGGCCCTGGAATAGCATTCGAATGGTCTGATAATAATGCCTGGTTAGTGGATCAAATTAGTAAGGTATACAAAAGACCAATTGCCAATTCTCTATCCTATGAGATATACAAAAGAATGGGCAATGGATCTGACTTCACAATATTCAAGAGAAAAGATGTGCCTGGGATAAATCATGCATATATAGATGGATTTTCATATTATCACCACCCACTAGATAATCTTGAGACCATCAGTAAGGAAAGTGTACAACATACTGGAGAAAATATGTACCTCGCCGCAAAACACTTCTCAAATTATGAATTCAAAGAGGAGAAAGAGCAAAACGCAACCTTCTTCAACTTCTACGGCTTCTTTATTAATTATAATGCGGATCTGGATTTGATTATCTTTTCATTGGCCATGCTCATAGCCGTGCTGCTCATGACTTACTACAAGAGAAAAAAAATTACTTCCACTAAACATTATAGTTTAGGATTCCTTGGTATTTTAGGCACATTGGTCATATCCTGTGCAGTTTGTTTTGGCATCACACATTTACTAAAATCCGCATATCCTCAATATTCTACTTTCTATGCCCATCACTACTATAATCATGAGTGGTATCTATTGGCAGGTATTGGTATGACAGTTTTTATCTGTGGATTATTTGGAAAAATACTATTAAAAAAATATAACGCTGAAAACCTTGGAGTGGCCATCGTTCTTCTTCTCAATATACTTGCCCTAGTACTATATGTACAAGCTCCATCCGCTACGTACCTGCTCATGTATCCGTTAGCTATTGTAAGTACAGGACTATTGATTCAGACTAGATACACTTCCGAGAATCAATCCTTAATCCGGTTTGTCGTAGGTGTAATAGCATTGGCACTTATCTTAGGATTTTGGACCGTAGTCTCGCATTCGATCTACCTAGCATTCAGTCTAAATATCCTGGCCGCAGCTATAATCCCAACAGCTTTATTTTGTTTCGCCGCTTTTGCACTGCTACCAGAATTTTGGCAAGCATCCAGAGTAGCATCTACATTTGGAGCTGCTATGTTTATTTTCTCCATGACATTAGCTCATCTCCAATCTATACCTACAGAAGATCTTCCACTCAAGTCCAACCTGTTCTTCACTTACAACAGCGAAAATGATCAAACAAGCATTGCAACATTCGATGATTATATAAATGAGGGGCATCTCGGACTCTTAGATGAGAATAAAGAAGCAAATCTCGCACGACAGATGCCATATTACAATATAGCAAATGACACGGATGTAGATTTGAGCAAGTACAGATCAACAATATCAGAGATATTTGATGACAACAGTATACTGGAATCTGTGCAATTAATACATCCAAAGCGTGCAGCTATGACGCATATTTACATCAATGACATAAGTAACATTGATAGCTTAATGGTAGAAAATCAACTCAACAAAGCATTCAAAGATGGAGCCACGGGATCATTCTACTCTCCAATCTATGGATTCGGCTTGGATAGTATGAATGTACGTATCATCAAAAGAAATGACTCAATTACATCCAAAGTGTACATAAATACTCAGTTTCGAGAGATGCCTTCGGAAGAGTCACTCCCTGCCAATATGATCCGTAATGACCCCAAAATAATAGTAAGCGAATTAATAGAATTCTAATTTCAAACCAAACTCTTATATAGAATACAACCAAGTCTAGGTTAGATTACAGTCATTGTTGTGGAGATATTTAAGAAGTAAGAGCACTATTTTTTTTTGTGCTCAAGGACTTTGCCGAGGTGTTG
Organism: uncultured Saprospiraceae bacterium; assembly: GCA_938007965.1. Lineage (GTDB taxonomy): Bacteria > Bacteroidota > Bacteroidia > Chitinophagales > Saprospiraceae > CAJXUU01. The sequence goes on along the minus strand of CALLMH010000040.1, from coordinate 5,318 downwards.
TCACAAATTAAAGTATCCTAAGTCCATATAGTTTTTCGAAGACTAATAATAGTAGAACGAAGGATTTATGTTAAAGATCTAAAAAGAATACAAATAGTAAACAGCAGATAACACACAACATATTACCTTAATTCTATATATAATATTAATTTTACTCTGAATAATTAACACCTCTTAAACCACATATTTCATTACTAAAATTCAAAAAAATTGACGTTAATAAAATCAATCTCGGGTATCAGAGGTACCATAGGCGGAAAACCAGGCACTAATCTTACTCCAGTAGACATCGTAGAATGTACTGCAGGATTCGGAACTTGGATCAAAAAAAGACATAAAAATCCGAAAGTAATAGTAGGTAGAGATGGACGTATCACAGGACAATTAGTAAGTGAACTAGCTGTCAACACTCTGATTTCAATGGGGATTGATGTTGTAGATCTAGGGCTTAGTACTACACCTACTGTAGAGATCGCTGTTACTGAAGAAAATGCATCTGCAGGAATAATATTTACAGCAAGCCACAATCCAAAACAATGGAATGCCTTGAAATTTTTAAATAGCAAGGGTGAATTCATATCGGCGGCAGATGGTCAAGAAATAATAGATTATATCTCAGAGGGCGATTTAGACTTCGTAGAGGTAGATCATCTAGGTGGCGTATCCAAGGATGATAGCTATATAGGTAAACATATCGATATGATCCTGGCATTGGATTATGTGGATGTGCCAGCTATCAGAGCAAAGAACTTTACCGTAGTCGTAGATTGCATCAATAGTACTGGAGCTATAAGTGTACCGCCATTGTTAGAGAAACTTGGATGTAATATCCACTTAATAAATGAAGAGATTACTGGAGATTTCTCACACAATCCAGAGCCTAGACCTGAGCACCTCATCGACTTATCCAATAAAGTAAAAGAACTTAATGCTGACCTAGGCATCTCTGTAGACCCAGATGTAGATAGATTGGCTTTTGTATGCGATAATGGCTCCATGTTTGGTGAGGAATATACGCTCGTAGCCGTGGCAGATAGTATATTGACCAAGAAACCTGGTAATACTGTCTCTAACTTATCGTCGACAAGAGCTCTAGCTGATGTGACCAATAAGCATGGAATGCAATATACCGCTTCCGCAGTAGGTGAAGTCAATGTGGTAAATGCTATGAAAGCAACCAATGCTGTAATCGGTGGAGAAGGAAATGGTGGAGTAATACTTCCAGATCTTCATTATGGAAGAGATGCACTGGCAGGAATTGCGCTCATGCTAGATTTGCTAGCTGGAAAAGATATTTCGATCAGTGAATTAAAAAAATCATATCCTGACTACACTATCGTCAAAGATAAGATCCAATTAACACCAGAAATAGATGTAGATCATCTTCTAGCCGAGACCGCTAAAGTATATGCTTCTGAAAAACTAAATACAGTCGATGGGCTCAAGATAGACTTTGACAATGGATGGATTCATATGCGTAAGAGTAATACTGAGCCGATCATCAGAGTATACAGTGAGGCCAAAACCGCTACAGATGCTCAAGCTCTAGCAGATGGAATCAAACAGGAGATAGATAAGATATTAGCATAATTATCAACTTATAACTAGCGACTCACACTTTATTATCTTCGTATTTACGAGGATTCAAAGATTATAGATTTCGCAATGCCTTCAATAAGTACTTTGGAGGCATTGTTATATATAATGTACCGTATATTAGACTTAATGACAAGAAGGTCATAAAGCTAGTATACGAACGAGATCCACAGCTGAAAATAATAATACTTAGACATCATCCAGCATGTCATGATTTGTATTGTATATGAATTCTTGCTTGCTAGTTAAACAAGTAATAAAGACCAAAACCAAAGATCGATAAGATGATGAACTATCGAGGATATTCTTAATACTGGGGAACAAATGAAATAGATAGGATTACGTTAATAAATCACAATAAACAGATCTCTTAAGTTTTCATCTTCACATTCCCTTATTTACTAATATATCTTTACTATTTTTACACTTAAGATTATTAAACCCAAACAAATAGTTGAGGAAGTAGTTAGTAATCTGGTAACGAGAATATTTTCGGTGCCTTTCAAAAACAAAACTGAACATTCACAATGTCTAGAGAAATAAAATTAGGAGCTTTTGCTTTCATCGTTTTACTTGTAAGTATATGGGGATACACATATTTAAAAGGTAAAAATCCATTGAAGAAGTCATTTACATTTGAGACTGTATATAGTGACGTAATGGCATTATCCAAATCATCGAAAGTATACATTAATGGATATTCTGTAGGGTCTGTACTTGATGTAGAATTAAATGATCAAAATCTTAAAGAAATGATCGTATCATTTAATGTAGAAGGAGATTATAGAATTCCTAAAAATGCATTGATCGAACAAGTCAATGACGGTCTCATGGGTGGTAAAATTCTAAGTATATCATTTGACAAGCAATGTACGGGAGCGGATTGTGCTCAGGATGGTGACAGACTGCAAGGAAGAACCATCGGCCTATTGGGATCCATGGTAGGGACCAATGATGTCAAAGAATACGCTTCGGCTTTCGGTTCAGAATTGAATACTATAGTAGGTCAGCTAGGAACGGAGGATGGAGAAGGAGCCATCAATCAAACCATAATTGATCTCCAAAAGACAATGGATAACATGGCTAAATTGACCGAAACTACGAACAGAATTATGGTTCAATCCGCTAAGGATCTAAACCAAACCATGAATAACATGGCCTCCATCACTGGAAACCTAGCTCAGAGTAATGCTCAAATAACCACAATGCTTCAAAACTTCAATCAAGTGAGCACTCAACTAAAAGATGCTAATGTAGGAAATACGATAACTGCTACAACGAATACACTAGACGAAGCAAAAAAGGCAATGACTCAACTGCAAGGAACAATAGCCAATGCTGATTCTGCAATGAAAAATCTGAATTCGCTCATGTCAAAAGCAAGTACTGGAGATGGTACACTCGCTATGCTACTAAATGACAAGAGCCTCTACGGTAATTTAGAATCGACTTCTAAAAATCTGTCTTTCTTACTCCAGGACCTTAGACTAAATCCAAGCAGATATGTGAAAGTATCAGTGTTCGGAAAAAAGAATAAAGACCCTTATGTAAAGCCGGAGAACGATCCAGCATTCGAAAAAAACTAAAATCATCATCTTAATTGTCTAAATTATTTTTGTCATGGATCTAAAACAGCCTCTTGCTTTAAGTGAAGAATTCAAAGCTGTCATAGATCAATTAGAACATACAAAAGATAGTCTATTCATCACTGGGCGGGCGGGAACAGGTAAATCCACCCTACTTCAATTGTTTCGTAACACCACTCGTAAGGTCTGTGCAGTTCTAGCGCCTACCGGTATCGCTGCACTTAATGTCAGAGGTCAGACTTTACATTCTTTTTTTGGATTCCCTCCTAAGATGATCAATCGATACGACATCCAAAGAAGAAAAAACTGGAGGATGTATTGCAAATTGGACGTAATCATCATAGACGAAATCTCAATGGTTCGAGCAGATATGCTCGATAATATAGATATTTTCCTTAGAGTAAATAGAAATATAGATGCCCCATTTGGAGGAGTTCAAATGATCTATTTTGGTGATCTTTTCCAACTTCCGCCTGTCATTGCAAGTGATTTTGAGAAGAGACATTTTGTAACCCATTACGAGAGTCCCTATTTCTTTTCAGCGGATATTATCACAAAATCAGATTATGAATTCTCGATGATCGAGTTGCATCAAGTATTCAGACAGGAAGAAAGAAAATTTATCAACTTACTCGATAGTATAAGACTCAATCACTTCGACTATGATGATATGGAAGAACTCAATGAACGAGTCGTAGATCTACCCGAAGATGCAGAATACTACATTACACTCACGAGTAGGAACAAAACAGCTGACGAGATCAATACAAAAGAAATTAATAAACTAACTACCGAATCGTTTTCATATACAGCTAACTTAACTGGAACTTTCAATCCTAGATTATTCCCCACTGATCCTGTATTAATGCTCAAAGTAGGTGCACAGGTTATGTTTCTTAAGAATGATATTAAAAAGAGATTCGTCAATGGGTCCATAGGTATAATAAGGGATCTTACGCCAAATTCTATTGTAGTCTCAGTACTAGACGGATATGAAGACACCAAAACATTCGAATTAGAGAAATGGGAATGGGATATATTAAAATATAGCAATGATCCTGAAAACCCAAGATCCATAACCACCAATACGGTAGGTACATTTAAACAATATCCAGTCAAGCTAGCTTGGGCTATAACCATACACAAAAGCCAAGGAAAAACTTTTGACAAGGTGATTATAGACCTAGGTGGTGGCGCATTCGAGTATGGGCAGACTTACGTTGCTCTGAGCAGATGTAGAACCTTCGATGGTATCGTACTCAAAAGACCAATAAAACCACAGGATATAAAAGTAGACGAACGGGTTAGAGACTTCTATGAAATGAAGAGATACTACTCGTAACTGATCATTTTATAGCATTTAGACTATCTGTATATAGAGATATTCCGAAATACAAAATTTCCTCTTAATCATTAGACCATAATAGCCTTAGTTCTGAAAATATTACCCCTTTTGTAATGATTCAATTGTGAAAACGATGCATTTTTTCAAATATATCATTTCACTAGCAGCTAGGCTGTAAAAACCATATCACCACATAATTGTATAGCTCTCTATGTTTACGGACTACCTATGGAATTATCAAACTATAACTAATTGATTTTAACTCAATTACCTGTTACCTTAGATAATTAACAGCAATCACATCGGATAGTGAACTATTAGATTGGGTTTCTATTTGGATTCTATTAAGAGATACTCCCTTAATCTTAAGATAAGCAGTTGCGGCTCCTAATCTATTATCAGACAACTTACTAGATTTATCATCCGTATCTGATAAATGAGCGGTCATCAGAACCCTAGTCCCAGGCTCAGAATTTAATAATAATGCTATTTCATTGAGCTTATTGATCATGGCTTTATCCAAAGTAGCGTACCCTTTCTTATAATTAAGTAAGACTTTCTCGTTCGACACTATAGCATAATTTGCATTTGCTGTCGATTCACTTTCTATTACTTTTTGAATAGGAGTAGACGGGGAATAAGCCACTTTTTTATCGACAAGCGTATAGCCTTCCATGTAATCCGCTGATGCTTCACCTATAAAAGATTTGATCTTATCTCCTTCTAGCTTCACCTTTACAGGTTGGCTATTGTATAAGATTACCTTATCTGGATTATTTTCAGAGATAGAA
>CALLMH010000039.1 GCA_938007965.1 uncultured Saprospiraceae bacterium | reverse complement strand
GCTCCGCCAGTTGTATATCGTATTTGTTGATATAACAAACCGTTCAGCTAATTCTGCCACAGTATGCTCGTCGCTCATACTTAGCTTTACTATCTCGAGCTTTTCTGTCTTAGTGTACTTTCTTCTATTTTTTTTCATTATAATAAGTTATTGTTTACAAAGTTAACTTATCTTACTGTCCACTATTCCGAGGAAGTCCAACTTGTATATATATGGAACCAATCTACACAAATTCCACATATTTCTGCCATAGTATCAACACTAATCTTCCTTATCCATATACCTTGATGAGCTGTACCGTCATCATAAAATCGAGAATTAATTGCTGTACACCGCCAATCTTATATATAGCCTCGATATACATAGGTGGTCTATTTCACCATATAAATGAATATTCAAATTGAGTACCTTACCCTTTGTAAACCTTTATTTTTAATGAGCATAAAAACATACTTATATAACCTCCCAATAGATCAAAAATTATCTAGTAAGCGCTATATAATCCAACAAGACCGTCTCTAAAAACTTCAATTTTTTGATCTCGCCGAGATTTACTTCGAGATCAGTAGCTACTCTATCTGCAATAGACCTTACGACTTTTTGATTTTCTAAACTCGGAGATTTATGGAGTCTTGTAATTGCATCTTTTACGAGCATCAGGTCATCATCGTCGTACATCGTAACTTTTGGATATGTTATTTCTCTTTTTTGGTTCCCTAGTTTTATCAACCCAACAAGGTCGTAGTGATTGTCAGCTTTTAGTTTGATTACTGTAGTTTGCGCTAGTATATCACCTATCCGTTGATGTTTCTCAGTAGATATGACGTAAAGGATGGCCATCATCCCTCCAGTAAATGTGATATCCAATATTCTAAATATCCACCGTAGAAAATAATCCTGTGCTTTTGCGGTACGCCCATGCAAAGTCACGACTTTTATTTTGAGCAATCGCTTGCCAATAGACTGTCCATTATTTAATATTTCAAAAATAAGATGATAAAATGCGATCACAAAAAACACTAATATATACCACATCACCGTACTTATACTCGCAACAATTGATACCAAAGAAGCATAAAACATCAATATAATTATATCAATCACCCACGCTGAGACTCTTTCTGTAGCGGATGCTAATTTATATCTGATGGATATATTATGAGAAGTGGAAATATCGATATACTTCAATTGATTTCTTTTTTATATAATTGACCTATAGTTTGTCGCATCAATATACAAATATTCTTATTTTCACCTTCATAACCTGTTAAAAGAAAACATCATTCCGTAATAACCGATATAAAACCAATGAACGATAATTGACAGAATCACAATTCATAGAACAGAACAAAGATACATGGCGTGCACTCGAGAACCTACTTGAGCGAAAGGATAAGGATCCCGATTTGCTTCACGACCTATTCGTAAAGGTATCGAGTGACCTAGCATATGCGAGTACATTCTACCCCAAACGATCTGTAAGAGCCTACCTCAACCAATTGACACAGCAGGTTTTTGATTCGATGGAAGACAAGAAAACGGAGTGGAGCCTTGACGCTGTAAAACATTTTTTCAGTGAGTTACTGCCCGCTGAGATGTACCGATCTCGGAAAGCACTCTTGGCCTCATTTCTTATTTTTGCAATTGCTGTCCTTATTGGCATCGTGTCATCATCGAATAATCCAGATTTCCTAGGTGTAGTCGTCGGAGAAGAATATGTCGCTATGACTAGAGACAATATAAACAATGGTGACCCCATGGCCGTATACAAAGGCGAAGAACAATCAAATATGTTTTTTGCAATTACAATTAATAATATCAAAGTCGCTTTCTTGTGTTTTATATTAGGTATACTAGGATCATTAGGAACCATAATTGTATTGTTTACAAATGGTATTATGCTTGGTTCATTTCAGTACTTCTTCTACTCTGAGGGATTATTTGTAGAGTCTTTTCTTACAATATGGATCCACGGCACGATTGAGATATCGGCTATCATCATTGCTGGCGCAGCTGGTCTTGTATTGGGCAACGGGCTCTTATTTCCAAAGACCTACAATCGCGCCACATCTCTTCAGATCTCGGCAAAACGAGCGGTGCGGATCATAGTCGGTACGATTCCTTTATTTATAATGGCTGGTTTTCTAGAATCATTTGTGACTCGACTGACTGGATTACCATCTTTGGTCAAGCTATTGATAATACTTATATCGCTGACGTATGTCCTTGGGATGTATGTGATATATCCTTGGTGGCATCACAAGTACATCTTAGTAGATAAAGGTGCATTAGAAATAGTCCCAGATAATGTGCAGCCTCTTCATTTAAAAAAAGATAAACTCAGACCCTTTGAAGAAAACATCGCAGTGTCTTTTTCCCAATTTCGAACACACCTAGGAGCATTTATTAACCATGCACTAGCTCCGTTATTTGTGATCTTTGTTGCGAGTATTACTTTCTACCAAAAATTTATAACTACTCATCACGAATACCCACTTGACTACAACCTACTGGTCTACACAGAATCTGTAGATTACGCTCACCTTCTGACTATAGAGTTCGGAGGATTATTCATGTTTGGTGTATATTGGTTGTCACTGAGTTATGCTTTTATGATTATAAGCATGATCTATAATGACGTCAATCTCACGCTCAAAAACAAGATGGTATATCTTAAATATTACTATATCAATATCATGTTGATCATATTGGGACCATTAGCTATGATGTATTTTTATAACCCGATATGGATATTCATACTATTTATAGTCGTACCGCCAACGTTTTTTGTCAAGATGATAGATTCTACCATAGAATCCAGATGGGCTGTATGGAAGAAAATCATCACTATTTATAAAGAATCATTTTCAAATTGGTTTCATCAAATTAGCGCAGCGGTATTGGTTATGATTCTGCATTATGGCTTATATCTCGGAGTATATTCCTCCCTTGGAAACTTTATTTTTGATTTCTTTTATTGGCACGAACTATTCGACGGCGAGAATGTGACAAGAGTAATCATACTGACGATCACCTACACACTGATACATATCTTCACCCTTCCTCTATATTATTACTTACTTATGAATGTATATCACTCGGAGCAAGCGAAGGTCAATGCTTCGGACCTGTGGGATAGATTTGAAAACTTTAATCAACAATCCTCAATATTCGAAGCCAAAGTATGAGTATGAGGATGATCACATATCAATTGGTTACCATTACTGTATTGGTTATATTATCAATGACGTCTCAGCTGTGCATCGCTCAAATCGAATACTCAGATAGTATATACAGCCTTACAGAAGCCGAAACCGAAGATCTCAAGGAACTGATCAAATACAAAAAATCGAAAAGAAAACTCGTTCCTAAAAAACAAAAGAAAAAGAAAAAGAAAGAAAAAGAAGATGAAGTGAAGGACACTATTCCTATAAACTTTGGCGGATTAGGGGTGATACTTCAGTATCTTCTTTACTTGGGTATCATCATACTGATCGTGGTTATCTTGGTATTGATATTTTCTAATATTAGTATAGAGAAGAAACTCGAAGCGATAGCACCTCTGGACTTAGAGGATGTAGAAGATATAGAATCCATAGATGCAAAGTCGGGACTGGAGATCGCTCTAGAAGCTGGCAATTATCGAGAAGCAGTACGGATGCTCTTCATACAACTGCTACAGGTATTGGTCGCCGAAGAAAGTATCATATGGAAGCCCAAAAAGACAAATAGAGATTACTTAAGGGAGATGTCCGAACACAGCAAGATTGTTCACTTCCGTAATCTGGTGATGGCATATGAGCGAGTATGGTATGGTTCGGAAGATATCGATCGAGACTTTTTTGATCATCTGAGAAGAGATTTTGAGAAATTTTATTCTACACAAGACCTAAAACTTGATCATGAAGAATAAAACTGGAATCATCTTAGCTTGTTTGGCAGCCTTGGTCACTCTGATTGGATTTTTATTTTTCGAGATACGTAAGGTACCTGATGTGATATGGCTAGACAAAAACGACTTCGAAGATGAAGAACCTCAGGGTTACTATGTATTCAAAGAATCAATCATCAGATACTTCGAAGGTGTAGATTATGAAATATCAAAAGAATTTCGTGATACCACTACGACGAACGGCTTGTATATCCACATATTGGGCAACTACGACGATACTTCTATGGATACACTAATGGACTTGATCGGCAAAGGAAATGATGTATTGCTTCTGGCAAAAACGCTTCCCTACCAGCTCAAAGATACTCTCAGCATGGGATATAGCACCAGTTACGACTATCAAGAACAATTTAATTTTAACTTTAAAAATGATAGTTTAAAATTGGATTCCACGATCATTTACAGGTTTGTGGATCGAGAATTTCAATATGATCAAACAGAGGCATACCAGCTCCTAGATCCTACGTACAATTATAATGACAATACGATATTAGTAGAAGCAAATGACAGTCTGGTGCTGCTCGCTCGTTTTCAAATAGGAGAAGGGACACTCTACTATCACATGATTCCTAGCGTGTTTCATAATCACTCGTACAGGCAGCCACAGATGTTCGATTATATGGAACGGATGTTGTCGCACTTCGATCCAGCATATATTGTATTTCTAAGAACACTGAATGGAATCAAACCTCCACCAGCAGAGCATCCGCTTCAATTTATCATGTCTTCCAAACCACTCAAGACAGCGTATTTCCTATTCGTATTGGGACTTTTGTCCTATGCCATATTTGGTGGCAAACGAAGGCAAAAAGCAATACCAATCACCGATAAAAATGAAAATACTTCGCTGGAATATATCGATACCGTAAGCCAATTATTCTATCAGCAAAATAAACATGAAAAACTGGTGGCACATATGAGAAATATATTTTACCACAAAATGGAACAAAAGTACTTCCTCAAAAAAGACCACCCAACATACGTAGAGACCCTCGCTAAGAAATCAAAAATACCGCAATCTGACTTGCAGTATATCATAGATCGATTCCGTAATCTCGAAGAGAAATATACATTCAGAGAGGATCAACTTGTAACTTTAAATAGAAGATTAGAACAGATATATCAATTTATAAACCAAAAAAGTAATAGCTAAAATCATATAAAATGATAGATGAACATAATGACCAAACGCCACAGGAAAACATAAATATGAATGTAGATGAAAATTCGGATCAGAATCTATCTAGATCAGAGACAAATGATCCACCTGCGACAGAAAATACAGCTCAATCAAATTACATATCCAATCGCTATCAAGTGAGTCCAGAAATGCACTACTTCTCAGAGAAAGTACGCGCGATAAAGACTGAGTGTAAAAAAATGATCGTAGGCCAAGGAGAAAATATAGAACTAATCCTCACCTGTATCTTAGCAGGTGGTCATGTGCTACTGGAAGGTGTGCCTGGAATTGCAAAAACCCTCACTGCCAAGGTCCTATCCAAAGCGATAGAAGCGGATTTTGCAAGGATCCAATTTACCCCAGATCTGCTGCCGTCAGATATTATCGGAACCTCGATCTATAAGATGGATACTTCGGAATTCAAATTTGAAAAAGGACCAATATTCTCCAATGTGGTTTTGATCGATGAGATAAATAGAGCTCCTGCGAAAACACAGTCTGCATTGTTTGAAGTAATGGAAGAAAAACAGATCTCCTATGATGGCATTAGGCATGAGATGACATTCCCATTCGTAGTGATCGCTACGATGAATCCGATCGAGCAGGAAGGAACATACAAACTCCCGGAAGCGCAGCTAGATAGATTCCTCATGAAATTGAAACTAGGCTACCCGAATATCAAAGAGGAAATCAGTATCCTACAGAAATATAAAGATGATGTACATAAGCCAAACCTCGATGTCTTAAATCCCATAGTGACGCCTAGCGATCTCTCAAAAATGCAGGAGATAATAAGTAAGGTACATGTAGAAGATCAACTATACAAGTACATCTGTGAACTGGTCCAAATGACAAGAAGCCACGGCAAGGTCTATCTAGGAGCATCGCCTAGATCTTCGCTGGCTATACTGAAAACTGCAAAAGTAAATGCCGCTATACTCGGTCGATCATTTGTAATTCCTGATGACATTCAATATGTAGCTCCACATATCATCAATCATAGATTGATCCTGACTCCCGATGCTGAGATGGAAGCAATCACTCCCGAAGCCATCATCAAGGAAATCATCGATGAACTCGAAGTTCCTAGATAATATCTGTAATCATAATTTATGAATCTATACTTAGATAAAAGATTTTATATCGGATTGGCGATTTGCATAATAGCATTTGTCATAGGATATTCGTATTCCATCTGGTACGATATCGGATGGTGGATGTTACGAATATTTTTGGTCCTCGTTCTGGCAGATATATTACTATTGAAGTATATATCAAGTAAAGTCGATATATCACGATCGGTATCAGAAAAATTGTCTCTCGGAGATGTCCAACATGTCGAATATAAAATCTCAAACGAAAGCAAACATAAACTTCGCTACGAACTGACCGATGAGCTACCAATGCAACTGCAACATCGTAATTACATCCAACAATCCACGATCGAAGCGGAAGACAATAAGAAGATCAAATATAGAATACGACCTACTGTAAGAGGTGTGTATGCCTTCGGTAAATTACATCTGTATATATCGTATCCATATCTTGGATTTGTACAACGTAGAATAACAGCCGATCTCGATAAAGATGTAGCTGTATATCCATCTTTCATTCAGATGAGAAAATTCGAGTTGCAGGTATTCTCCCAAACCGCTAATATGGCAGGAATACGAAGAGTCAGACAGATCGGAGAAAACGATGAATTCGAACACATAAGAAACTACGTACAGGGTGATAATATCCGATCCATCAATTGGAGAGCCACTTCTAGAAATGGCGAATTGATGGTCAATCAATACGAAAACTCCAAGTCACAGATGGTCTATTGTATCATTGATAAGGGGCGGTCTATGAAAATGCCCTTCGAAGGACTGACACTACTAGACTACACAGTCAATACCTCTCTAGTATTATCTAATATCATACTCAAAAAACACGATAGAGTTGGATTAATCACATTCTCAGATAAAATAGGATCCATAATAAAGGCCTCCGCTCAACATAATCACCTTCAAAAACTGACCAACTATCTGTACAACCAAAAAACGAGATTCAATGAATCAAATTTTGAACTTTTATTCTATACTTTGAGATCCCAATTATCTCGAAGAAGCGTGCTTCTACTATTTACAAATTTCGAGCAACCGTATGATCTGCATCGAAACTTAAAATATCTCAAATCTCTAAATAGAAAACACCTCTTAGTCATCATCATGTTTAAAAACACAGAATTAGAAAAGGTAAAAGAAATGAAGACGACGAAGCTAAAAGATATCTACGACAAAACTTTTACGCAGAGAGCAATAATGGAAAAAGAAAAAATAGCTGCAGAGATAAAAGCCAATGGCATCCAAGTAATACTAACTGCCCCAGAAGACCTATCTATCAATACCGTTAATAAATATCTAGAAATAAAAGCTAAACGGATGCGATAATAGCCTTGATCGTTTATAAATATTATCGACTTACGACCCATGTCATCACACAATTGTATAGCTCTCCTTACTTCTTGAACTACCCGGATATAAATTACTCGGTTAGAATCCATCTTCATAATTGGCAATCCCATTTGTTTTTTCTATTTTGGTTTTTATAAAACTAACAGAAATGGAGATACTAGACTCAGACAATATAAGAAAACACAGCATCGTAGAATATGCGAATTTCGGAAATAGGCTATTGGCATCACTTGTTGACTTCGTAGTCACTGCACTACCTATAGGTGGCTCATTTTATTTTGGGTTTATAGAGAAGAATCTGATCCTTATGTTATTATGTACTCTTATCGCTGCACTGTACAAACCTCTTATGGAAGGAATTTACGGAGCTACATTCGGAAAGATGGCCGTAGGCATTTTGATGGTTGACAGTGATAATGAACCCATAGATCTTGTACAATCATTTATGAAAAATGGATTTTATTTAATTAGTTCTGCGATTGGCGTGCTTTCTTCTTTTTGGATGTTTGGCCAAGATGCTTTCCTAGAGGCGGATGGATTTTTAGAGTCGTCCATGGCTGTACAAACCAACCCCTACCAAATGATAAGTTCTGGATGGGGTATCGTGGTGTTGATTTCTTGTTTGGCAATGCTCGCATCGGATAAGAAACAGACGCTACATGATCGTATCGCAAACACGTATTGTATAAAGAAGTAAATCTCCTACAATTTCCCCGAAATACATTACTACATAATCACAAATCCATATCTAATAAATCCGAGAGGTCTATATCATCTTCATCCTCATTCCTCTTCCCATTATCACTGTTTTCTTCGATATCATCGTTAAGAAGATCTTCTATCGCCGCGTCCTCATCTATGATTTGGATTCCATCTTCATCGATTGATGCATTTACGATTTTCACTTCGATATCATCTACGCCTAATACACTAGATATAAAGTCCATCATTTCCTGTGGATTGCCTTTATCGAGCGTATCACCATGCTCATGAAAGGCATCATCTAGTGCTGTCATCGCTTTGTCTATTGTATCCATGGTCTCTTCTAGCTTCGTCACATCTTCAGTCTGATAGTACTCACTATCATCTTTGCAGTCCCAAACTTCGAAGTATTTGGAGGATAAGTATTTTAGTAATTTTACGATTTCTATGTGAGTCTCTACACCTGCAAACTGAGTTTTGGTAAAGGCGTAATAATCATCTTCCTCTAGAAATTGCTTTATATCATCAGGGGAAAATACGGACAGCATAGGAGATACCAACCTGCCATCCGCTAGAAATGTCATACTGATGGGTTCACAATTTTCAGGTGCAGTCATGATACCCTGAAGGTTGAGAAATTCCTTTTCTGGATCATCCTTTGAATCAGGTTTTATGATTTGATATTTCCAATTCCTGGCTTCCGATATATCTGTCAATTCACTGACGATATCTTCAATCAATGTCGCCGACTTTAGTTTTCCTTTATAGTGAAGCGTAACTCCCATATTACAATTATAAATTATCAGGTTAATCTAATCAAAAATCATCCTTAGATCAATTTCCTTCTTCCAAAGCAGCATCTTTTACAGCTTGAGCAACTTTTGTAGCTACATTCATATTGAGCGTTGCCGGTATTACTTGTTTCGCATTAGGATATTTGATACAATCAGCGATAGCATATGCAGCAGCCAGTTTCATCTTTGGTGTTATTCGTTTGGCTTTGGCATCTAGCGCCCCACGGAATATTCCTGGGAAACCTAGCACATTATTGACTTGGTTGGGAAGATCGCTTCGACCTGTACCGACTACCAATGCGCCTCCTTTATATGCTTCTTCGGGCATGATTTCCGGCTCAGGATTTGCCAGTGCAAATACAATTGATTTTTCTGCCATCGTAGCTACATCTTCAGCCTTCAATAGATCACCTACACTTACACCTATGAATACATCCGCTTCTTTTATGGCATCTTTTAAGCCTCCTGATACATTGGACGGATTGGTGAATGTGAGTAGTTTTTTCTTTGCATCATTCAAATCATTTCTTTCATTAGAGATGATACCTTTACTATCACAGATGAGTATTTCTTTTACAGGAATACATGCGGTTTCATTTACATTGTCTACACACCTTAGTAACTTTGCGATGGCTATACCCGCTGCACCCGCTCCGTTGATCACTACTTTGAGGTCTTCTAACTTTTTACCCGCTACTTTACAAGCATTGATCAAGCCACCTAGTACTACGATAGCTGTACCATGCTGATCATCATGAAACACAGGAATGCCTATATCTTGTAATCTTTCTTCTATCTCTAGGCATCTGGGCGCAGATATATCTTCTAAATTCACCCCACCAAAAATCGGTGAGAGCAACTTAACTGTTTCTATTATCTTCTCTGTATCCTGTGTATCGAGAGCCAATGGAAATGCATCTATCCCTGCAAACCTCTTGAACAACATCGCCTTACCTTCCATAACTGGGATAGAAGCTTTGGCACCAATATTACCCAATCCTAGGACTGCACTACCGTCAGTTATTATGGCTACACAATTTCCCTTGATCGTATAGTCCCATACTTTCTCCTCGTCCGCAGCTATTTCCAGGCACGGCGCGGCTACACCTGGAGAATACACGAGTGACAGATCATGAGTACTGTGTACATCCATCTTTGGAGCTATTCTGATTTTTCCTTGGTGTTTTTTATGTAGTGCTAGTGCTTCTTTATCGTATTTCATATAGTGCTATTTTGATTTAGCTATTTTTGAAAAGTATTGTAACCTATCCTTATTGCATTTGTTTTAAGTCTTTTGCTCCTTTATTTGTTTCTTTGTTGAAGATTTTCACTTTTCAAAACTACAAAAATGGAGTACTCAAAATTATTGCATAAAGATAATCTTTTTCTAATAGCTGGACCATGCGCCATAGAAAGTGAAGATATGTGCATGAGAATAGCGGAGAGATTGGTCGATATCACCCAGCGGCTCAATATTCCATTCGTATTCAAGGGCTCATACAGAAAAGCAAATAGATCAAGAATCGATAGTTTCACGGGTATCGGAGATGAGAAAGCATTGAGAATACTAGAAAAAATAAAATCAGAATTTAATATCTCAGTCACTACAGATATACACTCAGACGAGGAAGCTACGTGGGCAGCTGAAGTAGTAGACATCTTACAAATCCCTGCCTTCTTATGTAGACAGACGAACCTCATAGTCACTGCAGCTAAAACAGGCAAAATAGTAAATATCAAAAAAGGACAGTTCTTAAGTCCAGAGGCGATGCAATTCGCTGTAAATAAAGCAAAAGACAGTGGAAACATCCAAACAATGGTCACAGAACGGGGCACCACTTTTGGCTATGGCGATCTGATCGTGGACTTCCGAGGAATACCTACTATGGCGGATACTTGTAAGTCGCCTGTAATCATGGATTGCACTCATAGCCTACAGCAACCCAACCAATCTAGTGGGGTTACAGGAGGAAGACCTGACATGATAGAAACCATCGTAAAAGGAGCAATAGCAGTCGGTGCGCACGGATTATTCATAGAGACTCACCCTGACCCCGCCACTGCAAAATCTGACGGTGCCAATATGTTACAAATCGATCAATTGGAAGGAATCTTAATCAAGGCCAAAAGAATAAAAGAAGCACTCAAATAACGAATAGTTATGACTTCCGTGGCAGAAATACCTCAGCCATCATACACCTCACACTACCGCCACCATAATATTCGATGGTATTGATATTGATAGGAAGAATAGTTGTTTTTGATGATAACTTATCAATCTGATTGCTATCCAATGAGTCATAAGCTGTCTGAGACATCACCAAAATAGTTTCGCCAGCGCTATTTCTAACCTGTAGCATATTCCCTGCGAATGCCTCCATTTGATCAAAAGTGATGTCTATGAGTTCTTTACCAGTCGATTCGAGCTTATCTAGTAATTCGTCTAATTCTTCCCTTTTCGGAATACTTTCAGTACACAAGACTACGAAATCTTCACCAAGTGCCATCATTACATTGGTGTGATAGATCGCATCCCCATTTCTATCTACAGAATGAAAAACCACCCTCTCTGAGCCCATCAATACGCAAAACTTATCTATGATCTGAGGATTAGTTCTTTCGCTGAGACATGCATACATAATATTACGATCTCGATCAAATAGCATACTCCCAGTACCTTCTAAGTATAAACCATCCTCCTCATAATGCTCAAACGTATATCTACGATCCACCTCGAAATCGCCCTTCAGTCCTTCTATAATATCTTCTCTCCTTTCTATCCTTCTATTCTTGGCAAACATTGGATAGGTGACCACTGCACCATTATTATGAAATGATATCCAGTTATTGGGAAATATAGCGTCTGGTTTCTTGGGTTCATTGGTATCTTCTACCACGATGATATTTACGCCTTTTGACCTCAGAATTTGTACCATAGCATCAAACTCCTCTTTTGCTTGAGCAGCTATATCTACAGCCGCCTCTCCCCTATCATTTGATTGGAATGCATTATTTTCAGCGGTCTCAGCATTGAACCCAAAGTTCGCAGGTCGCACCATTAGTATAGTGTCAGTAGTATGTGCCATCAGGATTAGTGTTTGTTGAGGGCGAAAGTATAATATAGGATCGAGATAATGGTATGTATTATTAAAAAAATCTTGAAAAAAGATTCCCGAATTGAAACAATCATTCGGGAATATTAATCATACCAGACTTTGTTTTATATTTTGTAGAAATCTGATTACCTCACAAACAAAAGTCTATTTTCACTCGATCCACTCTCTTCGTATCTGTAGTTATCATAATCAAATCCTCTAAGGTCGGCTGGATCTGTCAATTGGTGCTCAGCTATATACCGAGTCATCGTCCCTCTGGCTTTCTTTGCAAAAAATGAGACAAATTTATACTCGCCATTTTTTTCTTCACGAAAGTCTATGTCGATTACATTGGCCTTTAGTTTTTTCTGATCGATGGCTTTATAGTATTCTTTAGAAGCGAGATTTACTATGGTGTTAGTTTCCATCTCCTTCAGCTGTTTGTTGAGTGCCTTACTGATCATATCACCCCAGAAATGATAAAGATTTGTTCCTTTCTTATTTTCTAATCTAGTACCCATCTCTAACCTGTAAGGTTGCATCTTATCGAACGGCATCAGTAATCCATATAGGCCACTCAATATTCTTACATGTCTATTGACATAATCTAGACTTACCTTGTCCAATGTCTCTGCATCCAATCCTGTATACACATCACCTTTGAAGGCCATGATCGCTGATTTCGCATTCTCATCAGTATATTCTTTGGAGAATGACTTAAACCTATCCCTATTCAGCTTCGCCAAGTTGTCACTAATATGCATAAGGTCTTTAATTTCCTCCACTGACTTCTTTTTTAATATACGGATAAGCTGATTCGTCTGAGTTGTAAATTGAGGAATCGTTGTATCAGCTACTTTATCAGGCGTCTCGTAATCCAAAGTTTTTGCTGGGGATAAAATTGTAATCATATTCAGTAAAGATTCTATTCTAATGGTAAAGTAAAATTATAACAACAGAAAGTGGAAATATGGACTTTTGTTTAATGATACCATTATTAATTCAGCCTTATGATCAATTTGTATTTCAAAAAACAATTCACTTCTCCAACTGCAATAGATTTCTTAATGCAATGTTAGAATATAAGACATAAAATTAGACCAGCTCCATAACACCCATGTCAACAATTATTTAAATATCCATTCCTGCGAAATGGCATATACAATAAAAAAAGGCCTCCTCGAATGAGAAAGCCTTTGATATTTCTATGAAGAAATTAATTTTTTAATTGTTACCACCGCTTAAGATACTCGGCGCACTTGCTGGCACTGACTCATCTTCTTCTGGCTTCAATATATTTCCTACTACTTTGATTACGTGTGGATCTCCACCTTCATTGGTAGTAATTTTTACTGTCTTATTAATTTTACCCAATCTATTAGTTGCGTATCTGATTTCGATATCTGCACTTGCACCTGGAAGGATAGGTTCTTTTGGCCATGTAGGTACTGTACATCCACATGATCCTCTTGCATTTTTAATCACTAAAGGCTCCGTACCTGTATTGGTAAATGATACCTTTCGCAATGGCTCACCATGTTGCTTAAGTGTACCATAGTCTACAGTATTCGATTCTAGAGACATTACCGGACCTCCAGTACTAGGTGCAGCTTCTTCGATTGGCTCTGCTTTAGTCGGCTCTGTAGATTGTGCTACTGCCACCATACTGAAAGCTGCAAAAACGAAAGATAAAAGGAATAATTTTTTCATTGATATTTAATTTTAAAAGTTTATTTCAGTTTGAACATTACAAAAATAGGTATTTATATCGTAATAACAAGTTCATATATCGTGCCGCGTTGTTAAACATGTGTTAACCGAAAAGATCGTAATATAAAAATACCAAATTTTAATAAAAAATCAAGTTTTGAATATCATCAAATACGAACAATCTTTTGTATTTTTGCATTTATACAATAAATACTCTGCTCACTACAATTTTCAGACGTAGATATTGATCTAAAGTTACGCCAACCCGAGAGAAATATGAAAATCGAAACCTCAGATATATCCGCGACAACAAAGAGTAATGCTAAATCTGCCAAGTTCAAAGCCGAAGTATTGCAAGATTTCTATACTGTCGTGATGAGTAGGGAGGTCAGTCTCATGGGTAGGAAAGAGGTTCTAACTGGAAAAGCAAAATTTGGTATTCTAGGAGATGGCAAAGAACTACCGCAAATTGCGATGGCCCGATCATTCAAAAAAGGAGACTGGAGATCAGGATATTACAGAGATCAAACATTCATGTTTGGAATCAACGAATGTACGATAGAGCAATACTTCGCTCAATTATATGCAGACACAGAAAATGATCCTTTTTCTGGCGGACGTCAAATGAATAGCCACTACGCTACTCCGACCATCGATGCGGATGATAACTGGCTTCCTCTAAAAGATCTGTACAACATATCATCAGATATATCTTGTACGGGCGGACAGATGGCCAGAGGATTAGGATTAGCCTATGCATCCAAACTTATGAAAGAGGGAGACCACTTCCCTCAAAAAGACATCTTAACTAATAATGGAGACGAGGTCATATTCTGTACTATCGGAGATGCTAGTACATCTGAAGGCCCATTCTGGGAAACCATGAATGCCGCTACTGTAAATCGTGTTCCATTGATAGCATGTGTATGGGACGATGGATATGGTATATCTGTACCCGTTGAAAAACAGACCACAAAAGGAAGTATATCGCGAGCTCTAGAGGGTTTTCTAGTTGATGAAAACGGAGACGGCATGCTTATATATACTGTAAAAGGATGGAACTACCCTGCCCTGTGTGCGGTATTTGAAAAAGTGACTAAGAAAGTAAGGGAAGAAAGTAGACCTGCACTCATACACGTGCAAGAACTCACTCAGCCACAGGGCCACTCTACCTCAGGGTCTCATGAAAGATACAAATCCAAGGAAAGACTAGATTGGGAAAAGCGATATGATTGCAATGTCAAGTTCGAAGAGTGGATTCTAAAAAATGAATTGGCAAGTCAAGAAGAACTAGACGAAATCAAAGCAAAGGCAGCAAATGATGCCAAAGAAGGAAGAACCAGAGCATGGAATATATATTCAGCGCCTGTAAAAGAAACTATCAAGAAACTATCCAATATATATGCTTCTATAGAGGAGAAATCAGAAGAAGTCAAATCTCTAGAAAAAAACCTAAAATCTCTGCTCAACCCCGTCTATAGTGATGTCGTCAAAAATGCCAGAATTTTGAAACAGCATACCCTGGTCGAAACTGGTAAAGTACCCACTGCATTACAATCATTTCTAGATGAATCATACGAATCTGCAAATGATAAATATCATACTCATCTTTACAGCAACTCTGACACAGCTGCGGTCAATATCCCGATTGTACCCGCTGAATATAGTAACGATTCCAAAAAACTAAACGGATACCAAATCATCAATAGTTTCTTCGATCATGCATTAGGCAAATATCCTAACATGATAGGATTTGGTGAAGATGTAGGAAAAATCGGAGACGTGAATCAAGGCTTTGCTGGCCTCCAAGAAAAGTATGGAGAACACAGAGTATTCGACACAGGAATCCGCGAATGGTCCATCATGGGTATGGCTATAGGTACAGCTATGAGAGGATTGAGACCAATAGCCGAAATTCAATATTTAGATTATCTACTTTATGGACTATCTCCCCTATCTGATGATCTAGCTACGCTAAGATATAGAAGTAATGGCATCCAGAAAGCACCGGCAATCATAAGAACCCGGGGGCATAGATTAGAAGGTGTATGGCATGCAGGTTCTCCATTGGGTATGATGATAAATTCACTTCGAGGGATGTACATATTGACTCCTAGAAACATGGTGCAAGCGATAGGATTCTACAATACCTTATTGCAAGGAGACGATCCAGCTATAGTCATAGAGCCCTTGAATGGATATAGATTAAAAGAGAGATTACCAGATAATATTGGAGAATATACACTCCCACTTGGTGTTCCTGAAATACTACAAGAGGGATCGGATATTACATTAGTCACTTACGGCTCATGTGTCCGAGAAGCTCAGAAAGGAATCAAAATGTTAGAAAAAACAGGAGTGTCTATCGAGTTGATCGATGTACAAACCCTTCTGCCCTTCGACCTAGAACACGCTATAGTAGAGTCTCTCAAGAAAACGAATAAAATCATATTCCTCGATGAAGATATGCCAGGCGGCGCGACTGGATTCATGATGAAGGAGGTATTAGAAACCCAAGGCGGATATCAATACTTGGATGCCGCTCCTGTTACGCTTACAGCGAGGGAGCACAGACCTCCTTTCGGATCAGATGGAGACTACTTTACGAAGCCAGGACCAGAGGACATCTTCGATACGGTTATGAAAATGATGAGAGCATACGAGCCTGATAGATTTTGGTAAGACTAAGCCTAGAGATTAATCACCTGACCAAACGATGCAACATTCATCCCAGAGTCGATGACTGATTGATATTCAGCACTTCTGACATCCCATAGTGGATTGGTGTGATTGAGGTGTATAAAGTGGATTTTGGCTTTTTCCTCTTTGTTAAGATTTTTGAACAATTCCATGCTTTCTATTACAAATGGATGCGGTATTTCAGATATGTCTCGATTATTTATCTCTTGAGCATCATAGAAAGTAGCATCCAGAAAGGCATAATCTACTTTAGCTACCATGCCGATGATATCTTCACTCCACTTTTCCCATTTATCAATATCTGGAATGAATAAGGCACTTTTGCGGCTACCTGAAATAATGAACCCTACCGTCTCAGAATACTCATCCCTGTGTGGCACTTGGATGGGATAGACCTTTAAGTTTGGCGTTAATTTATTTTCTTTGCGTTCTTCCAGTAGTTTTAATGTGATATTCTTGAGACTGATCAATTGATCCCAAGGGCCATTACTTGATAGAAAGTTAGCCATTTTGGGCATTACATACACAGGGACATCCGCTGCACCCTTTGCTTCTCTGCCGAGAAACATGAGACCCGTATAGTGTCCAATGTGAGCATGTGTAATCAGTACACCATCAGGCATAAGATCGTATTCTTTGCCGTCTACTCTGTTGAGAGCAGCTGCTTGGCTGGTAAAATCTGGAGATGCTTCGAATATAAATCGTTGGTCATATTCGTGATCTATGATACCGAGAGAGACTACCTTCCTGGTATCATTAGGATTGGCCCATAATTCAGCACAGCATTTTTTCTTACATCCGATATGGGGAGATCCTCCGTCTTGGGCTGTGCCTAGCACTACAAGACTTACACCCTCTTGACCCACTATCTGATTGGTTCCATCATTGATTTTGTGTTTTTCTACATTCCCAGTACAACCGATAAATAGTAAAAAAATAAGTAAATATCTCATCATTCTATAATTGTAGCGACCAAACTCCTGCTGCTCGCTCTATTTCTAAATTCACAAAGGTATATTCCTTGCCACGTACCAAGGTTAAGTCTACCGCCGGTAATCGGTATAGTTACTGTATTACCGATCATTGCGGCTTTGATATGAGCGGGCATATCATCAGGTCCCTCGATAGTATGCGTAAGAAATGGCATATTCTCTGGTACGATCTTATTGAATATAGATTCAAAATCTGTAAGTACATCAGGATCCGCAGCTTCATTAATCGTAATGGCAGCTGAAGTATGTTTTATAAATAAGCTAAGGATTCCAACTTGTGGTAATGCCCCAAGATGACTTGCTACCTCCTGAGTAATTACGTGGTACCCCCTCGATTTGGCGGATAGTTTAAACTCTGTTTGCCACATATAGTATGGATTATATTTGCGATTGACAGATCAAAAACCTTTGACGATCAATCCGTTTTTCACTCTAGGTTCGAACCAAGTACTCTTGGGAGGAAGAGTCTTATTATTATCAGCTATTGTCTTGACATCATCTGAGGTGATTGGGTACATACAGAATCCTACTCGGTTCTCATTTTCATGTACAAATTTACTGAGCCCAGCTAGCCCAACTACTCCGTCTATGTACCTCATTCTCGAGTCTTCTCTTACATTTTCTATTCCTAAGAGATTTTCAATAACGTAGGTATTGAGAAGATGTGTATCAAATATTACATCTTCATGTTCATGCTTTTCGATTACTGACGGGCGCCATCTTAATCGATACCATTCGCCATAGAGTAGCATGGTCATATCATGTTTTTGCTTTGGTTTCCTTGGTCCGTTGAGTGGTTTGATTTTACAGTATTTAGATAACTGTGCCATAAACTTCAGGGGAGATATATTCAAAAACGCATCTATTGATCTATTATAATCAAAAATATCGAGCTGATCCCATGAAAAATAAAGTGAAAGTATACTCTTTAGTTTTGTATCTACGACTTCGTTCTTCTTATTCGTCTCGTTTAATAATTGACACGTCTTCACTCTATGATGCCCGTCTGCTATGTATGACATCGGCACCTTAGATTTGAATGTACTGATGAATTCATTGACTAATTTTTCATTAGATACTTTCCATATTGTATGTACCTCACCAGTGCCTTCGAAGCTTACGGAATAGAATGAATTATTCTTTTTAATCACCTTTTTTATCAATTGGTCTATTTCAACAACACGATTATAAGCCAACAATATAGGTTTCACCAACGCTTTATTTTGTAAGGTGAGATTCATCATATTTTGCTCTTTGGAAGCAATCGTATTCTCATGCTTGAGTATTTTCCCTTTTTTTATATCATTGATATCGGTACAGGAAATTATACCTTGGTGCTTTCTTCCTCTTGATTCTAATTGGTAGATATACAAAGAATCCTCAACGACTTTTTTGAAGAATCCACTAGATACGTACTCCGAAAACTGAGATTTGACATTACCAAAAAATGAATCTGGCGAAGAGACTAAACTTAAGTTAGGGTATATCGCCTTGAAGGGAATTAAATTCATAGTAAATAAGAATATTGATAGGTCAAGTTATTCATTTTTTGCAATATACAATCTTCTTTCAATAAATTATTTGCGAGCCTCCACATATTAGTCTAATGATCAACTCCTTCTATAAATATTTAGTAGTTCTATTTTTTGACTATTGTCCTGAAAGTCAGATTTATTCTTGGAGTCTTTACTTTCTTGGTAGGAGGAAGTCTATGCAGCCAGTTTTCTTGTGTAGTACCTTTCATGATAAGTAGGCTACCCTTTTCTAAGATTTGTGATACCGTCTCCTTGGTTTCTTTATGCTTAAAAGCGAATTTTCGATCTGCGCCAAAGCTCATAGATGCGATAGCTCCGTTTTTTTTCAAATCTTTCTCCCCATCACTGTGCCATGCCATTCCTTCTTCTCCAGAGTGATAAAGATTGAGCAAGCAAGAGTTATATGTTTCTCCTGATTTATCCTCTACCAGCCGCTTTAGTTCCAATAGCTCTTTTGTCCATGGCAGAGCAGTCTTAGTGATTTTAGAATATGTGTAAGAAAACTCTTCACTTCCATACCAAGCCACCTTTCTCTTAGTAATGATCAACTTACCAAACATCATAGCTTGATCGTTTTCCCATGCTATACTATCCATGAGAAGGTCATAATATTCGATCGCTTTAGATGGCTGCATAATCGGCCCGTAATATATTACCTCTCCCCCATATGGAAGTAAGTTTTGTTTTTTATTTTGGTTAAATAAATCCATCGATATTCTTATAGATAATGAAGTGAATGATGTGCAAAATTTACAACATAAAATAGACTCTACGGTTGTTTTACACGTGGATAAGTAGATGATTGTATCCTGTTCATTGGTGTATCTTTATCTCCCGCTATTTACTCAATGAATATTTACAATTTCCTAATTTTGATATTTTTAAACCAAATAGGAGTATCATGAGCTTGCAGTCCGATGTAACCTTTTGTATAAATTCCATATTCGGGGTGATCTTTCCATTTTCCTGACTGCTTACGCTTTTTCCAATCTGCCGACCAAGGGACAAATTCTAAGATTTTATTTCCATTGAGCCAGTGCTCTGCATGATCAGTCGTAAATATGATTCTAGAGGTATTCCATTCTCCAGCTGGCATGACGATCTTTACACTTCTATCCGGGCTGTGCATGGCATAATCTGCTCCAGTTTTCTGTACTTCTTTCAATTTCATCTTGTTTATGCGCTCCCAGCCGAGATCATCCACAAGTTGATATTCTGGAGCTACATCTGAGATCCAATATTTCTCATTGATATGATAGAATATACCACTGCTGCCTCCCTCTGACAATTTCCACTCTATATACAGTTCGAAATTTTCATACTCTTCATTACCGTAGACTATGCTATTTCTTCCACCATTCCCAGAATCATTTTCATGGTCTGGTACAAAAGCAAGTGTACTGTTTTTTATTGACCACTGATCTGGCAATTTTTCACCTCGAAATGCTCTCCAACTTTTGATGCTTGTCTCATCGAGTAGGTAATTCCATTCACTAACATCACTTGCATCATTCTGTACAAAGACATCAGATTTTGTTTTGCAAGAACCCATCAAGAGTATTCCCATTATCAATATTAAGATTACTTTCATTTTTTACTTCTCTTTTAGACTTTATTATTTAAGAATCTACTATCGGCACGTATTACTTAGATCCGAATCACTAAAATTTCCACAGACTTTACGCTTCGTTTCTTGGTGTAATTTGAGACTTTATTTACAAATAAATGATCTATTGATAAACTTATAAAAAAATTATCTCTAATTATTATATCAATAAGACTCCAAACTACACAATATCAATACTATATATTCTCATTTTCGGTACTAAAATTGCACTGTATTACTGTTGACTCAATCTAGGTCAACACTAAAAACATAAGTGTCATGAAGCAACTTATATATATATTAATCTTATTGTCAATAAATTGCAGTCTATACTCCCAGTGTGAGGCCAACTTTGTCGTAACGGCAAATGGTAGTAATTATCAATTTACCGATCTATCTACTACTGCAGATGATGACAATGTCACTTCAAGATTGTGGAGATTTGGTGATGGGAATACGACGACAAATGAAAATCCTATTCACACATATACCTCACTTGGACAGTATGAAGTGATCCTTCAGATTGCCACACAATCAGGATGTGAAAGTAATGACACCATGATTGTAGAAGTATGTAGTATCCTCCTCGACTTCAACCTAAGTTCTGTATGTGATGCCGATGAGGAGATCTCTCTGATACTCGAAGTTACAGATGAAAGCAATGTCCTAGACTCAGTAGTTATATATTTGGATGACATACCAGTCAGTGATACTGCAATAGCTACCCTAGATGGCACACTAAATTATAATATCAAAGTACCTGGAGATGGAAACCAACACTTCGTGCGGGTAGAATCAACTCCGAATGCTTTTTGTAGCGAAACAATAGGATTTTTTGTCCAAGACTGTAATGCCAGCTGTTTCTTATCCGATCTCAATATAGATGATGGATATCAGGAGACCCATAATATCGTACTATTAGAGAACGAATTTGCCCCAAATAATCGAGAAATAAATCTAGGCGATCGAGTCCGCTTCATATGGCTAGATGACAATCACTCTACGACATCAGTAGATACTATATCGAGTGATCAGTGGGATAGTGGAGTCCATGATTCTACTTTCATATTCGAAATCACTCCGAAAATACCCGGTCTGAAACCATTTTTCTCTACCCCCGACGTGGATAATGACATCCCGTACACAGGAAATCTAATTGCGAATTGCCCAGATACTAGGGGTAGCATTATCAATATCTCATTCTTGAATGCGGCGGTACCTAGTATGGGCTTTCACCTTGGTATTGACGGTGTAGTACTAAAGGATACAGCATATCAATATGATATCATCGGAATCACAAGTGTGGAGTTTTTCTTGCCAGGTGATGGAAAAACACATCAGATATCTATAGTCGATATTGAAGACGAATCCTGTACCTTAGAAAAAACCGTGAAGGCAATTAGTTGTGCAGGTCTATTTGAGTGCTCTATGAATATCAGTGCGGAAATATTAGAACGCTGCAACGAAGACTCGCTCGTAATGGTTGGTGTAGATGTTAGTTCTCTCAGCCCGACTGATAATGGTGTAGAGCTCATCCTAGATGATACAATTGTAGTGGACACTATCTATTTTGACAATAATCAAGGTAGTCTATCATTTCCTATTTTAGGAGATGGATTTATTCATAAGATCGAAGCGATGGACCTTACTGATACGTCATGTAGGGATGAGGTAGTGCTCTTGGTCAATGATTGTTCGGCAGCATGCAGTATAGATGAATTAGAAATAGGAACAGGCTCCAATAGTACGATAGTACTCGGTGTAAGTAATACCTCAATAAGTCTACAGAATCTGTCAATCTCATCAGGTGATGATATACTGTGGCAGTGGACGCAGGACAGTCTCGTCGGCGTGAGATCTATAGCGACGTCTGGACCAAATAGCTGGGATAGCGGACTTCAAACGGATGGCGACATCTTCGTGTCACCGATCCTGACGGCAGGCATCCATCCATACTACCTATACAATGCTGATGAAGATACGCTCTACAATGCATCTGTAGAAGTGGTTGCCAGTTGCGATGAAAATAAAATACCCGTATTTTATAACTTCCTAGACGTAAATGGATCTGTAGATGGCTATGACATATACGTAGATGACGTAAGGTTAGATGCTGGACCATTTTCTTATGCATTAGATGGTAATAATCGTGGTGTATTCCAGCTAGAAGGAGATGATCAAGAACACAGTATTGAAATCAGAGATGCAAGTGAAATGGCGTGTGCCGCCAACTCTAGTTTTGTAGCTCCAACTTGTGAAATACCGCCATGCGGAGGGTTAATCGAGTTACAGATTCATGATTCTTGTTACAATGATAATACTATAAATTTCTTAGCGACAGTAAGCCATCCAGAACCAACAGAACAAGGGTTTATTTTAAGACTCAATGGGGAGTTGTTCGATGGATTCCCATTCTTATATGGAGAAAATGGTGAGACTCAATTCTTGGGTTCATTGCTTGCCGATAGTACGGAGTATAAATTCACCTACGTAGATCTCAATGATCCTAATTGCTTAGACACTCTTGTGTACCAATCTCCTATTTGTGTGACGGATTGTAATCTACGATTAATATCTGCACAGTTGGTCGATTCCTTATATCTCGTAGAAAACCCCAATACACCAGATTCGTTGGTCGGTTGCCAAGATAGCTTTATCAATATAGAAGTTATATTCAATGAAGAGTACAGCGACTCAGATAGCTTCAGGATTATAGTAGATGGCACCTTAGATAACAATATATACCCATACAAATTGGGTGATGGCGTCAATACTATATTCGTCTCTGTCAAGGGAGATGACTCGTTTCACAATATCCAATTTTTAGATCATTTAGATAGTATGTGTACATTCTCGATAGACGTATACACACCGATCTGCTTTTCTCCATGTAATATTGAAATCAGCAATATTGTAATAGATAGCTGTGTCACAGAGGTTGGCTATTACACGCTCAACCTTAATCCTGAAACCAATAAGTACGATTACCAAGTATTTTATGATGGAGATCCTATCAATACTATAAATGACAGCCTCAAGATCAACTTCAATAACGAGGCGGACGGGCTAGCGCATCATATCCTAATTTCTGATAATGAGGTGCCGCTGTGTAGAGATTCTATAAGTTTTACAGGAGCGTATTGTCTTGATTGTCCTTTGGATATCCAACTCATACTAAGAGACAGCTGTGAGGTTGAGGATTCTATAGGGTATTCGTTTAGTTTTGATCCCGAGATGGATAGTTTGGACGTAATCGTGAGTACTGAAGATAGCAGTTTTATAATAAATCCGCAGTCGATGGATTTCAAATTTGACATAAGACTAAGAGGAGACAGCTCCAAATATCAATACATATTCACCTCAGCAGAAGATATATTTTGTAGTGATACTATCGATGTACAAACCATAGATTGTACTCCTATTATATGCGGAGCAGATTTTAGTTTTTCTATTGAGGGACTTACTATAACATTTATAGATAGTTCGACTACATCTGAGCCGATTGTAGATCAATCATGGAGTATTAACGATATTATTAACATTGGAAATGTATCCACATTCAACTATACTGTAGATTCTATAGGGCTATATGATATATGCCACACCATAGAGACTGACTCATGCAGTGGCATGAAGTGTATTGAGATTCTCGTAGGTGATCCATGTACCCAAGTTGTACCATTTTTCACATTTGAGGAGATCGCTGAAGGATATCAATTTACCAATATGAGTACTGGCAATATAGATGAATATCTATACCGATTTGGAGATGGAATCTTCTCTAATAGTACTGATCCTTTTCATGTATATCCTGATACAGGGACGTATGAAGTATGCCTGATCGTAAGACAGGACGAATTTAACTGTAATGAGATATTCTGTGACACTATAGATGTAACGCTTAACAGTAATCAAGAAATCCGACTAGACAAATCGGTAGTACTCTACCCTAACCCCGTAGCTAGCGATAGAAAATCAATAGACTTCAGTTATGAATCGACCAAAGAAATACAAGAACAAAATATAGCAATTTATGATATCAACGGAAGAGAAACGAAAGGACTGAGCATCATAAAAATGCAACAAAGTAGATTCCGTATCAAATTATATAATCAGCTATCTCCAGGCATATACTACCTAAGTATAAGACTAGATCATGGAAAAATGATAATTGAGAAATTTATTGTTTATTAGAATGAAATAAAAGCAATCCGCTCAACTGATATAGGATTAGGTTTATGATATTAATATTGTCGTTGAAGTCGGTGCATACTTGTGCTCAGGCGTAACACCATATCGTCGGTTTAGCATACATGAAGAAATATCTTTGAGGTTAGATTTGGCTACTGCAACACTATTTTATCAATAAGAAGTTTAAAACTTTCGTTCTTTTTGTTCCCAATTAAAAATGTAATCTCTTCTATCTGTTTTCCAGAAAAATTAGGAATGTCCAAGGTTCTACCTCTGAATGAAGCATACATATCGCTCAAATCTATATCTATATCTTCCCATTCACCTGTAGTAGAAAAAACAGTGATGTAAGAATAATAACTACTCGCATCATCTCTAACTCGAAACTGATATTGCTTACCATCTCCTTTGACTGTTAATATCACTTTAGTCGCAGATGAGATATCTACTATACCTGTCCTGTGACGTACGGAGGAGAATCCTCCATTATTCTCCAATGAAACATCACCAGAAAATACACCATGCCCTTCTTCACCCACGGTGAATGTCCCCTCAGATAATCCTCCCATAACTCCATCATCGACAACTCTCCATCGCTCAAGATCAGAACTGTGATCGAAATCAACCAATGTAATCGTAGTCATAAAGTATAGTATTGAAATAAATGATAAATAATTCATAGTGTTTATTGCCAAAATTTTAGGCTAGACTGCCTAGTATCCTTAATGCCAAGAATTGTCATCTTGGTTTATACAATTAAAACTCAGTTATCTTGTAAATGTTCAGCTATGGACTATTCATGATTAGTTATATGCACAATCGGCACACAATCGGCAGGATAGGGATAACTGAAAGTAAAAAGCTGCTATCCTATATAGATAGAATTGAAATCTATTGCCTTATAGCCATAAAAAAAGTCCCAAGGCTGAGAGCCCGGGACCTCATATCTTATTAATGATAAATAAGATAAGACGATTAAAAAAAAGACGAAATTCTTTACATAAGTCTACCCTGCCCTAATGTTCAGCTTCCTGAAGAGGGTGACTCAGATTATTGTTTATTTTTATTCGAAAAATATTGAAGTGAGATGGATTTATAGACCACGCACCTCAGTGAGTTTGCAAACTTTCTAGTCTACATTATCATGCAAATATGAATTGCCATTAGACACAACCGGTCCATCATCATCCATAGATACAGTATACCTGCTTCTATTTACATCTTTGCTGGTATCTATGTCATCTAGTTTTACATTTCTCCTAGCGTATGCTGGTAGAGATTCCATATCTGCTACGACTTTAGGACTATCCAATGGTACACTTGAGTTCTTCCTAGCTAGTTCTCTTCTAGTAGCTTCCATTTCTTGTTCCTTTCTTCTCTGCTCCTCTCTAAATAAGATATCCTCATCACTCATAGTAGTCGCATATTCTCCTTTCTGCACGCCGAGCGAGTTGATAGTAGATCTGATATCATCGGTCTCGAAGTCAAATACATTCTGAGTTGCGACCTCTGGCTCGTTAGATACATTAATGGTAGGTTCTGTCCTTGTGATAGACCCAAGGACATCCTCATCCAAACCTACTTTCGTGATTTGGCCTCTTTCTTGGACTGGTCTCTTTGCGCCTCCCTCTCTGAATCCCGTAGCGATGATCGTGATACCTACACCTTCACCGATAGTTTCATCCTTGCATACACCCCAGATTACATCTGTACCGTAGCCAGCTTCCTCTTCTAAGTAATTGGTGATTTCGCTTACTTCATCCATAGTGACCTCTTTCTCACCAGAGGTAATATTAAGAAGGATATGCTTGGCACCTCGGATATCATTATCTTCTAGTAAAGGAGAGTTCAGTGCTGTTTGGATAGACTTTCTTGCTCTATCTTCACCTTCTGCAATAGCGTGTCCCATGATGGCTACACCACTGTCTTTCATTACAGTATTTACATCCTCGAAATCCACATTGATATTTCCAATTACTGTTATGATCTCTGCGATCCCTTTGGCGGCTGTGGATAGTATATTATCCGCTTGAGAGAATGCTTTTGACAATTCTAGATTGCCATGAATCTCTTTCACTTTATCATTAGAAACGACCAAGATAGAATCTACATTCTTTTTCAATTGCTCTAATCCTTCAAGGGCCTGCTTATTACGTCTCATCCCTTCGAATTTGAATGGTAACGTCACGATAGCTACAGTCAGGATATTCATCTCTTTCGCCGCTTTGGCGATGATAGGCGCAGCACCTGTTCCAGTACCTCCACCCATACCAGCGGTGATAAATAGCATCTTAGTATTATCAGATAAGAAAGTCCTTACCTCATCTATAGATTCTATACATGCCTCTTTACCCACTTCTGGCTTAGATCCGGCTCCTCTCCCTTCTGTAAGGTGTGGACCGAGAGATATCTTCACTGGGATCTCGCTGTGATCCATTGCTTGTGCATCAGTATTACAAATCGCAAAATCAACACCTACGATACCTTGTTCGTACATATGTGCTACGGCGTTTCCACCGCCACCACCGACACCTATTACTTTGATTATTGAGCTATTATTTTTTTGTAAATCAAATTCCATGATTATCTATTTTCTTTATTATAAATTGAGTACTACTATAAACAGCAGTATATTGATGGTCGTATTAAAATTCTGAATCTGGAGTTGCCTCAAAGAATTCTTTCGTCAATGTGTAGAATCTATCGAAGAATCTACTTCCTCTTTTCTTCCGCTCTCCATCTGAAGGTGAATCATCAGGAGAAGGATTGTTATCTCCATTTTGATCATCCTCGAATCCATCATCACTATCAGGTCCTGACAAATCTAATCTATCCTTCTCCGTTGTTATAGACTCTACAAACTGTCTGTCTTTCATATTCTCAATCGTATTCTTGAGTAGTCCTACTGCTGTTGCGTAGATCGGACTAGCCAACTGTATTTGATATCCATGAGCCAAATGCTCCACTGGCTTACCCACTCGAGCACCGAGACCAGTATGGTACTCCGCCAATAAGTTGATATGTTTCAATAATGATCCACCGCCAGTAAGTACAACACCAGCTATCAATTTATTCTCATATCCTGATCTTCTGATTTCCCATAATACATAATCAAATATCTCTTCTACTCTCGCTTGAATGATTCTCGCTAAGTTTTTTTCTGAGATTTCTTTATGTTCTCTTCCTTTGAATCCAGGAATCGTAATAATCCTATTGTCATAGATTTCGTTGGCCATTGCAGAGCCGAACTTCACCTTTAATTTTTCTGCCTGATCCATCATCACTGTACATCCTTCTCTGATATCTTTCGTCACTGCATTTCCTCCAAATGGGATCACTGCTGTATGACGTATAATGCCATCTTTAAATATCGTGATGTCTGTAGTACCACCACCTATATCTACCAAAGCTACACCGGCTTCTTTCTCCTCTTCACTGAGTATAGAAGCTGCACTTGCTATAGGTTCGAGGGTTACGTCAGCCACTTCTAGGTCGGCTTTCTCTACGCATCTCATAATATTTCTCGAAGCTGATATTTGACCTGTGATGATATGAAAATTAGCTTCTAGTCTGATACCAGACATCCCTACAGGATCGATGATATCTCGCTCATCATCCACAGTAAACTCTTGCGGAATAACGTGTAGTATCTTATCACCTGGAGGCAACACCAGCTTGTGCATATCCTTGACCAACATCTCTACATCATCATAGGAAATCTCATCGTTGGCATCATGCCTTACTCTCACACCATGGTGATGTAGTGATTTGATATGTTGTCCTGCGATACCTACGTGCACCAACTTAAACTTCAACCCAGCATTACGCTCAGCGATTTCGATGGCTTCTTTGATAGCTCTTACTGTCTTGTCAATGTTCGATACCACACCTCGCGACACGCCTTCTGACTTAACAGTCCCTACGGAGATTATTTCAATCTTTCCGTACTCATTGAGGCGCCCTGCAATGGCGCATACCTTAGTCGTACCTATATCCAAGGCTACGGCTATTTCATTTTGGATGTTGTTGTGATCATTCATAAACTATAATTTTATCGAGCATACCGCTCCTTAAAAACATATGTTTTGCAATTCAGAATTTTCAATCCTTCTTGCGCTTTTTTTTATTTCATCTTTTATCCCAGTTGTATTTTATTATCAACTTCTAATATCGACATATTAATACTCACGGTCTATATCTTGGATGCCATTCTATGACCTAAGTTCATAATAATGCTACCGGCTCTCTAATCCTTTTCTCTCTTTGTCGCAAAAATCACAGAGTAGTCTGGATTCTTCATATCGTAATGAAGCTTGAGTATACCATGTTCTCTCCACCCTGTATGCTTCATACCTTCTTTGTACATCTGCTTCATCAAATCAAACCGGCGAATCATCTCTTCACTATCTTCAATATCGATTTTTCCCATGGCGATCTTTTGTCTCCCTATTTTCGGAACAAGCATTATCTCGCCATCATCTTGCACGTTTATCTGTTCGACTAATGCTGTCAAGAACTCGTCTTGATGCACATGTTTGGCTACAGCAAAAACATCCTGCAGATTATTTTTCTTTTTACTTTCTAAAAAACCTGATTCGTATTCATCGATATTGCCAGAAGCTACGGGCACTCGTATTGTAGACCCTTTATATGAAGGTATTTCTAACCCCTCACTATCTAGGTAAAAACTTGTCTTATCCTTATTGAAAACCCTGACAATCGGTTCTCGCTGTAGTATAGCAATGTATAGCCTATCTTTATTATCAACATATACTTCTGATTCCTTGATCCTTTCGTCTGCCTCTAGCATCATCTCCATATCCATCAAATCCAAGTCATGAATCAAACTAGATTCAAGATCATAACCGAGATAATTGCGAAACATCGTTTTTATTCCTTTTTTGCTTACTAGATTTTTACCACCTTTTATTCCTTTGATAGAAATGCTCACTTTAGTGATGGCTGCATTCTTCTTACGCTCTATAGCCATAAATAACACACCCATAATGACAAATGTCACTACCGTCCAAACTAGATTTTTCTTCCAGTCGGCTCTTCTTGCGCTATTTAATTTACTTCGAGTCATTTATTTATTTGTCTTTTGGCTTAATGAAGTGATTTAAGAATCATTATTCCTCCGCAAGGAATTGAATCTCATTATTATGTATTCGAAATTTTCTTCATCTTCTGTACAAACACATTGGGCTTCACGATCCTAGAATTCTGATTCTAATTTCAACTATGATTATCAGAGTACTTTCTGTGCTTTCTTCCTATTTTTTACCAGTTAATAATTCTTTTATTTTTGAAACAAAAACATCAATATCACCCGCTCCGAGTGTCATCAATACTTCTAATTCATTATCATTCAAATTGTCCATTAGCGACGCTTTAGTCACCAAACTTTTGTTTTCTATACTCATTTTATCGAAGATGATCTTAGAGGTTACTCCTTCGATTGGTTTTTCTCTTGCCGGATAAATATCCATGAGTAAAACCTCATCTAGCATATCTAGCGCCTCAGCAAATCCTTCAACAAAATCTCTAGTCCTAGAGAATAGGTGTGGCTGAAATATGCCCGTTATCTTCTTATCAGGAAAAAGCTCTTTCGCCGCCCCAATAGCTGATCTCAACTCAGTAGGATGATGTGCATAATCATCTATGTAGGTTACTTTTTCATCCTCATATATGATTTCGAACCTCCTCTTTATTCCTTTGAAGGACTGCAATCCATCTTTGATAACTTCCCCATCCAATCCAAGTATAGAGGCGATAGTAATAGCCATCGCGGAATTTTCGATATTGTGTCTTCCTGCCAGATTGGACTGCAAGCCACTGATTGTCCCTCGTTCAGATTCATAATCAAAAAAGAACTTCCCTTCTTTTACGCTTACATTAGCAACACTTACCTCCGTCTCGGTATCAATTCCAAAAAGGATAACATCCACATTCTTATCCGCTAGTACTTCGATTACTCTACCACTTAATATCGCCAACATCTCCTCTTTGAGAATCAGTGTTCCATCTTGCTTGATCTTCATGATGAAAGCCTCGAATCCCTCGATCATTTCATCAAAGTCGCCATAGATATCAAGATGATCAGCATCCATACTCATGATGGCTATAATATCAGGAGACAGATGCAAAAATGATCTATCATACTCGTCCGCTTCTACTACGATCCAGTCGCTAGATCCTTGTAGATAGTTGCTTTCATAGTTTGACATGATCCCTCCTATAAAGGCAGAGATATCTTCTTTTCCATGTTTCAATAAGTGAGAAGTAGTGGCACTAGTTGATGTCTTACCATGTGTTCCAGCGATCGCGATCGTTTTCTTCACTTGGCTCAATCTTCCTAACATCTCCGCTCTCTTGATGACATCATACCCATTATCCCTGAAGTAATTTAACTCTGTATGTCCATCTGGAATCGCGGGTGTGTATACGACCAAGCCTATTCCGTCCGGCACCAGATTTACATCATCCGTGTAATGGATCTTCATGCCTTCATCGACCAACTTTTTGGTCAATGCTGTTTCTGTTTTATCATATCCATAGACTTCCTTACCTTGAGAAAGCATATATCTTGCTATGGCACTCATGCCTATACCGCCGATACCTATGAAGTATATTTTATTCGTTTCGCTCATTCTTAGCATAGCGCTTTTACAATCTTCGCAATCTCTTCCGCCGCATTCGGCTTTCCGAAATATCGAATATTGTCTTCTAATTCTTTTCTTACCACATCATTTTCGATCAATTCTAGCATGGTCTTTACCAGCTTTTTTTTGCCTTCTTTGTCCGCTACCATTTTGGCTGCACCTTTATTTAC
Source organism: uncultured Saprospiraceae bacterium (assembly GCA_938007965.1). Lineage (GTDB taxonomy): Bacteria > Bacteroidota > Bacteroidia > Chitinophagales > Saprospiraceae > CAJXUU01. The sequence continues at coordinate 17,266 of CALLMH010000039.1, read as the reverse complement.
AAGTGCCATGGCATTTTGCGTTTGGTGATCTTCTGCTACATTCGGAGATGGGACCAAGATCGCAGCCTTTACCACAAGGCTGAGCTCGGAGATCGTCAATGCACCCGCTCGACAGACGACAAGGTCTGCAGCTCTGTATGCTGAGGCCATATCCTCTATAAAGGGAAGCACTGTCACATTCGGCAATTTTGCTACTTCAGAATTTTTATAATCTTCATAGTACAGTTTACCAACCTGCCAAATGACATTAATCTCGGAGTGCTGTCTCAGTAATTCAGCTCCCGACTCGATAGACTCATTAAGCGCTCTTGCTCCCAGACTACCACCAAAAATCAATATTGTCTTCTTACTAATATCAAGTCCTAGTTTAGTCTTTGCTCCTGACGTAGTTATGTCGTTTTCAAATATTTCTCTTCTGACCGGATTTCCTGTAAATATGATTTTATCTGCGGGAAAAAACTTCTCCATACTATCATAAGCCACACATACCTTATCCACTTTTCTACCCAGTATCTTATTCGTCACACCTGCATAAGAATTTTGTTCTTGTACGAGCGTTGGGATTCCATTTGCCGCTGCCATCTGAAGTGTCGGTCCGCTTGCGTAACCTCCTACCCCAACCGCCACATTAGGTTTGAATTTCTTGACTACCTTTCGCGCTTTCCACATCGACTGGAACAACTTAAATGGAAATGCAAGATTCCGTAAAGTCAGTTTTCTATGGAATCCCCTTATTGGGAGTCCCACTATTGGATAGCCCGCTTTCGGTACTCTATCCATTTCTAATTTTCCTTCTGCACCTACAAATAGGAATTCAGCATCCGGATTTTGTTTCTTTATTTCATTTGCAATCGCAATTGCAGGAAAGACATGTCCTCCCGTACCTCCTCCACTAATTATTACTCGCATCCTCTTTAGCTTCTAATTTCTCAAGTGCTAGTCTCTGCTTGTGTGCTTCCTCTACATATCTACTCACACTCAATATCACTCCGATACTCATGCAAGTGAATAATACTGAAGTACCACCCATACTTACCAATGGCAAGGTCAATCCTGTAACTGGAACCAACTGTACTGATACAGCAATATTGGCAAATGCCTGAATAACCAAATTAAGACATAGTCCCATCGCCAGTATAGCACCGAATGCCTTTGGGCATTGTGTTACTATCTTAATGCATCTAAATAATAATCCGAGATATGCTAGTATTATCACCAAACCGCCTACAACTCCATACTCCTCACATATTATAGCGTAGATAAAGTCTGCATACGCATATGGTAAGAAATTCTTCTGCATACTATTACCAGGCCCCATTCCAAATAATCCGCCGTTGGCAATGGCTATCTTTGATTGTTGTACTTGGAAGTCTCCATCGCTTGCACTTAAGTATTCTTGTATTCTTGACATCCATGTTTCTACTCTAAACATTTCTGGGAAAATCGTCCCAATGATGAAGATAGCTCCCGCGGCTACAATACCACAGAATATCAATACAGCAACAAATTTGAGCGATACTCTGCCAATAAACATCATTAGAAAACATGTCATAAATAACAATGCAGCAGTACTTAGATCCGCTGGCATAATCAATCCACATACAATAATCACAGGTACAATTATTGGTAAAAATGCATTCTTCCATTCTTTAATGAAATCCTGTTTGATGGCTAAAGATCGCGCTACAAACATGATCAATGCAATCTTAGCAAAATCAGAAGTTTGGAACCGTTGATTGATCCATGGTATGTTGATCCACCGACGAGCATCATTGTACTCAGGACCAAATAATAAAGTATACATCAACAAAGGAACAGCAATAGCCAATAAAATCGGCGCCAATCGACTGTAATGCAGGTAATGTAACTTGTAACATCCATACGCAAGCCCTATGCCCAACACAATGAAAAATGCCTGCTTGATCATGTAAAACTCAGTATTCCCTCCAGCGTACTTATACGCCATAGCTCCCGCAGAACTGTAAACAGCTAGTACTGAAAATAAACCCAAAAAGCCCAAGATGAGCCAGATGTATTTATCTCCGCGGAGCGTATTGTATAGGTTTGTTACTGTGTTCAAATTCTTATTATTGTTAATTATTTTTCTTCTTTTATTTGTTCGTTGAGGTTTGTAACCTCGATGCTATATGATTATTTAAGTTCACATTTGACTTAGTTTAATTTACCTCGCAAAGTTTTATTTCGGCTCCCAATGAATTGTAAGCAACATTAGCTTTGCGTTATTTTAACTTCAAAACAGCTTCCTTAAACTGGTCTCCTCTATCCACATAATTATCAAACAAATCAAAACTTGCACAGGCTGGGGACAGGATAACCGTATCCCCTGCCTTTGCTAAGTCTATTGCTGCGTCAACAACGTTTGAGACCTTAGTTGACTCAATAATTACTGGTATGTATCTTTCAAAAGATTGCTTCAATTTCTCATTATCTTTTCCTAGGCAGATGAGTGCTTTTACTCGTCTTTCTGCTAATTCTAAGAGTGGGCTGTAGTCATTGCCCTTGTCAGTGCCTCCTGCTATCCAGATGATATCTCCTTCTATAGCATCTAGTGCGTATGTGACTGCATCTACATTGGTCGCTTTACTATCATTGATGAATGTAACTCCACCGATCGTAGCGACTACCTCTAGCCGATGCGGTTCATTGACGAATGTGGCAAGACCTCTAGCGATATCTGATTCAGATATTTTTAGAATCCTAGCGACTTCGACAGCGCATCTAGCATTGAAAAGATTGTGCTTTCCTTTTATACTTATTTCAAACTGCTTGGCATCCTCCTTTGAGGTAATACCGTGTAGGTAATCTTGGGTTTTCACACTATGCTTCTGAGCACGGATAGGTAGTTGAGTATTAAATTCAGAAATCAATGCATCATCTCCATTGAAGATATAGTGATCTTCTTGGGTTTGATTTTCAGTGATTCTGAGTTTTGAAGCGGCATAATTCATAATATCATAATCATATCTGTCTAAATGATCAGCTGTGATATTCAGAAGTACCGCGATATCTGGCCTGAACTTCTGTATCCCATCCAACTGAAAACTGCTTAGCTCTAAAACCATATATTCTGGATTTCTTTCAGTGAGGATTCGAGCAAAACTAATACCGTAGTTTCCTCCAATCTCTACATCTAATCCAGCAGTTTTCATAATATGATAAACGAGTCCTGAAGTGGTAGTTTTCCCATTGCTACCAGTGATAGCTATGAGTTTTCCAGCATAAAATGAATAACCAAACTCAATCTCTGAGACTCCTCTCAAGCCCTCATTATTTAGACTGCTTAGGACAGCGGCAGTATCTGGCACTCCAGGACTCTTTATCAATAAACCTGCATCAATCAATCTTTCAATAGTATGTCCCTTTTCTTCAAAAGGGATATTGTTTTCTTTTAATTCTTCTTTATAATTATCAGCGATCGTCCCATAGTCAGAAACAAACACTTCATATTTTTTTTTCTTTGCCAATAGTGCGGCTCCAATCCCGCTTTCGGCAGCTCCGATGATGACTACTTTATTATTTTTCATCTCGTGCTATCTTATTTTTAATGTGATCATTGTCACAATTGCAAGCATAACCCCTATTATCCAAAATCTAGTGACCAATCTAGATTCGTGCATTCCTAGTTTTTGGTAGTGGTGGTGAATAGGAGACATTTTGAATATTCTTCGACCTTCGCCATATTTCTTTTTTGTGTATTTAAAGTAACTTACCTGTAGTATTACTGAGAGCGTCTCTAAGAAAAACACTCCACACAGTATCGGCAATAAGAATTCTTTTCTCAAGAAAATCGCCATTACCGCTATTATTCCACCTATCGTAAGACTACCAGTATCTCCCATGAAGACTTTCGCAGGGTATGCATTGTGCCAAAGAAACCCTATACACCCTCCTAAAAAACAGGCTGCAAAAATCGCCATCTCCGAGGAGTAAGGGATATAGTAGATATCTAAAAATTCGGCTATTACAGAATTCCCACTTACATACGCTAGTATCGCTAACGTCGCAGCTATAATCGCAGATAAACCTGTAGCCAACCCATCGATACCATCTGTAAGATTCGCTGCATTGGATACCGCAGTTACTATGAATACTACTATCGGAACAAATACGATCCACACAAACTTAGAAGCATTATCACCTAAGAACCAAAGCAGACCGTTATAATCAAATGCATTCCCTTTGAAGAATGGTACATTAGTCAAAGTGGTCTTTACATAGGCCATTTCGATCATTTCGCTGGCAGCATTCAATCGAGGTACTTCGATAGTGAAACTCTTTATTATTTCATAACCAGCCAAAACAGCATCTGTCATGGGCATCCTGACGACGATATCATCATGCATAAGCATTACTGATGCTACAATAAGTCCTAATAATACCTGACCAATAATCTTAAACTTACCAGACAGACCATCTTTGTTCTTTTTGAATACTTTGATATAATCATCCGTAAATCCAATAGCTGCCATCAATAAGGTCGTAACAATCAATACTATGATATACACATTGGTCAAATCAGCCAAAAGTATCGCTGGTATCAATGTAGCTAGAATAATTATGAAGCCACCCATAGTAGGTGTACCTGCTTTCTCTAACTGCCCATCAAGCCCGAGATCTCTTACTGTCTCTCCTACTTGCAATTTTTTCAATGAACGTATGATTCGATTTCCAAATAAAATCGAAATTATCAATGATAAGATGATCGCCACCCCTGATCGGAAACTTATATAGCGGAATAAACCTGCGCCTGGCAAGTTGTAATGTTCCTGTAAGTATTCAAATAGATGATAGAGCATCTTTTCAATGTTGAATTGTTGAATGATTGAATGATTGAATGGCATATATAATTTGTACTTAGACGTACTCCTCTATTAGCTATTCGCACACGGCAAAACACTCAATTTTCTTTTTCTTTGTAGAATGTGGGAATGGAATGTATGATTCCTCTTTCCAGATTCTCGTCTTTTTTAAAAAATTGAATAGTAATTATTACTATTCTGTCTTTTTAGTCATGAAAGGAGGTTAACCCTTATATCCATATGGATATGACTTGCATACTGCTTGTATAAATAATCTACAAACATGATAAAGCGAGATTAGAGGAAATTATTGATCTAGGAAGTTACCATCTACTATTCGATAGCTTTGAGAGACTATCTGTGTAGTTTTGAACGTAGATAAGTAAAAGTTGTAGCTTTCTTACCTTGATCACCTTTCGTCTTTTTTCGCATGATTTCGACCCCTAATCGTATAAGGACTGCATCATTATGTCTATTAAACATCTTAGTCGAGCTTTCACTCAATTTTTATACACTCATGGTAAAATGATTTCTAAAAACCTACAAAATCACTAACTCGTATATCCATTCTCCTAACTCCAAAGAGTTAAAAAATTAACAGTGCAGAAGACAACACTCTACTTTTAGAGCGGGTTCTCGCCAACTGCAACTGTTAAAACCAACCTGAGAATGATAATAGAACCTATCTTTAGGATCGTCCGAGCATTGCTTCTCGGAGTACCTGTTTATCATCAAATGGAGTCTTTACTCCGTTTATATCTTGGTATTTTTCATGTCCTTTACCTGCGATCAGTATCACGTCATTTTCACCAGCTACTGCTACCGCTTTTTTGATCGCTTCGGATCTATCTGATATTCTAAGCATGGTGGTCTTCATCTCTGAATCTAAACCAGCTTCCATATCATCGAGAATTACTTCAGGATTCTCTGTTCGAGGATTGTCACTTGTGATAATGTATAGATCGCTCTTAGATGCAGCTATTTGAGCCATCAAAGGTCTCTTACTACTATCTCGATCGCCTCCACAACCCACTACTGTAATAATCTTACTATTCGAAGATTTAACTTTAGCTATTGTTTTGAGGACATTGTCCAGTGCATCAGGTGTATGTGCATAATCGACTATTCCGATCGCAGTTACACCTTCAACTTTTATACATTCAAATCTTCCTTCAGCACCTGTGATACTAGAGAGATTAAGTAATACTTCTGACTCATCGAAGCCCAGCTCTATCGCAGTGCCATATACGGCTAGCAAATTATAAGCATTGAACTCTCCAACTAATCTGAAGTGCGCATCCTGTCCATCAACCTTTAGTTGTAGACCATCTAATCCGTTGCTCAATATCTTCGCTTTATAGCTGGCAGCATTTCTCAATGCATAAGTCAGCTTTTTTGCAGATGTATTTTGCAACATTACATCTCCTCTTTTATCATCTTCATTTACCAAAGCAAATGAACCTGAAGGAAGGGCATCGAAGAACTTTTTCTTCGCCCATATATATTCTTTAAATGTCTTGTGATAATCCAAATGGTCTAGTGACATATTCGTGAATACTCCACCTTTGTACTTTATGCCTTTGATCCTCTTCTGATCTACAGCGTGCGAACTTACTTCCATGAAGACATATTCACAACCTGCATCTCTCATCTGAGCGATTAACTTATTCAGATTTATCACATCAGGAGTAGTATGTGTCGATGGTATAATCTCATCCCCGATTTTATTTTCAACAGTAGAGATCAACCCCACTTTGAATCCTAACTTCGTGAATAACTGCCACAATAAAGTAGCCACCGTCGTCTTCCCATTAGTCCCAGTAACCCCTACCATATTGACATCCTCACTCGGACTATCATAATATTGCGAAGCTGCTGAAGCCATAGCATCCCTAGTGTCACTCACCTGCACAACTGTTACAGAAGTAGTAAATTCGAAGTCTGTATTTTCACAGAAAACGACTTTAGCACCATTGGCAATCGCTGATTCGATGTAGTCATGACCATCAGAGGCAAATCCTTTTATGGCAAAGTAAACATCAGACTTATTCACCTTTCTAGAATCTAAGTGCAGGTTTTTTATCACTGCATCTCGATCTCCTATTAGCTGAACAATCAGATTATCATCAAGTATTTCAAATAACTTTCGTTTCTTAGACATTGATCTAGTTTAAGTAGATTTTAATGTCCTGACCTTTAATTTTGGCGCCTGGTTTGATTGTTTGTTTTACCACTCTTCCTACTCCACTCACATCCACATTCAATCCTAGATTCTCCAAAACGTATATTGCATCTCTAGCGCCCATACCTTTTACATTGGGCACTTCAGATTTCACTATTCTTTTTTTATCAATTAACATCTTTGTTTCAAACGGATCTACTTCAACCCAACTCCCTTTCTTTTGGGACTTATAATCCAAGCCTACATAATCAAATACACGCTTGAAGTCATTGCCGAATCCTGCGTTAGATTCTGGTAAGTCGATTGTGGCTATTCTCTGAGATTCTCCCGAGTATATGAGATTATCTGAAAGCGTCGTTATCCGCTCTGCAATCTTTTTGAATGCAGGACCAGCTGCTGAGGCACCATAGTAAGCCTTTCCTTGTGGCTTGTATACCATTACGATCATAGAGTACTTCGGATTTTCGACTGGAAAATAACCTGCAAATGATGCATTGTACTCCTTTTTCTCTTCATCTGTATTATAATTGACCCTAGTTGTACCTGTCTTTCCAGCGATATCAACAATAGAGGATCTTAATTTTCTTCCTGTGCCATTCTTCACTACGCCTTCGAGCATTTGTTGAGCAGCATCTACAACGTGTTTTTTTACCAGTTGCTTTTTTAGTACTCTCGGTCTAAATATTTTCACAGTGCTCTCACCATCCAATATCTCACTTACCAAGTACGGCTTCACCATCTTACCATCATTGGCAATCGCGTTGTATAAATTAAGCGTCTGCAATGGAGTATTCATCAGTTCATAACCATGGGCCATCCATGGTATAGTAGTACCGTACCATTTCTTTTTGTCTTTTATTGGGTGCTTGATATCAGGTGATGGTTCACCCACTATCTCTATGCCCATTTTACTCGCCATGCCGAGAGATCTTAATTTATCTACGAACTGCTTTCTTCCATCAGGTGTATTGTAATGATCATGAACCAATTTGGCGATCCCTACATTAGAGGATTTTTCAAATGCTTCCTTCAAAGTCACTCTACCCAAACCATGCATATCAGAATCATACATGTGGAGATCATAAAACTTCATCCTCCCACCTTTCAGGTCTACTGTAGATTCTAAGTCACAGTATCCATCGTCCATCAAGGCTAATGCACTTGCTAACTTGAATGTAGATCCAGGCTCAGACAATCTACCGATCGCATCATTATACACTTCTGCATAATTACCATCTGACAATCTTCTAAAATTAGATATTGCTTTGATGGCTCCAGTTTCTACTTCCATTACTATAGCAGTACCCGCTTCAGCTTCTATCTCAGAGATTCTGGATAGCAATTCATTATGCACGATATCTTGTATATCTATATTAATGGTTGTTACTATATCATTTCCTTTTCCGGGTTCGAAATCTTGAAGATCGTATACTGGCACCCACTCATTGTGGAGCTCAGATACTTTTTTCATCAAAACCTGAGTAGAATCACCTGCAAGAAACTTGTCAAAATATCCTTCTAAGCCAACTTTGGAAGCATTTTGCCTATCCTCACCTATAGTCCTACTTGCAAAACCGTTGTATGGTTTTGACCTCTTGGAAAATGGCTCGGCGATCAAACCTCCCCTATACTTATTGAGCCTAAAAAGCGGAAACTTTTTTATTCTCCTAAGATCATCACTATTTATTTTCTTAGCGATTGGGAAATATCTCTTTTTATTATGCCGCCCTTGGATCAAGTTTCTCTTCCATTCAGATTCAGTCTTATGCTTACCAATTGATTGACTCAAATAGTATGCAAGGGAATCGACTCCTTCATTGAAGACTTTATCCTTTTGGACGGTTAGATCCATATGAATGTCAAAGAACTTTAGCGAAGTACTCAATAAGTTGAAATCCTCCGAATATATGTTTCCGCGCTCTGCTCTCAGAGTACGCATTTTTACATTTTTATTTCCTTTTTCTACCCACTTATCTCCTTCGATAAGGGACACTTTTATCACCCTAGCCATGATCACCACGCTTAGTATTATGAAGGCCGCAAGTACGGCATACACTCTTACTAACAATTCTTTTTTTCTATCCATGGTTGCGCGACAATCAGTGGTTTTCTGATATCTTTATAGGCGCGTTTCGGATGGGTTTAAGATCCAATTCGGCGACCTTCTGTTCAATTTGCGATTGAGTGCTACCGTACATTATATCCTTTTTGATATCCATGTACCTCCACTTAGTGTCGTTGACCTCAGCCTTTAGAGCCTCAATTTTTCGTAGTTTTCCTTCAACACTATGCGAGCTAAATATGTACACCCCAACGAGTAACGCGAGGTAGCACACAAAAGGCAAATTCATAAAAAGCCATTCGATTCCTTTGAATCTAGTAGAAGTTGTAGTTTTCTTATTATTTTGACTCTTAGTTTTCAAATGGTTTTATTTTCTTCAGTTGCGAAATTTATAAAATGCTCAAATTCAGAACTTCTTATTTTTTTTTCGACAACTAGATATATTCTCTTTCTCTTTTCTTATGATGCTGGAATAAACTTCCATGATTGAATCGGATCATCTATTCCGTGCATACATAAGCGCTAATTATTTTCATTTACACTCAGCTTGCGATATATCGACTGATAGGCCATCCTTCTCTTCGATCATTTCACTTTTCGAATAGATGACTTATAACGCTACACTCGATAAGCACTAGAGTTTTTCGGCGATTCTTAGCTTTGCACTTCTTGCTCGGCTGTTAGTTTTCAGCTCTTCTTCGCTTGCTTGTATCAGTTTCTTATTGATCAACTTAAATGGTCGATCAATATGTCCAAAATCATCTTGAATAAGCTTTCCGTCAACATTTCCAGATTTGAAGAAGTTCTTCACATACCTATCTTCTATCGAATGATAACTCATGATCACAAATCTCCCTCCTGGCTCTAGTACATCGAGTCCACCTTGTAGCATCTCCTCTAGCACCTGCACTTCCTGATTGACTTCCATCCGGAGTGCTTGATACACTTGAGCAAAATACTTTGGTCGAGTACCAAATTTTAACCTTTCAAGTATTTCATTTAACTGAAATGTGGTTTTGATAGGCGACTTAGCTCTCTCAGACACGATCTCTTTGGCCAATGTTCTCGAGTTTCTCACTTCGCCGAACTTACTAAAGAGCAATTGCAGATCATCTTGAGTATACTCCTTGAGAATAATAGCTGCAGTTAATTCTTCAGCATTATTCATCCGCATATCAAGATCTGCATCAAATCTGTAAGAGAAGCCTCGCTCCGGAAAATCCAACTGCCAAGAACTCACACCAAGATCAGCAAGAATGCCATCTACTTTCCTCACACCTTCTACTCGCAGGAATTTTTTGATATACCTGAAGTTGGCTTTGATAAAAGTAAATCTCGGATCGTCGAGTTGATTAGCAACTGCATCATCATCTTGATCGAAACCATAAAGATGACCTTCGTCACCTAAGTTTTTTAAAATCGATTGGGAATGTCCGCCGGCACCGAAAGTTACATCTACGTACTTTCCGTTCGGCTTTAGATTTAGACCAGCAATACACTCGTCCAACATTACAGGCACATGATAATCACTCATCGACTATATCGGATTGAGGCTCACCTCCACCCTGCGTCAGAGTACCGAATATTCCATCCGCTATTTCGGAGAATGATTCGGGTTCGTCATTAAGCATATCAAAATACTTTTCTTTGTCCCAGATCTCAATCTGCTCATGATATGCAAATAGGATTACATTTTTCTTTAATCCTGCATAGTCGATCAGATTTCCTGGAAGCAAAATCCTATCAGCTGAATCCATATTGATCATGGATGCACCTCTATAGAAGTACCTCATTGCTTGCCGCTCTTTTGAATTGTAAATGTTGAGCTGGTTAAATATTTTCGTCTTTCCCTCCCAAACTGTTTTGGGATACATCATTAGGTGCTTTTCAAACCCTCGATTAATCGCTAACTCGAGTGTTCCGTTAAATCCGAACTGCCTGATAAGAGACGTAGGTAACCTAAGACGCCCTTTGGCATCGAGCTTACACTCATACTCTCCTGTCAGTTGGTATTTATTCACACTTATTATTTTAGAATATTGGTATCGTCAAAAACCGCAATTCTATTCCTTAAATGGTCGTAGTTACTTTTCGTCTAAAAAGCATCAATTCCCACTTTCGGTACTAATGATATACAAATGTAACACAGAATTCCACTTAGTTGTACCTAAACAACACTTTTTTACACTAAATATGATAAAAAAATTTAATATGTAGGAGGATGTAGTCAATATGATTACACATTATGAAGATTTTGTTGATAAGGGCTGAATTTGCCCTTTGCTCTGAAGATATAGCGAGCTCCGAGATTGGTTGGAAGTAAAAGTGGGTTAATAAGAACCCTGCCACTTTATAAATACAAATTTACATATTATATTTAATATCTATATGTATACTACTGTTAATGTTAAAATTAAACACCCAATAGAAGTGAAGGACGTAAACAAATACGTTACAAACGGTAAAATATTAAGCTAAAGAACAACGCAAAGACTTATAACTCACATTTAAAACTAATATCTGTGAGATTGATTCACTCGTATTTATGTCCAATGAAAAATTATATCCATTTAGGCTAGAACTAAATTACTATTTCCAAATAGTAATGCAGAAGGGCACTATAGCTATATGCAACAATAAGTAGTCCTCATTTTTAATATAAATCCTCGCGTCCAATCTAAAAATAACCAATAATGATAAACTGTCCTTATAGAACATAAAACCAGCTATGGTATTTGCTTACACACTGAGCATATCACGATGCTCAAATACCAAATTAATATAAAAGACCGTAACAATATAAAGTCGTCCTTTGTCTCCTCAGCTACCTAAATCCTAGGTGCTATATCAATATAACAATCACCAATTAAGTTTACGTATTCTTATATAACAGAATAATCCATGAAAATAAGCCTTGAATAATGTGACTTAATTAAAAAGATGCGTCTATAGAGATGTATTGAATGTTCTACATGCTTAAAATTGCAAAATAGTTCTGAGCAAAGATTAGTTGATCTATACCTGAAAAAATCAACTTTACATGAAATACAAAGTATAATATTCCTACTGGAGATTTTATAAATACTATAAATCGAGGCCAAATATTATATTGGAAACATAAATTTATACCAAAATATTTGAGGCTATCCTATCATTGGATAGCCTCTATTTTTTTTTAGGAATATCCATAAATAATGAATATCCTTATTCCATTACAGTTTTTTCTAACTACTTCTGAAAAGATCACCCCGCTTATTGGTGTTTTAGCCGAAAAACTACACTGACTAAGGCCAATTTAACTTGTTACAGCAACTTTATAAAATATCAGAATTCAGAAAGTGCCCCTATTTATGAACATCCCTTTTTTAAGAGAAAATCGGAAATACACTGATTGTTTATTTTTTCTAGCTATAAACGTTTTTACTGTTAGGATCCTAAAAGTCAAGAATATCTAGACTGCTCTTTCCTATTCTATATTCATTGAAATTCGATCTTGAGTGAATCAAGTAAAAGTTTTTTGCACCAATTAATACGCCACTATACGGAACATGAAATCTTCTTTCGCCTCGAAGTGATCTATAACTTATTTCTCCAGAACTATTCACTTTAGCCATCATCGGTTCTGTGGTATCGCCTGGCACATCTGTACGCTTCAGCTTTTCTCTTCGTCTTATTCTTTCTACATTATCAGGTGATTCGTTATAAAACATATGTAAATTATCATCCCTTAGCTCGATGTATCCTCTTATAAAACTTCTAACAAATTGTTGATTTTCTTCCTGTCTTCTTGGATTAGTAACGACCCACATCATATCTCCTGTCGACTTACTGTAACCTTCAATTATTACTTCTTCAAAGTCCCAGTCAAAGTCTAGATTACCGAAGCCATTGTTACCAAAACCATTGTTACCAAAACCATTATTTCTAAAGCCCATATTGTTATTCAATTGCGTTCTATCGAGTCTGATATATTGTTTTACGACATATACCACCTTATCTCCTACAATCAAGTCTATAACTCTGAAATTTTCGTTCAATTCAGTATCTTTTTTGCCTTGCATATCTTCGATTTCTCTTGGACGATACTTTTCCCTAGATTCCGAAATCTTATCACCTATCTCATCTAAAGCTAGAAAATATGAAGATGTTATTTTACCCATTGGTCTCTCTCTGATATAGCCAGATATATATACATTGTCATCATCACTTCCTAACACTAATTTATCAATGAACTCTCCCTTCGGCTTGATGTCATATATGTAATCTATACTATCATTTCCTACCATATGATGGAGCTCATATGTATAGGCAGGTTTTTTATTAATAAATTCTCTATTACTATCGTCTTTGTAGCTTTTGAGCAAATAGTTTAATGCTCCTGTATTAGATACATTAATGTCAGTCAACCTATATTTATCGCTTCTATTATCAGAATAAAATTCACCTTGATGGATAATATTAAACTGATTTTGAATGTCTATCACTGTATACTGATGATTCGTTTCTTTTCGTTTGCCTACTTGTTCTTGGTTATAAAAAAGAACCATCTTTGATTTATCTTGAGACAACTCAACATCCAATGGAAAGTATATATCTAGTTGTGATAATTCTGTAATACGTTGATTTCTATTACTCTTGATCTTAAAGTTAGCTAAGTCCACAATTTCTATCTTTCTTAGATCATTCAGGTCAAACAACTGGGCAGAAACACGAACAGACCCTGATTTAAAAGTCTGATAATATATATGAGCAATCCCCTCCTTAGAGTACACTGTCGTTATATCTTCATAGCTGGATTCCTCAAGATCTTTCAATTCTACAGAATGTAAAATTTGAAGATTTTCATCGTATTTAATAAGTTCTAGACGAGCATCTCTATCTCTTTCTGGGATTCTAGTATCGTATTTCCTCAGCGCTATTACTCCATCTTCCGTCTCCGCTAGAAGCATATAATGCCCATCATCTTCGTATTTATCACTCCAGGTGAAACCATCTTTCCCTTGACCCAAACCTTCACCAAAAATCAAGATACAAAGAACTAATGCTAACAATATTGATCTCATACAGACAACTTTTTGATAAATGAATTATAAAATATTCTTTACTAACAACTAATAATTCGAAACGAAACAAATCGAATTTTGATTTTCGTCAGATTGAATTTAATAGAATAGTAACAAGAACTAGCCAATATAGATCAAAACTCAATAAAAAATCCCCCTTTCACAATCTAATGTAAAAGGGGGAATTATATCATTTCAGGATTTCATTTTCATGAATACTGAACAATTTCATATAATCTATTGCACTATGATCATCTTCTTTGTAGCTGTAAATTCTCCACTTTTAATCGTGTAATACATCACTCCGGTTACTCCTAGGTCTGAGGCATCTAATGGTAAGATGTTCATTCCTTTGATTCCAGCTGTATTTACTGTCTTAAGTAGTTTTCCTGTTACATCTGATACAGTAAATGTCACTGCACCCGCTTCTGCCAATTCGAATCTTATCATCGTCTGATCTTTGAATGGGTTTGGCTCATTCTGATATAAGTTGTTCTCCACACCTGCTGTGATATCACCTCTAGTGCTAATTACTACGTCTCTGATCTCTAAGCTCTCTCCTACGTATGCTTCTGCAGCTGTTATTTTCGATGTTACATCTATCATCTCTGATAACTGTCCATCTGCTGTCGCTGTGAATATCATCGTGAATACTGTCTCATCTTCTGTAGCTGTCTGTGCTGTTCCGTTGTGGTAACTTACTGTTACTACTTCATTGCTCAATAGTCCTACATTTCCTTCTGTCATCTCGATCGCTCCACTTACTACGTCAGCCATCGCCAATCCGTTTAACTCCATCGTGAACTGACATCCAAATACGTCTCTGAAGTCTGTGCTCGTAAAGTCTACCTCTACTCTATCGCCAGCTTTCACTGTATTATTATCTATCATCAATTCTAATGTCTTCGCACTTCTTACTTCGATATTCTCAGTTCCTTGTGCGCTTACTGTAGCATTCTCTGTAACGTCTCCTACTTTTACAGCGATCATGTTATTATCTGACATTTCTCCTTCTAAGTTCTCGATTTCTATCACATAGTTCACAGTTTCTAAATCTAAGTCCGTAGCAAGATCTTGTGATCCGTTTACAAATCTCCATGACTCATTGGTCGGTAGATCTGTGATGATTCCTAAGATTAATTTTCTCAGTTGTGATAGATCACTTGCTTTAATGTCATTATCTGCATTGATATCCGCTGCTATCAATTTATATGGCGAATCCAAATCTTCTAATCCTAAGATATGTCTCTGGATTTTTACTAGATCTAGTGTACTTACTCCATTCAAGTAGTCTATATCTTTGCTCGCTGTGATCATATAATCAACATTCAATGGTGTATCATTAAATGCGTAGTGTCCGTTATTATCTGTCATCTTAGTCCTAGGATACTCAGGCAATATACTCATCAAATCTACTTGTACATCAGCAACTTCTAGTCCAGCTGTTGTTCTTATTTTTCCAGCTATCATAGGTTTATCATCATCTCCTCCTGAACATTTGAAAATCTCAATATCTCCGATCTCTCCTTTTTGTGCAAAATTATCATACTCTCCATCGAAGTCGATAATGATATCTGTTGTATAGTTTGGATCGTTTGGATCTTCACTAGAATTGTTTCCATCTGCATCTATTCCTTGCATTCCATAGAATAATCCGCCATTACCATCTTCGAAGTAATTCATAGTGGTCCATACTAACTCGTCACACCCATCTATAGATGTACCCACTGTAGTGGCTCCAAAGTCAACACCCCCTGCAGAGTTTTCACCAGGAACTGATGGTACTGATGGGAAGTCGTCAGTAACAAATCCACCAACAAAATACTGTAACTCCATACTCCAGCTACCTCCGTTAAGGTCATATCTTAGTGTTTTAGAAGTGTGAGCACCAGTCAAGAATTTAGTTCCTCTCTCTGAGAATATCATTTGATCTCCATCATTATTAAATGCAATATCAGTAATTCTTTGTCCTACTCCCATTATGTTATTGAACGCTACAGATTCACTTCCTGTAGTTGGGAAACTTCCATTTTCATTTAACGTTATGCTATACATTTCTCTCGCTGCACCATTGATTCTTGCAAAGTATAGTTTCTTAAAATCATCCTCTGTATTAAGTCCGATACCCCAGACTTGCTCAGCTTGAGGAGCTATACCAGCAGATCCATTATCTGCAGCCCAAGGATCGAATGTTTCCATGATTACTCCTGATGGATTAATTCTGTATATCATTCCATCTTCCAAGTTCGAGGCGTACAACATATTGTTATCTGCGCAATAAGCGACGTTACCAATTCCATTCAATGCTCCTCCAGTATTCGGTAATTCTACAAATGGTACTGCTAGGAAATCATTAGATGCACTTGCAATAAAGATCTGACCAGGTCCAAACGGATCGTTGTCAAATCCTGTATCATAAACATCAGAGGCAGATAAATATACATTATCATTATCATCTATTGCTATTCCAAATATCTGACCTATCTGATCTACTGTCCAGTTAGCAGGACTGATGGTTTCAATTACAGCTCCGAAATCTACACCAACTGTAGCATCTTCAGTATTTCTAATATCATATATAACTCCTACCGCTCCACCTGTAGCTTCATCAGCATTACAAGTTGCTACTGCCCATCCTGTGAATTCAGTAGGTTCGCAAGCACAACTATCTCCAGAAGGATCTACTGGATCTATACATCCACTATTATCTATTAATGTAAGATTTACAACTGCAAAATCTGCATTTCCTTTTTCATCCCACACATAAACATTGATTGCCACTGGACTATTAACCACATCATTAACTCCAAAGGTCATACTAGATGACATTTGTGAAGGAATATATAGATTATCATTTTCTGGCGGAGTTGCTGTAAAAGTATATCTCAAGTCTTCTTGCGCAGTACAGTTATCAAAACTTCCTAAGTTGAAATCAATAGCCCAAAGATCTACGGTACATGAACTTTCCATCACAGCACTACTAATATCAATCATGTAAGGTGTCGGTGCTTTCTTATCTACTACCATGAACTCTGAGTCGCATGTTGTCACATTGTTACATCCATCTGTTACCTTCCAGCTTACTTTGTGATTGCTCATGCTTCCCTCGATGTCTGGTAAGTTGATGCTTATCGTCTCT
>CALLMH010000038.1 GCA_938007965.1 uncultured Saprospiraceae bacterium | reverse complement strand
GGATCACATTTTGACTAAACTTGCAAAACTCGCTTACGCTCAGACAGTTGCAAGTTCTTAACGCCAAAATGAAATCCAAATACCTAAGCCAGCTAAGGTCGATTTAATTTCTGCCACAAATTAATGCTCCTTGTAAGTGATATAATTTTAATATTATTTTAATATTGTCCTTACTTCTGAATAACCCTACGGAGGTTCAGAAGAAAAGGAACTTTCTGAAATCTGCTATTATATAAAGTTGCTGAAACAATTTATATTGGCCTTAGTCAGTGTAGCTTTCGGAGACTAATTTTCGTCAAAAATAGAATCATGTTTGAGTCAGTGTGGTGTAATTATTAGCCAGCTAAGGTTATTAGCCACTCCGGATTTAAAACCATCTCATTACCTAATTGTGCCCTGTATAAAGTTTTGAATATAGTAAGTGATTACGTTAGAATACCTCTAATCATTTACATCAATACCGTAGAGGTGTTTTAGACTTTTATGCACCACTTGTTTTCTAAGTTCAAAGAAATCTTCTCTGTCGTCATTCCATGACTTCTCTATGTAGCTGACGAAGTAATAGACATTATCCTCCGTCTCAATGAAACCAATATACCATCCTAAATCAATCACTTCATCATATAATAATGGCTGAATATTTGACAAACCTACCTTTCCGTAGAGGCTATAAGATTCACTGGATTTTTCCAACATGAGCTCCTTTACTTTCGCCACATTATCATCATCAAATGGAAGCTTGCCATCACGAAATCTTCTTAGAAATTTAATATGATCTTTTAATCTTATTTTCAATCGCCCTCGGCCACCATTCCAAAAATCTTCCGCTGGTAACCTGGTCGACGATAGATTTCCATATTTTGACTTTTTTAAGTACTTCTTGAATAGCTTATACTCTATAGGTGATGATAATTCCTTAAAATACCAATCTGTCCCGTTTCTAAATGCCTCCGCCAAATAAGTATCTTTGTTCCATACAGGAATATCATATCCATTAAATGTTCTTTCTATACTGTCCCACTTTAAATGTGTAGTCGAATCCTTTACTATTCCCAATTCATAAAACATCAGAGCATTAAAAATATGAAATATTGAACCGGGTCTAGAACGCATGCCAGATGCAGACTTACTGTTTGTAATATAATCATTCGAATTTTCATCATAGAATAGCATTCCCCCTTCAATGTCATATTCATTGAGAATGTACTGTAGACCGACATCCTTATCTTGCCCTGCAGCTCGAGTAATACAAAATAAAAAAATGATAAAAATATACTTTGTCATAATTCATATAATTGATCTAAAATAAAATCAATAAATATAGTAAGAATTTGTGATCCCGCTTAATCTAATTTTAGTCAAAATCATACTGTTAATTAATCTTATGCATCCAACAAGTGTAAGCATATAAAATTACACACACAATCCGAAGTAAACATAGTTGTATATAAACGAATAAAAGCTACATTTGTATCAACTTAGGTACTTAATCAATGCGATTAGGTTTAAAAGGGAATTCAGTGAAATTCTGAAACAGTCCCCGCTGCTGTAAGTTCTATATACGTTTTTTATCAGTTATCCACTGAAAATTATTTTTTGGGAAGGAGATGAAAAATAGAATGAGTCAGAAGACCTGCCTGAATTACATAATCTAATTGGCTTTCGGAGGAAAAGTTGGTAGGTATCTCCACTATGACGCGGAAGCAACAATCTATTGTCCTGTTACGTACTGTCATATTATGCTACCTCCTACTCTATACTAAGTAGCCATTTGATATTTGATCAGATGATGAATAGATACGTACTTCTTATTATATGCATGATTGTCACTACGCTGGGCATCGCTCAAGTGGACACATCTGTAGTAATAGAGGACATCGTACTATCCGCTAAGAATATCCGAACAAATCATCAACAAGAAGAGTCCTTGGATGCAAATCATAAGGTGGGAATAAACTCTCTAGCTCAATCCATAGAACAAGGCTCCAATACCTATCTCAAAAACTATGGCATTGGAAGTCTAGCTACATTATCTATCCGAGGCGGATCTGCTGGTCAATCACTCGTACTATGGAACGGTCTACCCCTGCACAGTCCTATGCTGGGACTCCTGGATATGTCTCTAATTCCGAATAATGTGACTGAATCCATATCAATAAGCAAAGGAGGAAATTCTTCTCTATGGGGAAGCGGAGCAATAAGTGGAGTCATATCCATGGACAGTAAAAAACAAAAAAAGAACAACATAGAAATGAGTTCTTCCGTAGGTAGTTTTGGCAGCATAGCACAAAATACTACCCTTACAGTAAAACATCGCAAATGGATTTTTACCAGTAAATATAATCACGAATCATCCGACCGAGATTTCGAATATGAAGTCTCTCCTACCCTGCCAAGTATAAAGCAAGAAAATGCTCGATATAAAAGAAATCACTTCTTACAGGATATATACTATGATATAAACAATCGCAATCAAATCGCAGCGCATTTCTGGGCTAATAGCGCATCGACTCAGATACCACCTACCACGGTACAATCGAGTAGCGAAGCCTACCAAGATGATGCTGCAATACGATCCATGATCAACTGGAAATATGTAGGCAACAAATCCTTGCTCAATGCTAAAATAGGTTACTTCTTAGATCATAACGACTTCTATAATCCGCAGACACTGACAGAAGCATTAAATGATTTCACTTCATTATTTGCAGATATTAATTATCAATACCAAAGAAAGAATCACGTATTCTCATTGGGAACTACCTATAATAAAACAGAAGCTTCATCACAAGGATATCAAGGGTCAGTATCTGAATCCAGGATCGCACTGTTCGGAATTCACCAATATGACTTCAAGGATTTCCTATTCAAATCTTCACTGCGAAAAGAATATATCGAAGGACTTAATATACCTTTGCTCCCGAATTTCTCAGTAGCATATACGCCTCATGACCACTACAGTATTCATACTAAAATAAGTAGAAACTTCCGTACCCCGACGCTCAACGACAGATACTGGAGACCTGGTGGAGATCAAGCACTCAAACCAGAATCTGGATGGAGCGGAGAATTAGGCTTGTCCATAAATGGAAATATCAGACATATACAGTGGACCTACGAAACCAATGTTTTTTATAGAAATATGAAGGACTGGATATTATGGTCTCCACGAGATAATGTTCCATATTGGAGTGCGCAAAATATCAATAATGTGATTAGCCAAGGTATAGAACAGGGCGCTTCTTTAAGGTACAAAACGGATCAAATGACTTGGAGATTGAATCTGAAATATGATTATATAAGTTCTACTTTCCAGACAGCGCTAGATCTACCGAAAGTGAATGCAGGAGATCAGCTATTCTACACTCCGAAGCATACTGCAAGAGCGGCAATAAAGTCAGAATACAAAAACTATAACCTCAGCTATCTGCATATGATCACTGGCGAAACAGTGGGGGTAAATGAGATAATCCCATCATTTCAAGTAGGAAATACTACATTATCATATGCATCTAAAATAAGAAAACTGAGATATATAATCAACCTAACTTTAAATAACATCTTCAATAATCGCTACTTCATAATAGAAAGAAGACCAATAGCGGGAAGAAATTATAACATAGGAATCACAATCAAATATTAATTAATTTTTTTGGTGCAAACCATAGTAAAACAAAATAAACTTATGAATAGAATTTTATCAATTATAGTACTCGTATTAGTGGGTCTAACTGCGTATACTCAAGAAACGACTGTTGACTTTGAAGAGTTTGGCTTAGTGCCAGAAGAATTTAGAAATGGCAGTGACGGAACTACAGATTTCAGTAATACGCTTGTTAGTTTACCTATCAACTATGATGATACTTATAGTTCTTGGACTGGGTGGGCATTATCGGCCGTGACAGACAATGAAACTCCAGGATTTGGAAATCAGTATAGTGCCATAACAGGAAGTGGCGTAGATGGATCTACTACATATGCTACTTCGTATAATTTCATTCCCAACAGTCTTACTGTGAAAGAACTATCATTTCCTGACGCTGCCCTAACGCTAAGAGGAATCTACATCACTAATGCTACATATGCGTACTTGAGTATGAGAGATGGTGATGCATTCGCTAAGAAATTTGGTGGGGCCGATGGCAATGATCCTGATTTCTTTCTTCTGACCATCAAAGGATTAAACCTTGAGATGGCAGCTGATAGCGTAGAGGTATACCTAGCTGATTATAGATCTGACAACAATAGCGAAGACTACTTGCTAGATGAGTGGATGTATGTCGACTTGTCAAAATTCAGTACAGCTCAAGATCTTACGTTTCACTTATCATCATCGGATGTTGG
>CALLMH010000037.1 GCA_938007965.1 uncultured Saprospiraceae bacterium | reverse complement strand
TAGATATTCTCCTGACCACTCATCTGTAATTTGGTAGGATCATAACCTTTCTCTTTGAGCACTCTACCCGCTGTAACTAAGATACCACCAGACCCAACAGCTGGATCATTGATAGATTCATTTTCTTTAGGATCTAAGACTTTCACCAGTAGCTCTACGATCTTCACAGGAGTATAAAACTCTCCTCCTTTCTTCCCTGCATCATCCGCAAACTGAGCGATCATATATTCGTAAGCATCCCCTAGTATATCACCAGATACTACAGAGCTTCCAAGGTTCTGAGATGAGAATTGATTGATCAGTGAGTTTACTACTTCATTAGATAATCTAGCACTATCGTTAAAATCTATTTTGTCCAGTAGTCCGTCTAGTCTGGGTGTATTTGCACGGGTTACTTCTGCGAATACTTCGTTGATTTTCTCTCCGATATTCACTGAGGTATTACGGATATCTTCCCATCTACTTCCATCAGGAATGAAAAAACGAGATCCTTGATACATATCAGGGTTCTTAGCTACGATCTCTCCTACTTCCTTTACTTGTTTATCATAATCTTCCTTGAAGTTATCAGATAACCGCTTGTAGAAGAGGAGTCCGAGTATATAATGTTTGTAATCCGAACTATCTATCTTACCCCGTAGGATATTAGCCGCATCCCATAGGAATGACTTTAATTGATCGGGAGTGAGTTGCTGCATTTAGTTGATCTTAGTGAATATGAAAGGTCTAAGATATTTAAAATGATTTAGAAAGTAAGGTAGAAGTTGTTAAACTGTGATGAAACATCATATTAAAGTTAAAAGAAGATACATTAATTAATAGTACTAAGTATCGAGATAACTGTTAAACTTTATTCATCAAATATATTACTTTCACGGTTGTCAAAAAAAATGCTAAACCAATAATCCCTATGAAAAGTATAATCATCATATGCGCTACTTCCTCAATCTAGCTTACCAAGGAACAAACTACAGTGGATGGCAACGTCAAGTCAACACCAATAACACAATCCAGCAAATAATAGAGGATGCTCTTTCTCAGATGCTTAGCGTGTCTACAGTCATACATGGATGCGGTAGAACTGATGCAGGCGTCCATGCAACAGAATATTATGCACACACAGATATTGAAAACATACCTAATTACGATTTTATAAATCGTATAAATCATATGCTCCCTGAGGACGTGGCTATTCATAGATTCATTCCTGTGAAGAGTACTGCACATGCTCAATATGATGCCACTTGGAGAACATACGAATATTACTTCCACCTGATCAAAACACCGCATTTACATCTTAAAAGCGCATATTATAATTACAGTTCACTCGATTTTTCTTCTATCAATGAAGGCCTAGAAATTATTCAATCAACTAGGGATTTTAGAGCGTTATGCAAACACCCAGATATTTACAAAAACACAGATTGTATCATAAAACAGATCAAAATAGAAAAGATCCTCGGAAATGAATGTTACAAGTTGACAGTCACGGCTAATCGATTCTTACGCGGGATGATTAGATATATGATAGCTAGATTACTAGATATCGGGACTGGAAAACTCCGAACCACAGAATTTAAAAAACAACTAAAATCAAAGCAATCATTTGAATTCCCCTTCCACAAACAAGGTCATCCCCAAGGATTATACCTTAGTAAAATAGAAT
Source organism: uncultured Saprospiraceae bacterium (assembly GCA_938007965.1). Classification (GTDB taxonomy): domain Bacteria; phylum Bacteroidota; class Bacteroidia; order Chitinophagales; family Saprospiraceae; genus CAJXUU01. The sequence goes on along the minus strand of CALLMH010000037.1, from coordinate 67,387 downwards.
ATCCGGATTCAATATTTGATCAATCATAATCGTTATAATCATCATTAATAAATCAAAACAATAATCAATGGTGCGTAAAAAAATAGCCGTTCTAACAGGAGCTGGAATCAGTGCCGAAAGCGGAATTAATACATTCCGAGATTCCGGAGGATTATGGGAAGGACATGATGTCATGGAAGTAGCCTCTCCACAAGGATGGGCTAATGATATGGATCTTGTGCTAGAGTTTTATAACCTTAGAAGGCAGCAACTCAAAGAAGTAACATTCAATGCTGGACACAAGGCATTAGTAGACTTAGAGAAACATCATGAGGTAGTCATAATCACTCAGAATGTCGATGATCTTCATGAGCGAGCAGGAAGCACGAAGGTGATCCATCTTCATGGAGAATTGAAAAAAGTTAGGTCAGTCCAAGACGATACACTAATAACTGAAACAGATGGGAACATAAAAAGGGGTGATCTAGCATCAGATGGACATCAACTTCGACCTCATATAGTGTGGTTTGGCGAGATGGTCCCGATGCTAGATGCCGCAGCTCAAGAAATAGTCGATGCCGATATAGTCATAATCATAGGTACTTCCATGCAAGTATACCCCGCCGCAGGGTTGGTGTCCTATGCGCTTCCATATGCATCTATAATATACATAGACCCGAAACCTACAATCTCACATGAATTAAGTATCGCCAAAAACTTAACTGTCATCGAGGCTACGGCAACGGAAGGTGTCCCGCGTGTAGTAAAAGAATTATGCGAGTAAGTAAAATGAGATATTGATAAGTGAGTTTTCAAATTACTCCATTATTACTTCTATAGATAAATAGATATCAACTTGCCCTTCTTTTTCTATCCACAATTGTCATTTATAGTTTTAATGCCTAAACTGTATTGATAAAATTTCTAGTTTTGCAGCCTAAATAATTTACATATGGATTTTTTCGAGGAATTAGAGTGGAGAGGAATGTTACACGATGCTACACCCGGTACAAAGGAAGCATTGAAAAAGGAAGCAATTACCGCATATATTGGATTTGATCCTACAGCTAAGAGTCTTACAATTGGAAATTATGTACAGATAATGCTATTGACCTTGTTCCAGCGATCAGGTCATAATCCTATAGTGCTCATGGGTGGTGCTACTGGTCGGATCGGCGACCCGTCAGGAAAAGACAAAGAACGACAACTTAAGTCTTACGAAGAATTGGATAATAATCTCGCGAAGCAAGTGGAACAGATGAAGAAGTTTCTCGATTTTGATGGAGAAAATGCTGCCAAAATTGTAAACAACCATGACTTCTACAAAGAAATGAACATCTTAGACTTCCTTAGAAATGTAGGTAAGACACTAACTGTCAACTACATGATGTCAAAGGACAGTGTAAAAAACAGACTAGAATCTGGTCTTTCGTTTACAGAATTCAGTTATCAGTTACTACAGGCGTATGATTTCCAGTGTCTCTACGAACAATATGGATGTACGATGCAGATGGGAGGATCAGATCAGTGGGGAAATATCACATCAGGAACAGAATTCATAAGAAGAAATACGGAAGGTAAAGCATATGCAGCCACTACTCCACTTCTCACCAAATCAGATGGTAAAAAATTCGGTAAATCAGAAGAAGGAAATATTTGGATGGATCCTGAAATGACTTCTCCATACAAATTCTATCAGTTTTGGATCAATGCGGATGATGCTGATATTCCAAAATTTACGAGATATTTCACGCTACATACAAAAGAGGAAATAGAAGCTAGAGAAGCTGAATTTGCAGAGGATCCTAGAATGCTCAAGAAACTTCTGGCCGAAGAACTGACCAAAAGAATACACTCTAATGATGCCTATGAATCGGTATTGCAAGTATCTGAAATACTATTTAACAAAAAAGCATCAAACGAATATCTAAAAGGACTATCAAAAGAAGCTTTAGAGACGATCAGTGCAGAAGTAACTAGTTTCCAATTAAATAAACCTGATCTAGATGCGGGAATAAACATAGTAGACATCCTGTGTGATAAGACCGACATTCTATCATCAAAGGGAGAATCAAAACGAGCAATTAAAAACAACGCCATCTCTATCAATAAAATTAAAGTTTCTTCTGATGAAATGATAGTTACAACCGACAACCTAATCAAAGAAAAATACATTATGGTCGAGAATGGAAAAAAGAATAAATACATATTGATATTCAGTTGATTACACATTCATAATTAAAGTATACAAATAGGTATAATCAAAAATAAAACATCAGCTACACTTGATTAAATGATTACTAATCAGATTATTACAGTTAAAATATTTTTTATTTTTTATTGAGAAAAGTAAACTTATTCAAAGCTATATATGTTAGAAAGTCGATAGTCGGTGTATCATATTTGGTTTTTTGCATTTAATAGTTCATCTACGATAGCTTAATTCCCTATTATCATTCTCGACCCCACTTTTAATTTTGTATTGATTCAAGGGGCACATGCATTAAGAATCAATACGCTTATTTAATTTTTATTATGAATATTTTTGTTGCAAAACTGAACTACAGAACGTCTGTAGACCAATTAAATGACTTATTTGCAAATTACGGTAACGTATCAAATTGTAAAATCATCATGGACCGTGAGACTGGCCGATCAAAAGGATATGGTTTCGTAGAAATGGACAATGATGATGAAGCTAGAGTAGCCATCGAAGAACTAAATGATTATGAATTTGATGGTCAAACAATCGTCGTTAAGGAGTCAAAGCCTAGATAATCTAGGAAAGCAATAGGATATTATTTTTAATATCAGAAAAAAATAGAGCCTGACAGTAACTACTGTTGGGCTTTTCTATTTGGGCATATTCAGAAATACAGAATATCGTTTTATTCACTAGACCATGACAGTTTACTTCTGAAAAATTCATCCCATTTCATAATGATTAATTTCTGAAAATTATGTAATAGTTTAGAGTCTAACATTTCCCTTTCCGTTAGGTTTTAATTTCTGTCTTTACATAGGAACGAAACAAAGAAGTCAAGGTTTTACCTAGCTTCAAACGCCATAGCATCACACAATTGCATTGCTCTCCTTACTTCTGAAGTACCTTATTTATTGTAATAAATATGATCTTATTCAGAATTAAAGAATCCTGAATAAAGAAACCAAAAAGTCTTTACCCGATAACTCAATCTCAATAAAAATCCCTCACCTATTACGCTCTAACATACAGAGGTAACAGAAAAACACCTTCAGGTAAAAAAAATCAAAAAAAACTTTTCAAAAGTTTCTAGATGTGAAAAGTAAATGTACTTTTGCATCGCTTTACTAACGAGGAAAGCAATAATTTTAATTCGGAGGAGTGGCAGAGCTGGTTTAATGCACTAGTCTTGAAAACTAGCGTGCCTTTACGGGCACCGGGGGTTCGAATCCCTCCTCCTCCGCAGAGCATCATAAAGATGCATTAAATGAAAGAAAAGGTCTAAATATCAAGCTTGCTTGTTTGTTTAGACCTTTTTTCATTTCTGAGCGGTAGCGAAGGCAGATTTATGATGTCGACCTTCGTGGTTTCAGGGATCAACTTTCGTTAATCCCTCCTCCTCCGCAGAGCATCATAAAGATGCATTAAATGAAAGAAAAGGTCTAAATATCAAGCTTGCTTGTTTGTTTAGACCTTTTTTCATTTCTGAACGGTAGCGAAGGCAGATTTATAAAATGATAACTATCTAAGTGATAAAAGCCATCAACTCATCAACTCCACTCAACATGCATCTAAAAATCTCCTTCTTATTAGAAACAAAGAATAAGGATGCTCATGACATGGATTTGAACTTGATACTGTATGTTTGTAATTATTATTTTTGGCAGTAATTAGTTAATCACATAAGAATACGTATGTCTCCTAAGCAAATTTCAATCATTTCAAATATATTAGGAATATCGGAGTCATCAATAAGGAATACTGTGTCGATGCTCAAGGAAGGTGCCACCGTACCGTTTATCTCTAGATATAGAAAAGAAAGAACAGGCTCTCTTGACGAAGTACAAATAGCTAACATCCAAAAGGAATACAAAAAACAGATCGACTTAGCGACAAGGAAAGAAACAGTCCTTGCGGCTATAGAAGAACAAGGAGCACTTACAGACAAACTGCGCCAAAGAATAGCGAATATATACAATCCTATCGAACTAGAAGATCTCTACCTACCATACAAACGAAAGAAAAAAACGAAAGCTGGTGTAGCTAGATCTTACGGATTAGAACCACTTGCTGAGGCAATAAAAAAACAAAGAATAACGAATATAAACGTCGAAGCTAAAAATTATTTAAATAACAATGTAAAAACCGTAAACAAGGCAATAGAAGGAGCGCAACACATCATAGCCGAATGGATAAGTGAAGACGAAAAAATTAGAGATAAAGCTAGATTAACGCTTCGAAAACATGGAACGATTGCGAGTAAAGTGGTAAAAAAGAAAAAAGAAGAAGCTTTTAAATACAGAGACTACTTCGAATTTGAAGAATCACTTACCAAATGTCCATCTCATCGTTTTCTAGCACTCATGCGCGGCCAAAGCGAAGGCTACTTAAGAGTAGGGCTCAATATGGACCATGATAGAATGATTAATAATATAGAACGTAAATATGTTTCCTTCAATGCTTCCTGTGCCGATCTGCTCCGAGAGGCGATAAAAGATGGTTATAAACGATTGATACTACCAAGTATAGAAAACCAAGTAACCAATGAGTATAAGGAAGCCGCTGATAAAGTCGCGATAGAGGTTTTTACCAAGAACTTACGCCAATTGCTACTATCAGCACCGCTGGGCCAAAAGGCTACATTAGCATTAGATCCTGGATTTCGATCTGGCTGTAAAGTTGTCATCTTAGATAAAAACGGCAACTTAAAGTACAGTACTAATATATATCCACATCCCCCTCAAAATGAAATGGAGAAAGCTGGAAAAATCATTACAGACCTCTGTACAAAACATAAAATCAAAGCTATAGCCATAGGAAACGGCACCGCTGGACGAGAATCTGAATCATTTATCAAATCACTAAATCTTGGAATAGATTCATATATGGTCAATGAGGATGGCGCATCCATATATTCTGCATCTGAGATAGCAAGGGAGGAGTTTCCAGATAAGGATGTGACTGTAAGAGGCTCAGTATCTATAGGCCGTAGATTGATGGATCCTCTAGCAGAACTGGTAAAAATAGATGCTAAATCTATCGGTGTAGGCCAATATCAGCATGATGTAAATCAAACCCTGCTAAAAGAATCTCTGGATCAGACTGTGATAAGCTGTGTCAATTCCATAGGGATCAATATCAATACTGCCAGCAAGCATCTACTTACTTATGTATCAGGACTCGGCCCAGTTACCGCCGAAAATATCATCCAGTACAGAAAAGAAAACGGGAACTTTACATCACGAGCACAATTGAAAAAAGTACCAAGAGTCGGAGCAAAGGCATTCGAACAAGCTGCCGGATTCCTTCGTGTAAGAGACGCTAAGAATCCTCTAGAGAATACAGGCGTTCATCCAGAAGCCTACCCTTTCGTAAATAAAATGGCTAAAGACTGTAATTGCACAATCGAGCAATTGATCGAAAACCCACAGATGCTGAAGACACTAAACCTAAATAACTACATCACCCGCGATTTTGGACTTCCTACACTTCGGGACATCATCAAAGAAATAGAAAAACCAGGCCTCGATCCTAGAGGAGCGGTCACTAGTTTCTCATTTGACGGTAGAGTACGTACCATTGATGATATCAGGATAGGTATGATCCTTCCTGGGATCGTGAATAACATCACGAACTTCGGTGCATTCGTCGATATCGGTGTCAAACAAGGTGGACTAGTACACATCTCTCAGATCGCGGATAAGTTTATCAGTAATCCAGCGGATGTATTGTCCCTTAATCAACAAGTGACTGTAAAAGTCCTAGATGTTGATATCCAACGAGGAAGAATAAACCTAACTATGAAAGGTATGTAGATATCTATGAAAGGATATGCATGATGAACAAGAACCTTTGATTATCACTTTAATGCCTATACTTTGTAGACTTAACGATTATGATTAATAAACTTTAAAAAACCTATGAAAATAATTCACCTTGATTCATTTACCACCACTATGGATGGCCTTGAGCTGACAGCGCTGGAAGCCTTTTCTGATTTTACAGCCTATAAAAATACATCGCCTGACAAAGTAATAAAAAGAGCAATAGATGCCGATATTCTCATCACCAATAAAGTAGAACTGAGTAAAGAGGTAATCGAAAAATTACCTAATCTGAAATACATCTGTGTCGCTGCAACAGGCTATAATGTCGTAGATGTAAATTATGCAGCCGCCCAAGGAATCCCTGTATCAAATGTCAGTGGCTATAGTACAAGTGGAGTCGTACAAAGTGTTTTTGCACATTTATTGAACGTATTAATCAACATACCATTTTATGACGAAGAAGTAATGGATGGAAGGTGGCAAAAAACAGGTTCTTTTAGTTTTTATGACCATTCTATTAGAGAATTGGCTGGTAAGACACTAGGCATATACGGGTTTGGGACCATCGGAAAAAAAGTAGGTCAAGTCGCTACAGCATTTGGTATGAAGGTAATCGCCACCTCTAGAAACCCAGAAAGAGATGAAAGAGATTGGGTTACTTTGGTTGATTTCGAAACTATGTGCAGAGATTCAGATTTCATTACGCTCCATGCATCGATGAACGAAAGTAATATTGGCATCATAGATAAATATGCATTAGCTAATATGAAACCTTCGTGTATCCTCGTAAATACAGGGAGAGGTGGACTAATTAATGAAAAGGATCTCGCTGAAGCTTTGGATAATGATGTAATCAATTATGCATGCCTTGATGTCCTTTCGTCCGAACCACCTAAAGGTGACAATCCACTACTACACGCAAAAAGCTGTATCATCACGCCACACATAGCATGGGCAAGTATCGAATCCAGAAAACGACTTATTGATGGCATTGCAGAAAATATCAGAGCATTTATAGCTGATGAAGAAATACTGAATAAGGTAAACTAATCGAAATAAATAAATACGAACCTCATATAACTCCAAAGAATGCAGAATCAAATTCTCAATTGTCAATAAATTTTCACTTCATCAATTAATTTTATTTTTATTGGTGGAACTCTTTTTTTACGAAATGCAATTATATATATTGTTGATTGGAATGGAGGGCAATAAATTAATCCATTTCATGAATGCAATTTTTAATAATTAACTAAATACACAAAAAATTATGGGATTATTTTCATTTTTAAAGAATGCTGGAGCAAAACTAATGGGTAAAACGGCAGAAACTAACGAAGCTGAAGTTGCAGCAAATACTGCCGAAAGAGCAAACATGCTGAAATCCATTATCGCTAGCTCTGGAGTAGGAATTGAAAACTTAGACATAGAACTCGACGACGACAAAGTAACAGTATACGGACAGACAGAATCAGTAGACGATAAAGAAAAAATCGTTTTAGTAGCTGGTAATGTAGAAGGTATCGCAACTGTAGATGATAGAATCTCAGTAGTAGCACCAGTACAATCAAGATTTCATGAAGTAAAGCCAGGTGACTCTCTTTCTAAAATCGCTAAAGAAGTATATGGCGACCCAATGAAGTACAATGCAATCTTCGAGGCTAACCAACCTATGCTTTCGCACCCAGATAAGATCTATCCTGGACAGATGTTGAGAATACCGAATCTGTAAGACTAGCTTTCAAGCAGATCACAAAAATAATGTACCCCATTGAGATTTGATTTCAATGGGGTATTTTCATTGGAAGAAGTCGTATAGCTGCAAACTATTCAGACATATATATTTGCTACATTGCTTTAATGAAATAATACTATTTCATTAAAGCCAATACTCATAATTTTTGATCCGTTAAAAACCTATGATAAACCAATAACTTAATTAGACTAAAATTTCGAATACTTGGATTCGAGGATTCTTGTAAATCCTTAACAAAATTACGCTCTTTTGCTAAGCAATATCTAATGACAAGATTCAAAACTCCGTATTTCTTGAGTTTATTATAAGTATTCGTCAATCTCACGTTATTCAAATATCCTTGACTATTCAACTCTACGAGATTCATTACCGCATTCCTAGTCTTACTTATGAATTGCCCCGCTGGTTCTAGACCATCATGCAATACAGGATTATCGATGTGACTGACTGCCACATTTAATGCTCTAAGTCGCTCTGCGTACAGTAAGTCTTCGTACCCATACCCCTTGACTTCTTCATCAAACTGTAGATTCTTGAAAACATGAGCTTTTACCATGAAGTTATTGCTCTGAAAATTGAGATAAGGGTCTTCTCTTCGCTTATTTACATCGAGTGCTTCTCGAGTAGCTCCATATTTCCAATGCAGGATCAACTTCTGATCCTTAGGTTTCTCGTTTTGATATACACGTCCTCCATACGCTAAGAACGTCTGATCTTCTCTCTCCAGATACTTAGCAATGAAGTCGTCGCGAATAATTATCGAGTCTCCATCTAAAAACAAGAGATTCTTAAATTGTGCCATCCGTCCAAGTCGATTTCTTATTTTAGCTCTACCAATATTTTCAGATAACTCTACATAATTAACCCCAAATTCGTGCCCTAGAGATTTGTTTGCTTCTCTTGTATCATCATTGCTCTTATCATCAAAGACGAGGATCTGAAACTGTATTTCAAGTGCTTCACATTGCTTTTGTAAAGACTTGACTAATTCTACCACATTTTGATTGTAGACTGGAATGAGAATTGACAACATAGTATTATAGTTTTGCAATGACAATTTAGCGTTAAATATTGAATATTAAGTAGGATTACCCCAACAACACAATTGCTAAATAATTACTCGATAAATGAATAATTTTATCTAGCATCATGCATTACTCAGATAAATTAGTTTTTTGGTGTTATCTTACAAACTGAATAATAATTTCTAGATCCCGAGAAGCATATGTCTTTTATTGAAAATACTATTTCTGAAGACCATCTCTTACAAGGCGAAGAGCTCTTGGACAATGGAGCAGTACTCGAAGTAGTCCAGATAGAACGAAAACTATGGAGTGTCATGGTCAAAGACGATGGCATCATCGAAGTGGAAATCCAAAATCCAAATCAAAAAAAACAGAAAAGCACCTGCGAATGCAAGATATTTAGTAAGCATAAGTCATGCGCTCATATTGCCGCTGCGTTATTACACCTCCGGAAACTAGAAGCGATAAAATTCGAAAAAAAGTTAAAAAAAGAAAAGGAAAGACAGAAACAAAAATTCAATATCCGAACTATTCTTAAATCTATAGATAATGATCAACTCAAGAAATACGTGGGTACTTATGCCCAAAGAGATCGCACATTTGGGATAATGCTCAAAGCATCATTTGCTAAGTCGATCAACTTAGATGATAACTTTATAAAATACCGATCATTACTAGACAGCTTAATCAAACCCGTCGCTACTGAAAGATTAAAATCGAATACTTCAGACCTGAGACTAGCGATGAAAGTAGTAGATGAATTTCACTCTCAAATGGAGGATAGTATTTCAATCTCCGCATTCGAAGATGCATTTGTCATCATACGAGCTACACTGCCAAAACTCCACTATCTGTGTGCCAAATATCCCAAAAATCAAGAAATCGCTTCAAAATGGATCGAAAAATTCCATTATAATATCAAGCTCCTGTACGACGAAAAACTAGCTCCAAGTTTCAAAACTAAAATCGATGATTTCATCCTAGAATTATCTCAAAAATCCTACTTTAATCACTTACCTAATGCACTGAGTCTTTTTCAAATTTTAGAAAATAATAAACGGACCAATTCAAAGAAAAAATTGATAGAATATTACTCCACGCTATCTATCTCTGATGTCCCAGAAAATAGTCAAACTGTACTTGGAGCAATATTTATCATCAATAATACTTACGATCAACTACAAGTCAATAATGATGTAAAACTAAAGTCTGTAGAATACCTACTCAAAACAGAAAGTGTAAGAGAAGCTATAAATTACCTAGAATACTTTGTGAAAAATGAGCACAGAAATAGGAAAATGGAATCCTGTCTCCTCAATGCATACGATCGATATGGGATGGTCGCAAAATTTCAAAAACTGGCAGTAGATACCTTCGTAATGCATGAGGACTTTAGATACTACACTATACTCAAAGAGAAAACTCCGGATGCGAAGTGGCCTAAGATCAAAAAGGAAATAGATAAGGCCATAAAAACTCATAATCCAGAGCGTAAATTTCTAGCCTCTTATTACCAACATGAAAAGATGGATGATTCGCTACTTCAGTTATTAGAAGATGAGTTGGACCTCAGACACATCATGAAATATGATCAGTACTTCTATGTGGATCATTATATCCACATAGAGCGCATTTACAAAAAAGCAATCACTCTATATCTAGATAATCATGTAGGTGCGATAGCGAGTAATTTTATTCAAGAGATCCTGTCCCACCTCTCTAGAGTAAGAGCCTATAAATTAGAAACAACAATCAAGAAATTTATCAATTCTAATTATCCGCATAGAGCCAGCATTACCACATTTTCATAATTTGAATAGTCTAACGTGTCCTCTTTACACTAAGTATTCATTATTATTGCATTTACAGGCGTTACAAAAGCCAAAATTGACAGTATGAAAAAGGTAAAAGGGTACATTTTTGATCTTGACGGTGTCATTGTAGACACTGCCAAATATCATTATAAATCTTGGAGAAGATTAGCGAATAAGCTCGGATTTGATATCACTATAGAACAGAACGAGAATCTAAAAGGAGTCTCAAGAAAAGAATCTCTAGAATATATACTTAAAATCGGTGGACAATCATTTTCTGATATAGAACAAACAAAACTGGCCGAACTAAAAAACTCATGGTACGTAGAGTCGATCAGTAATATGGACGAATCAGAACTTCTTCCTGGTGCAGCTGAATTGATAAGAGAAATAAAGGCAGCAGGGCTAAAACTGTCTTTAGGAAGCGCGAGTAAAAACTCAGAACGGATTCTAAAATCTACTGGTCTTTATGACTTATTCGATGCTATAATAGATGGTACAAAGACATCCGAATCTAAACCTCACCCGCAAGTATTCTTAATGGGTGCAGAAGCACTTGGGCTCGATCCAGAAGATTGTGTAGTATTCGAAGACAGTATCAATGGCATAAAAGCGGCTAATACTGGTGGATTTACATCAATAGGTGTCGGTGATGAGCATACATTGAGGGAAGCATCTTTTATCCTCCCCAATCTTGAGGGGTGTACGATTGCTGTAATTGAAGAGAAAGTAGCGCAGCATAAATAGACCGATACACCTAGCACATTAATACAATAAGACGCTCATAAAAATGAAAGACTATATCATAAAAGACGAATGGAAAATCATAGAAGATAAATACGTCGCCGAACACAATCAAATCACAGAAAGCTTACTCTCTATCGGCAACGGCAAGATGGGTCAGAGAGCCAATTATGAAGAACAATACTCCGGCCCAAGTCTGCGAGGCAGCTACGTAGCGGGTGTCTACTACCCTGACAAAACAAGAGTGGGATGGTGGAAAAATGGATATCCAGAATACTTCGCCAAAGTACTCAACTCATGCAATTGGATAGGTATTGACATAACTGTAGATGGAGAACCTCTAGACATCGCCAAGGTCAAAGTGATACATGAGTTTTACAGAGAATTAGATATGAAACAAGGTCTTCTAAGCCGTCGGATGGATGTCACTCTCCAAAATGACGCAAGACTATCGATAGATAGTAGAAGGTTCGTATCTATGCATAATGACGAGTTAGGCGTGATAGAATATAGTATCACTAGCAAAAACTATAATGGTCCAATAACCATAGATTCATATCTCGACTTCGACGTGGTAAATCAAGATAGCAACTACGATGAGCAGTTCTGGAATGTAGAGCAATCAATGGCTGAGACAGGAAATCACTATGTACAAGCGAGTACAAAAAAAACAAATTATACCGTCGGCGTCGGAATGGAAAATCGAATATTATGGAATGGAAAGCCGCATAATCAATCTACTGAACAGATAGCACACCCAAAAAAGTCATCTGAAAAATTTTCGCATCATATATCCGAAGGCGACACGATTACACTCTGTAAGTATGCAGGTATCACTTCATCAATGAACTATGAAGTAAATAATATCAAATCTAAAGCATTACAGATTGTCAATCATGCTGCCAACTATACATTCGACGAATTACTCGCCAATCACGTGAGAGCATGGTCTGACATCTGGGAGATGTGCGATATCAAAATAGAAGGTGATGTATCAGCGCAGCAAGCTATCCGATTCAACATATTCCAACTTTACCAAACGTATACTGGGCAAGATGATCGGCTGAATATCGGCCCAAAAGGATTTACCGGAGAGAAATATGGCGGGTCTACTTATTGGGATACAGAAGCATATTGTCTCCCATTCTATCTGAGTACTGCGGATGAAACTGTGGCTAAAAATCTACTCATCTATAGATACAAGCATCTTGATAAGGCCATCGAAAATGCTGAGAAACTAGGATTTACTTGTGGGGCGGCTCTCTACCCTATGGTCACTATGACTGGAGAAGAATGTCACAACGAGTGGGAAATTACATTCGAAGAAATTCATAGAAATGGTGCAATAGCCTATGCCATCTATGACTATATAAGATATACTGGTGATAAATCTTATCTCAGTGAATATGGACTAGAAGTATTGGTGGCTATATCTAGATTCTGGGCGCAAAGGGTCAACTGGTCCCAACGTAGAGAACAATATGTAATGCTAGGCGTCACCGGACCTAATGAATATGAAAATAATGTAAACAACAACTGGTATACTAACTACATAGCCAGCTGGTGTCTCCAATATACGATGGAAGCAATATCTCTGGTCAAAGAAGAAAATATCGATCGATATCATGAATTGATGAAGAAAATGGACTTCGCCACTGGAGAAACCAAGAAATGGCAACATATAGTAGATAATATGTATCTCCCTCAAGATGATACACTCGGTATATGCTTGCAGCAAGATAATTTTCTCGACAAAGAAATCATACCAGTAGCTGACCTCGATAAAAAACACCGACCTATCAATCAGAATTGGTCTTGGGATCGAATTCTAAGGTCATGTTTTATAAAACAAGCTGATGTATTGCAGGGGTTTTACTTTTTTGAAGATCACTTTGATGAAGATGCGCATAGAAAAAACTACGAATTTTACGAACCGATAACTGTCCATGAATCTTCTTTGAGTCCATGTGTACACGGAATCCTTGCCAGCAAATTGGACATGGAAGACAAAGCTTATGAAATGTATCTGCGTACCGCTAGGCTAGATCTCGACGATTATAATAATGATACCGAAGATGGATGCCATATCACAAGTATGGCCGGCACGTGGCTCGCGATTATCAAAGGGTTCGGGGGACAAAGAATAATCGATGACAAAATCTCTTTTGCTCCTAACCTTCCTAGTCAATGGAATTCTCTATCTTTCAAAATAAAATTTAGAGAGAACTTACTCCAAGTAAATATGAAAATGGATAGTTCTGAAATAATAAATCTTGCTGGCCCTCAATTAGAAATAATACACAATGGTAATAATATAATATTGCCTAAAACAGCTTAATTCTTATAATCATAAATACTAGTCAATCATGAATAAATATTTGATCATCCTATTAGCATTTTTATTTATTGGTATCAGCTGCAAGCCAGAGACCAAAAATAATGTAGGCATAAATGTGAGCAAATCCGGTTCTCAATCACATGATAATAAACGCAGTCTACCTGGATGGGCACGTCAAGCTAATATCTATGAAGTAAACATAAGACAGTATACACCAGAAGGAACATTTGACGCATTTGCAAAACATCTTCCTAGACTTAAAAACATGGGTGTTGACATTTTGTGGTTTATGCCTGTATTCCCGATCAGTGACAATAAGAAAAAAGGAGCATTAGGTAGCTACTATGCTGTTTCTGACTTTAGAGAATCGAATCCAGAGTTTGGCTCAAAAGAATCCCTGCAAAACGTTATCGACAAGGCGCATGCACTGGGCATGAAAGTAATACTTGACTGGGTTCCCAATCATACAGGGTGGGATCATGTATGGATAAAATCTAATCCAGAGTACTACACGAAAGATCAAAATGGCAATATAGTAGACCCTATAGATCCTGAAACTGGTACATCATGGGGATGGACTGATGTAGCCGATCTCAACTATGACAATTCTGACATGAGGAAACAAATGATTGCTGATATGCTCTACTGGGTAAATAATCATAAAATTGATGGCTTTAGAATGGATGTAGCGCATAATGTACCCAATGACTTCTGGGCAGATGCTTCAGCACAATTATTCGCCGCAAATGATTCTCTGTATATGTTGGCAGAGTCCGAAGAAGTGGATCATGTAAATAATGGTTACTTCCATACTATATACGGATGGGCATTGCATCATATGATGAATGATATAGCAAAAGGAGAAAAAAACGTAAACGACCTTCACAATCTATTGATGGAGAAAAAATCAAAGATCAAACAAGGTTCTATGATGAACTTCATCACCAATCATGATGAAAACTCATGGGCGGGAACTGTAGAAGAAAGAATGGGACCTGCAGCAGATGCATTTGCAGTATTGGCATTGACAATGGATGGGATTCCACTTATCTATAGCGGACAGGAAGAGCCACATGATCATAGATTAAAGTTTTTCGAGAAGGACAATATAGGATTTAAGAATTTTGAAAAAGCGAAACTATATAAAACCCTTCTCGACCTAAAACATAGAAATAAAGCTATGGGAAACAATGAGTACTCATCTCCCCTAATTAGGATAGGAGAATCAGAGCATATCTACGCATACATGAAAGAAAAAGACGGAGATAAGTTTGCAGTCATGATCAACTTCAGCCCCGAAAGACAACAAATAAAACTCACAGAATCCGTAGTCGGAATGACTGATCTATTGACCGGAAGGAAAGTAGAAATGGGTCAAGGTACAATAAAAAGTTTCGACCCATGGGAGTATTGGGTAGCAAGTAACCGATAAAATATTAGGTAAGATTCATTGACTATAAAACACCAAAAAAAAATAGTATGAAGAAGAATGAATTATCATTTTGGGAGATTTGGAATATGAGTTTCGGGTTTCTAGGTATTCAGTTTGGATTTGCGCTGCAAGGTGGATTTATGTCTAGTATATTTCAATCCCTAGGCGCTGCCAAAGATGATATCCCTATGCTATGGATTGCTGCCCCACTTACGGGCCTCTTAGTCCAACCTGTCATCGGATATATGAGTGATAAGACATGGAGTCCTCGCTGGGGTCGACGAAGACCATACTTTCTGATTGGAGCCATTATGAGTTCTATCGCATTATTCTTTGTTCCTCACTCCCCTGTACTATGGATTGCTGCTGGTTTTTTATGGATTCTTGATGCATCTATCAATGTATCGATGGAACCATTTCGCGCATTGGTGGCTGATAAACTGCCTCCATCACAGAGATCATATGGATTCGTCGTACAGACATTGATCATAGGAATCGGAACTTGGGTAGCGAGTAATCTACCCTCATTTGTCTCTTTTTTAGGCGTAAGTGACGCTTCGGAAGCTGGAGAATTAGCCATGAGTGTCAAGGTCGCATTCGCTATAGGAGCTTTTGTTTTTTTATTGTCCGTCTTGTACACCATATTTACTACGAGTGAGTATCCGCCAGAAGATATGGCCGAGTTTGAGAAAGAAAAACAACAACCGAATACATTTATATCAGACATGGTCGATAATATTGGCAATATGCCCAAAACCATGGTCAAACTAGGTGCCGTTCAGTTTTTTAGCTGGTTTGCATTTTTTACGATGTGGTCATTGGCTACGCCAGCATTGACTGAGCATGTATTCAATACTCCCTCTCCTATCGAAGCTGACTTTGATATGACTATTCCATCTGTCAAAGATGCATATGTAACCGCCAAAACAGCCTACACATCCTCTGCCAATAAGATAGGATCAGCGATGGGTACTTACGGATTGACTTCTATGTTATTTGCATTGCTGCTGACCTTATATACTAGGAAAAGAAGTATAAATAGAAAGTTCTTGCATATGATATCTTTGATCCTCGGTGGATTAGGATTTATATCCATGTATTTCCTGCCGAGCCCTGGTATGCTATATCTTTCATTTGCCCTTATTGGTATTGCCTGGGCCAGCATTCTATCCATGCCATATGCTATGTTGTCAGGCACTATCGACCCAAAAAAAATGGGAGTCTTTATGGGATTGTTCAATATGTTTATCGTAATACCGCAGATCATCGCAGCACTCGGTGGTATCAACTATACATACAAGCTACTAGGAGAAGAGACCATTTATGCTATGGTAGTTGCTGGTATCTCCTTGATTATTGCTGGTCTTTGTAATTTTCTCATTACTGACCCAAGTGCAATCACTTACCGTGAAAATAATAATATGGAATATGCTCAAAACACAAAATAATATATAATTATTTGTAAAAATTGACCGTTGATAAATTTAAGAATTTGTATTTTAACCTTTGTAAAAATTTGGTTTCACTGACAAAGCATTTATTAATTGAGAAAGTATTGCTTTTTATTCGCCGTCATTATATTCGTATCGTCTTGTAGTAACGAACCAGAGGTTATAGAAATTTCTGAAGAAATGCTGATCTCCGAACCCATGTCAATAGGAGATGGAGAAATTCTATCATTTGAGCCGGGATCTGTAGTGAGATTCGCCGAAGGTGCCAAGATAACTTCCTACTCCGATGTGATCATCAAAGGTACTGCAGAAGAACCTATAACACTTATAAGCGAAGACCCAATCAATGACCACTGGATATTAGAAACCCAGGAAAGCGCCAATAGATTTGAATTATCGCATGTCAATATTATCAACGGACTACTCACTTCTCGTGGATCTAACTGTAATTTCCAAAATGTAAACTTCTTCAACGATAAAGATATCGAATGGAATAGCGCCGCTACTCGATTCTGGGGCGGAGAAGTACTCATAGAAAATTGTAACTTAGACTGGAATAGAAAAGGGGAAGGATTCTTAGTCCACGATATACATCAACCAATAGTCCGCAACTGTACATTCAAAAAAATAAACGATGCAGTAGAATACCTAGGATGTACAGATGGTGTAATCAGTAATTGTACATTTTTATCCAATTCGGATGATGCTATCGATCTCAATGCTTGTGATAACATCCTGCTTACAAATAATGAATTCTACGGTACTCAAGATAGAGCTATGGAAATAGGCAGTGAAGGTTTTGGAAGTAGTACGAACATAAAAGTGATTAATAATCTATTCGTAGATTGTAAAATAGCGGTGAATGTAAAAGAAAATTCTGATGCTATTATCGAGAATGTAACAATCATCAGAGGTAAGACGGGATTTGAAATTATCAACGAAGAAGATAATGATCTGTCCAGCTATGCTTACGCAAAAAACTCAATAATCCAAGGAACAAAATGGCCTACTTATACGAACCAATCTACGCTCGACATTACTGATTTCATGAGTAATGAAATACTAGAGAATGCAACTAATACGATTCAAACAGAAGTTATTTTCGCTGACTCTACTCAGAATGACTACAGGATCATATCGGACGAGTTCCCTGATGGTCAAGATGCGAGTACGATGGGATATCAAAAATAATTTGCAATTCGGTTTGTAATTCGCAGTTGGTCAATTCAAAAAGTAGTTATATTCCGAAATTCAGATTATCCTTTTATTCTTTAGACTATGACAGCCTTACTTCACCTAATTAACCATTATACACATCTAAAAACTTATCAGAAGCATACCTCAAGAAATGATCAAAATTTAATGATTCGCCAGTGATTCGATTGCACAACTCATCGGCTTCATATCTTCTTCCGTGCTGATGAATATTTTCTCGCAACCACTTTAGCAACTGACTTGTATCTCCCTTGGATAGCTTTTTATTTAATTTCTTGATATCCTTTTGAGCTTGTGCAAAGAACTGTGCTGCATAGAAACTACCTAAAGAATAAGTTGGGAAATAACCAAGACTACCATGTGCCCAATGAACATCTTGCAATATGCCTTGATTTGCATCCTCAGCGGACATTCCGAGATACTCTCTATACATTTCATTCCAGACTAGATCTAAATCTACGGTATCTATACTTCCATCCATAAGTCCTTTCTCTATCTCATATCTAATAAGCACATGAAAATGATAATGCAACTCATCCGCTTCCGTTCTGATAAGATTAGGCTTTATTTTATTGATTCCTTTATAAAACCCATCAAGATTTGTCTTCTTGAGACTCTTAGGGAAATCCGCCTTCAATGAAGGAAACCAATAAGACCAATATGCCCTAGACCTTCCTACATGATTCTCCCATAATCTTGACTGCGATTCGTGAATCGAAAGTGACAAATAAGACCCCGTCGGCAATCCATAATCCTCTACTGGCAATCCCTGTTCGTAAAGTGCATGTCCCCCTTCATGTATAGTACTCCAAAGCATATATGCAAAATCATTTTCATCGACTCTAGTGGTCACTCGGACGTCCATCGGGGAGAAAGAAGTCGTAAATGGATGTGTACTTAGATCTTGTCGCCCTCTATTGAAATCATAGCCCATATTCTCAAGAATATCTAGACCTAACTCCCACTGTCTATTCCATCCATATTTCTTATTTAGAAACTTACTATCGACTTGCTTCGATTTCCCTATTTTCTTGATTAGTTTTTTGAGATCTTTTTTTACCCCTTCAAATATCGGATCTAATTGATCCACAGTTAATCCTGGTTCGTACTGATCCAACATTGCATCATATGGATGACCGCTATATTTCAATTTTTCCGCTTCTTCCTTTTTGAGTGTAATCAAATCCGACAATGAATCTTTGAATACTTCATAACTATTTGCTTCACGAGCCTTATGCCAGGCATGATATGCTTCTGACTCTATTCTTGATTTCTTAATTACAAAGTCTTCACTAAATTTTGTGGCCTTAGTATACTTATCCAAAGTAACTGATACATTCTTTTTTTCGGCGGCAGAGAGACTAGGCATTTCGCTCAATCGACTAAGCATGGTACCGAATTCCGTAGCGGTAAATTCTGTATGGGCCAATCCCGCTAATGTAGCTACCTGCTGTGATCTGTGCAAAGCTCCATCCTTAGGCAGATTTACTTCTTTGTCCCATGATAATACAGCTATCGCATGATTGATATCTGCCACCTTTTTCATTTTAGAATGATATTTCTCGTACAGTCTGGCCATAATTTATTGGTTTTGATCAAAAATAATCAATTCAGTCCATTACTTTCATTTTATCGGCAATAATCATTCTCATCATACATAATCATATGTTTCATATGACTTTTATAAATATAAAATCTATTTAAATGCAGCACATTGTATGCTTAATGTATCTTTATATTGTCGAACAAATTTATACTGCATACTTATTTTATTATTAGATCGACCAATTGTTTCAAAACACGCTATGAAAACATTTAAGATATATATACTTTTTCTGACCTTAAGCTTTTTCTCCAACTTAGCTTTTTCGCAAATGCCCGCTTTGATCTGCGAGGATGCCGAAATACTTTGTTCGTTAGATGAATTAGATGGTTTTACACAAACTATGCCCTCCAATGCAGAAAATCCATTTGATGGTCTGCCTGAAAACCCTGTAAACTTTTGTGCTGGTCCTGGGGGAAATGGATCTGGTAATCCACAAAATATGTCATGGTTTGGATTTATAGCGGGTGGTCCATCAGCTGTTGTAGAAATAGAATTTAGCAATTGTAGTGGGGGGCTTAATGGTGTTCAATTCGGAATATATACTGATTGTACATTTAGTGAATTCCTATCTGGTGCCTGCCAAGGAACTGGTGTCAGCGCCAATCAAAACCATATCCTCAATCTGAACGGTATGGTCGCAGGAGATAATTATTACTTCTTTATTGATGGTGATAATGGGACTATATGTGATTATCAAATAAATGTATTGCAAGGAGGAGGACCAGTACCTGTACCCCAACCAACAGAAATATTATGTACAAGTGGAAATTGTCCTCCTGATGGTAATATTTGTTCTACGGGAGAAACATTTACTTTTGAGCCTGCAGGATTGGATCTTTCCATTGATTATATATGGACCGTATCTCCTAACCCTCCAATGGGTCAAACCATAGTAGGAGACAATTCTATCTCTCTCACATTTAATAATACTGGTACTTATGATATATGTATGACTGCCACCAATGGTTGTACTACAACGGAAGAGGAATGCTATACCTTAAATGTTCTCGAAGCAGATGCAGGAATGCTGGATGCTGACCCTGAAGTACTCTGCCCAGGCTCAACTTCTACAGTATCAGTCACAGGGTACATAGACTCTCCACCGATCTCGCAAGCCCTCATAGCAGTAGGGCCAGACAATATTGTAATTGATGTCATTACTGGGGATATGATGGACGTCACTTATCCTACATGTGGAGTAGTGACTGTGTATAGCTATAATTTCAACCCCGCTGATAGCCCTCCCCTTCCCTCTGTCGGAGATGTGTATTCTGAACCAGGCTGCAATTCGTCTTGCTGCGACACCGAGTCGATAGAGGTCAGTTTCGAAGATGATGAACCGCCTACATTGCTGGATCCGCCCGTGGATATTACTATAGAATGTGACGATATCATTCCGAATCTCGAAGATATAGGATGGACTGATAATTGTGATGGCGCAGGAGTTGTCGCTGGAGTCCAAATGGATGATTATAATACTTGCGATGGTGGTACAATCACTAGAACATGGGAATATATTGATGGCTGTATGAATGGTGTCGACTATATCCAAACCATCACCATCAATTCACAAATGGAGGGATTCTTCTCTAGCGAACCAGCTGATGAAGTATATGATTGTACAGGAGATATACCTCCCCCAATGGATCTCATCTGGAATGGAGCATGCGAAGGAATGACCAATGTGACCCCAGTAGATAGCCCTGAGCCAGATCTATGCGCAGGCGGTACTATGACTAGAACTTGGTCTTACAATGATCCATGTGGTTCATTTACTGAGTATGTGCAGACTTTTACCATCAATGCCGCCAGTGGAGGAGATTTCGTCGATCCTCCCGAATCGATAACTGTACAGTGTGATCTATCTGATCTACCACTGATTCCTACATTAGAGTGGATGGGCGATTGTGCAGGGACTGCTATGGTGATGGGTACAGAAAATATAGATATCGAATCATGTTCTGGAGGATCAGTGACACGAATGTGGACATACACAGATCCATGCGGAGCGACGGCTAACCATACACAGACTATCACGGTGAGTCCTCCACCAGCCCCTCTTCCAGTCAATCCACCACCTGCCAATGTAGTACTAGATTGTGATGAAGTACCCACTACATTTCCAGATTTAGATTTCAATAATGGTCAGACAGGAGATTGTGCTATTATGGGGACAGCTACTCCTGAGATAATGGGAGATCCTGGAACATGTGGCGGTACGATGTCCGTAATTTGGATATTTACAGATGATTGTTTTATACCGCATTCGTATGTACAAAATATAATAATCTCTCCAGTAGCTCCACCAGCATTCATTGATCCTCCAGCGGATATGACTATTTCATGTCTTGAATCGATTCCTACATTTCCTGATTTGGACTATACGAATGGAGAAACTGGAACGTGTGAAGTATCAGGAACAGAGTCCGCATCATCAAATATAGATGGAGATATATGTGGAGGAGATATAGTTGGTATATGGCAGATTCCAGATCCATGTAATCCTGGTGATTTTATAGAACATATACAGACCATCACGATAGAACCAATAACAGAGGCCATGTGGGTAGATCCTCCACCTGAGACGCTAACTCTACAATGCTCAGATGAAATACCGCCGGCAATCGACCTTGCATACACCAACAGCGAATCAGGCACCTGTGAAATCATGGGGACAGTACCTGCAATGACCATGGGTACTTCTGATGTATGTGGAGGCGAAATTACATACAACTGGGAATTTACCGATGATTGTGGTAGGACATTAGAACACCAACAAATAATCACTATTGAGCCAGCACCTGAGCCTGCATTTACTGATACCCCGGCAGATGTGACGATCGGTTGTGATGAGATTCCGCCGACTCCACCTTCTCTAGACTATACTAATCAAGAGACTGGGATCTGCTCAATCTCCGGAAGCCAAGCACCTACTGTGGATGACAACTCTAATAGTTGTGGCGGATCCATCACTTATACATGGGAGTTCACAGATCCGTGTGGTAGAGATATAGCATATATGCAGACGGTTACAATTACAGAAGCTCCGATTGTAGAGTTTATAAATCCTCCTGCACCTATTACTGTTGATTGTAATAACATACCTGCAGCAGCTGGACCACTTTCATATACAAATAATGACGCCTGCGAGTTGTCAGGAAGTGTAACCCCACTCATAGAAAACAACTATGACATCTGTGGAGGTACTATAGATAATACATGGTCATTTACTGATGAATGTGGCAGATTATTAGAATACACTCAAACAATAACTGTAGAACCAACGCCTGTAGCTGCATTCATAGATATACCAGCCAATACAACTGTAGCTTGTGGAGCCGATGCGACTAACCCCGGAAATCTATCCTATACTAACGGAGAATCTGGGGGCTGCCTAATATCTGGTGAAGTAGCGCCTACTCAGACAGGATCATATACTGCCTGTGGTGGAAACATACAATTCACCTGGGATTTCACTGACGAATGCAATAGGCCTATCCAGGCTGTACAAACCATCGTCGTAGATCCCGCCCCAGCGGCGGAGTTTATCAATTTACCCCCTGCGGATATTACAGTTGCATGTGCAAATTTTGAAACTACACCGCCGAGTCTTTCCTACACCAACAATGAAACTGGATTGTGCCTTATATCTGGTTCCGTACAAGGCGTAATATTGGAAAATACCAATCCCTGCGGCACAACTGTCCAATACCGATGGGAATTTTCGGACGATTGTGGTCGAAATATATCATACACTCAAAATGTAACTATCGAAGAAGCTGCAGCTGCTACATTTACTAATCCACCTCCACCACAGACAGTAGACTGTGATGATGTGGCGAGTACTGTCCCATCCCTGTCATATACCAATGGAGCTGCAGGTATATGCGCAATTTCAGGAAGTGTTCCAGGTATTCAGTCCGGTGCAATTGACGAATGTGGAGGAAACATTACGTATTCATGGTCATTTACAGATGTATGCAATAGAACCATCACACACGAACAAGTTATAACAGTCAATCCTGCGAGTGACCCAACATTCATAGATCCTCCTGCCGATGTTACATTAGGATGCGGCGAGGACTTCCCTATTGATCCTCCGCTCGACTATACCAATGGCGAAGGAGGCACCTGTGCTATTGCTGGTAGTGTCACTTCTACATCCATGATTTCGGGCAATGTTACTACTTATACTTGGTCATTTATCAACGACTGCAATGGTCAGGAAATACAACACATACAGAACATAACTGGTGTACCAACTCCAGATATATCAATCAATCCAATACAAACTACGATTTGTCTAGGAGCATCTTTTGACTTATCTACGATTGACGTAACAGATGCTAATGGAAATTCATTTACACTGTCTTACGAAAACGGAGGATCACCAATAACAAATACTGATGTATCCCCTACTGGAACAACAATCTACACGATCATCGCATCCAATGCTGCTGGTTGTACTGACGAGGCCACGTTTACCATCAATGTAGATGATCCTCCATTCGCTGGAATAGCTGCAGGAGGTCAGGTGTGCTCTCAAGGAGGATTGTCCTATAATCTGTTTGATTATCTCGTGGGCAGCTTCACCCCAGGTGGCACTTGGTTTGACACCGACGGTTCAGGAGCAAATATTGATAATCCGATAATGGCAACTTTCAATGGAGTTGCACCAGGATTTTACACATTTACATATACGGTTTTCTCTACTAATTCTTGTCCAGATGCAGAAGTGGAAGTAGAGATCGAAGTGATTAGTGAATTAGAGTTTGAGATCTTCAGTATTCAGTGTGATCCGGGAGGAGCTACCTACTCCATCAATGTAATCTCAAATGGAAATAGCATCTTCTCGAACCCAGGGGATGTCACTGTAGTAGATGCTAATAATGCAGTTATCAACAATATACCCGCAGGCCAAAATGCGATAGTCTCAGCTATAGATGCGAACGCATTTTGTATTTCTGACCAGTTCGTATCCGCTCCTGATTGTGATTGTCCGACGGTAGATAGTCCTATATCAAATGGTGACTTCATCATCTGTGAAGGAGATCCTATACCAGAGCTCTCTGTTACTATATCAGGAGGACTAATGGCCAATTGGTACCCGGACCAGACCAGTACTACAGCACTCATAGAAAACAGTTCCGTATATACACCCGACGATACGGCGCCTGGTATTTACAATTATTATGTGGAAGCGGAAGATAACGACGGATGTGTTAGTCTCATAAGGACTATAGTTACACTCACGATCAATGCCAGCCCAAGTGCTAATCTCATCACTCATCCAATATGTGAGGACAACTCTGGGAATGGTAACATCGATCTTCAAATTTTAAATTCGTTGATCAATACCAATGCAAGTTTCACTTATGAATACTATCCTACGCTCATGGATGCGGAAGATCAAACCAACATATTGGATAATATATATACGATAACAGCCTCTGGATCTATTTATGTAGCTGTGACGAATAGTAGTGGCTGTACCACCATAGTGGAAGTCCAATTATCGCTCAGTCCCCAACCAACATACAACCTAGATATCAATAATGAAGTATGCATAGACAGTATGGATGGCAGTATAATCATTACTGATATCAATCCATCGGGCACATTATTTAGCCTTGACAATATTGATTTTACAGCTGTCAATACATTTGACAATTTAGCCACTGGTAGTTATACGTTATATGCACAATCCGTAGATGGCTGCCTGTCTGAATCAGTCTTCAATATCGAGGCAGGACTGCAAATAAGCTATACTAATCTTGTATTAACATGTGATAGTAATGGAACAGATTCTGATTCTAGTGATGATTTTTATGACATTACCTTCACGACGAGCAATAATATCGGAGCAACGGGAAATATAAATGTGGAGTCGACAACAACAGACTTTGGCAACTTCTCGTATGGAGATATAGCAATAGAAATCCCAGCAGGAGTATCACAAACGATTACAATCACAGATCTCGACACAGGATGTAGTATAGAATTTATCACAGGAGATCTAAGCCCTTGCTCTACGAATTGCGCCGTCACTTTAGAACCATTGGATATCTTTTGCAATGGCAACGGAACAGACTCTGATCCCAGTGATGATGTATACGAAATTACGATCAATGCATCTTCGATCAATGGAGCATCAAACAATACATTTAATGTATCCGTAGGTGGTGCCATCGTAGCTAACTTCCAATATGGAATCGGCGGCACAATCACGATACCAGCTCAGGGACAGACTGTAGTAATCTCAGCCATAGATAATGCAGACGACCAGTGTTTTGCTTCACAATCTATCGGTCCGCTTAATGCCTGCTCCAATGAATGTATATTATTTATTGACAATCAAAATTTCAGCTGTGATAATGGTGGAACAGCAGGAGTACCTGGAGACGATATATGGACATTCTCCTTCACAGTGTTAGCGACTAATTCCACATCTGCTACATTTGATTTATTTGTAGATAATGTAAATGTAGGAACTTTTAACTATGGGGAATTTTCAGAATACGAATTTACTGCCGATGGTATGTCACACGACATTGAATTTGTGGATTCGAGTGATGATTCTTGTACGATTAGTCTGCAGAGTCCTGTGCTTAATCCTTGTAGCGGGGATTGCTCTATAAACATAATCCCGCAAGAAGCTATATGTCAAAATCAAAATACAGGAACGGATCCGTCAGATGATACATATATTGCAGATATATTTATCAATGTGGTAGGTGGTAGTGATATGTGGACTATAGTAGAAACCGCTCAAACAGGTATGAATGGAACCTCAGTAACCGTAGGACCATTCCTAATATCTGACGGTGATGTAATACTAGAAATACAAGATGCTGCAAATTCTAATTGTACTCAAACTATAACTATAGAAGCCCCATCTACATGCTCATCATGTGATGATACGGTAGAAGCCGGTGTGGACCAGTTCTTAGATTGTGACATTACTGAAGTCTCTCTAATAGGAATGCCTTCCACGCCGACAGTCGGTACTTGGGTAGGTCCTGGAGTATTTTCAGAAAATATGAATGAAGTAATCGTTACTGTACCAGGAACTTACTTCTTCTCCGTTGATTTTGGAGAAGGATGTATATTGACTGATAGCCTAGAAGTGGTACTCACGAGTTTGACTTTAATCAGTGAAGACTTCATGTGTGATAATGGGGGCACGATCGGTGTTCCAGAAGATGATACTTACACCTTTGAGTTTAACGTGACATCTACTAATCCATCTTCGACGATGTATAACCTATGGATAGATGGTAGCATAGTAGGGACATATGCCTACGGTGTAGATTCAGAATTCGAATTACCAGCAGATGATTCAGTGATTACTTTAGAAATAATTGATGTAGATAACGCCACATGTGTAATTGAAGTAATAAGTCCATCATTAGAAAATTGTAGTGGAGAATGCAGTATTTCAGCCAATGAATCCGATATAGCGTGTGACGATGAAAACACAGCAGATGATTCTTCAGATGATACATGGAGTGGAGAGATCACCATCAACCAGACTGGAGGAAGTGGCTCATGGACGATAGTAGAAACTTCTCAGACTGGTAATCCAGGAGAGACTGTAGCTATAGGACCATTCTTGATTTCGGATGGAGACGTGACGTACACTATCAATGACAGTAATATTTCAGGGTGTGGGACTACTATTACGATATCGCCCCCACCCGCCTGCTCAGATTGCAACGAATCCGTCGAAGCGGGAGCAGATTGGACCTTGGATTGCACCACCGTAGAGGCCATGCTGGTAGGTATACCGTCTATAGCGAACCTAGGAACTTGGACAGGACCAGGAGGCTTCTCTTTCGCAGGAAATGAAGTGAGTATAACCATACCAGGAACCTACTATTTCACTTCAGATTTTGGGAATAACTGTATAAGGACAGATAGTGTGATTGTCAGTGTATCTAATGACGTACCTTCTGCATCAGGTGGAGATGATCAATCCTTGACATGTTTAGTAGACAGTGTAGATCTTGTAGGAACAGTTTCGGGAGGCAGTGGCAACTTCACATATCAGTGGCTCGATGCTAATATGATGGAGATATCTACAGAAACTATGATTAAGGTTGGTGAAGCGGGTAATTATTTCTTTGTGGTGTATGACATTGATTCTGATTGTACTTCACCACCATCGCTTGTAGAAGTTTTAGACGAAACGGCAGATTTAGATCCTCAGATCAATGCTAATCCAAGTTTTATATTCGATTGTCAAGTGGATGAAATCACACTCCAGGTAGTCGAGGAGCCAAATGTAGAATATAGATGGTTCGTAGGCACCGTATTGATTACAGGTGCTTCTACTTCATTGACTATAGTAGATCCTGGCACCTTCCGATTAGAAGCCAGGCACCTGATTACAGGATGTATGGGAGAGAAAGAATTGGTGATAGAAGATCAGATTCAGTACCCTATTCCATTTATACAACCTGCAGAACTACTCGACTGTAATAATGGATCTGTCAATCTGGATGGATCGAGCTCACAACAAGGTGATAATATTACATATACATGGCTAGATGCTGATAGCATGATCGTTGCTTCTGGAGTCGATAACATTGATATCACTCAAGGAGGGACTTACTATCTGCAATTGATAGATATAAACAATAACTGCATCAATTTTGATACGATGTTCGTTAATTCCAATATCGATCTTCCTCAAGTATCATTGGATGATGAAGCGACTATCAACTGTAATGAAAGTGACATCTTAGTATCACTAATTACGGCTTTAGATCCAGCATCATTATCAATATCATGGAATACTTCAGACGGAGTAATCCTCTCAGGTGAAAACACTGTAGACATTTCAGTTGGGTCTCAAGGGCTCTACACAGTATCTGTATTAAATCCTGACAATAATTGTGAGACCATAGATTCTATACTAATTTCCCTTCCTCCTCAAATAGAAACATCACTATATGACATCAATGATGAATCATGCCAGGAAAGTAACAATGGAGGAATAACAATAACTGAAGTTGTAGGTGGTTCTGATCCGTATAGCTATTTTATCGATGATATGGAGTTAGAAGATAATACGCTAGAAAATCTGTCGGAAGGGACCTATGATCTGCTTATCGTAGATAATAATGGCTGCGAATTTAATGATCAGTTCAATATAAATGTACAAGATCCATTCGAAATTCTATTACTTCCAGAAATAACAGTAGTGCAAGGTCAGACGACACAGCTGACAGCGTCTGTAAATCTTTCTGAATCTGAAATAGAATCCATAACATGGTCTCCTGCAACTAATCTGTCTTGCCCGACGTGTCTTGTCACCGATGTAGAAGGAGGGATAGAAGACATCACATATACTGTAGGTGTTACAGACATCAACGGATGCTACGGTGAAGCAATGATACTAGTAAGATCTAATGAAGAAATAGTCATCACTGTTCCGAATATATTTAAGCCCAATGATCAAGGAACATCCAATGCGAACTTTACGATCTACACTTCTATAGATGCTACCATAAACAAACTCCAAGTATTTGATAGATGGGGAAACATGGTCTTCATCAATCAAAATTTCGATACTAATAATCCTTCTCTTGGCTGGGATGGAAAGTTTGGCGAGAGTTTTGTCGAGCAGGGTGTATTTGTATATTATGCAGAGATATTAATTGGTGATGAATTGATCATCAAGAAAGGAGATGTTACAGTATTGCGTTGATGAATAAGTGGAGTCACTTCTCCTGCGCGCCGTACGTCTTAACATCCCCCAAAATAATTAGGGATGTTCAGACGTGCGTGCACTTTCTGAATTCTGGTATATTATAAAGTTGCTGAAACAAGTTAAATTGGCCTTAGTCAGTGTAGTTTTTTGGAGACTAATTTTCGTTAAAAACAGAACCATTTTTTAGTCAGAGTGGCTTGCGAAGCAAACGCGCGTCACTTTAGACGCACTTAGGCCCTAATTAATTATCATTCTCTACTTTGTAATTGTCGAGTAGAATGGTACCATCATCTAATTTCACATACGAATTCCCCGACTTTGTTTTTATGACTTGTAGTTCATCGATCCAGTAGGATTGATTATTACTGGATATAATCTCTATCTTATATTTGCCTCTAGGTACTTTAAATGAATGTGAAGACCTTATCCAATCCCGATAAACATCTTTAAATTCTCGGGAGATGAATGTATTTTTATATACAGTAGCAGTATCACTGTAAACGTGAAGGTGGTACTCTGGCATACCGTACTTTTTGGAAGTAATATCTGTCCAAAGAGAAACTTTTAACTGAGTAGAATCTTGATCGAAATAGTCTTCGAGATCTAGAATTATTTGATCTCCTTTCTCCAGTTGTAATGCTCCTCGTCCAAACAACTTCTTGTCGGTCTCAACCTCATCATAACCGTCTCTGTACATGAAATCATAGGATATAGAATCCACCTTTGCCATGTATTCTGAAGCATACTTTATGTTATCCTCGTATAGCTGATTGATATCATCGATGGTGATAGAATATAAGATATACTTTTTGGTCCTGACGACTTCCTTCCCCCGCTCTAAGAGCTTTTGCTCGCCAAATGACAACCAATCTTCAGCACCTATACCATGAACTAGAAGTATAGGTTTATTATTTGGAAGTTGAGAAATCGCTTCTTTCCTGATCAAAGGATGAGAAGATAACTGGGTGGCTAATAACGTCTTCGAGGTGGAATTTCGACTTAGCCTACCATTGATCATAGGAATACCTGCCAATGCCATCAGTGATAATGCACCCTTCTCGGTTCGATTATGAACTTTGGCTATAATCTTCTCATTCCAGCCTACTAATAAAGGAACAGCAATGGAAGCTTGATAATTATCTGTATTAATGCCCGCATCTGCGAATATACGCTCCGTTTCATCTGATTGTGGAGGAGTCAGATAATTCTCTACATCAAGCTTATTGAATATCTGACCGAGATAAAAGTTAATCTCAAATCCATACATCAATAGCAGCGGAACAAGTAATAACCACTTGTAAGATCGACTTATGTGATCCAACCTCGTAATCCACCCTTGCAGTATCCTGACAGACATCACTCCAAAAACAAAATAAAACGGCCATGAGAATCTTCCCGTAGACTTAAACATCAGTAATAGATCAATGTATGATTCTATCAGTTCTTTGATAGGAAATATGGTCGTATTAGCGGCAAATAATACCATCAAAAAAGAAGCGATTAGAAAAACATTCATCATTCTATTCTGAGAAATTAATGGCGCCCAACTCTTATATCTGAATCGTCTCAAAATCTCATGCAACACATAAGACCCAATCAGTCCGATAGGAACAAGACCCAAATTATTGCACCATTCGATAGAACGGAAGTCATTGGTATAGTTTTTACCCAAAATACCAGCTAATAAAGAATATCTCGGATATAAAAAACTGTGAAAATGTGTATTGTAATAAAAAAATCCCCACTGCTCTTCTAGTCTATCACTGTAAGGATCCGTGATTTTTAATATCAAATAAACGGCAATAGTTATCAAAACAGGCGTAATCATAATAATCAATGATGCCACTCTATGTTGCTTCTTTCTATAATCGATTACAAACAATACGAAGCCAATAACTCCTGCAAACATGCACATGATAAATCCTATGTATGCATTATTAATAAAGAAGAAAAAAGTAACAAAACTGAATACCACATCCCAAATCTCAATTCTTGGGATTTTATATTTTCGCAGTGTCCATGCCATTACCATAGGTATTACAAAAGGGAAAGACAAACTGAGATGACAAACAAACCTAGCCATCTGCGGAGATAGTAAGGTAATGAAAGGAGCTAAAAGCATAGCTAACCAAGACGAAACATCCAATGACCTCATGATCATAAATAAAAACATTCCGCAGAACCCTAGAAATACGTAGATTATACCCATCGTCAGTCCAGGTAGAATAGGTTCTATGTTTACTATATTCCTATTTATCCATCGAAACACTGTAGCGAATGCACCATTGGCATCGGTCATAAATATATAATCCCCTTCAGGATAATTCATACCATTGAAAGTTCCGTCTGTGTCATATTTCACATGATACATCAAGTCGGCATGAGTCACCATCAGATCACCTTGAGAGTGAAAAGTCTGATTATTGGACTGTAATACATGCTGAGGATACTGAACAAAAAACGCAGCAAAAGTCAATAAAAATGTAGCTATGCATTTAAATATCCATGATGATCTTGATTCTTTCTTACTATTTATCCCCATTATGTATCTGTTATTTTTCCTTATTAGCAACTAATCCGAATGTCCCCATTTTCCTTGTACACGTAGGACGCGTTCTATGATATCTCTCACACAACCATCTCCCCCATCTTTGGGAGAAACGAATTCTGCCTTTTTGATAACTTCTGGTGTGGCATCCCTCGGACAAGTTGCCAGTAATACCTTATCAAATACTACCAAATCCGCCAAATCATCTCCCATATAAAGACATCTTTGCAAGTCCACATTATGATTATCTGACAAATCAGCCAAAGCTACTCTCTTATCAGAGACATCATCATATATAGGGTCAGCACCTAGAAAACCAAGCCTATCTTTTACCCCAATCGAATTACCCTTGGTGATAATAGCAACACGAAATCCAGCTTTCAATGCCATTTTCATTGCTGCACCATCCCTCACATTCATAGTTCTTAGAAACTCCCCTGCCTCCGTGATTAACATTCTACAATTTGTCAATACACCATCTACATCAAAAATAAAAGTGTCTATTTTTTCTAGCTTAGAATAATCCATTCTTCTTTTCTCTTTTTTGTCTTATTGATAGAATAATCGCAAACAAAAGTATGTTAATTATTCGATTCTATTTATGAAGTAATTTTAAAAAACCGTTCGGCACCTATCACCACAACCATTAGTGCTATTAGGAACCAACTATTATAGCTAGATTAGGTGCGTTTATTATATAGTTAAGATATAGTCGAGTAGACAAACTTTCATTATCATTGCGTATGAATTTACCACACTTCATAGCTAAACGTATAGCATTCTCAAGGTCCAAGTCCTTTACCAAGGTCATAGTGAGGATTGCGATTGCAGCGATAGCATTGAGTTTGTCGATCATGATACTCACGACTATGATTATCAGTGGATTCAAAAAAGAAATATCTACTAAGGTATTTGGATTCTGGGGACATATCCATATTACGGATGTAAATATTAATCGCTCTTTCGAACAGATTCCAATATCTAAATCGGCGGATTACATTCCTGACATCGAAGAAATCGAGTGGTTAGAATATCAGACTCCAGTCAAGATCTTAGGGTTCGAACTCGCTAATAAATATAAAACCACTAGAACATCAGGAGGTGTGCGACATACTCAACCATTCGTCTATACTGCAGGAATAATAAAAACCAGTAAAGATTTTGGAGCAATCCAAATCAAAGGAGTAGACGCAAAATATGATTGGACCAATATTCCTAATTTCATAATCGAAGGCGAAGCATTAGATCTGAGTGGAGAAATATCAAATGGGATCGTCATTTCTAGCGTCACAGCTAATAAGATGCAACTGAAACTTGACCAAAGAATCAAAATCACTACATTAAAAAATAATGAATTCTTCAATAGAGCATTCGTAGTAAAAGGCATCTATAATACCGGTCTCGAAGAGTATGATAAGCAATTCGCGATCATAGACATGAGAAAGGCCCAAGAAATGCTCAATTGGGATGAAGATGATATATCTGGATTTGAAGTAATGCTCGAAGATATTGGAGATCTAGATATCATCAATGAATATCTATACGAAGACGTGGTGCCTGCTAGAATATATACGGAAACTATCAGCAAAAAATTCCCATCAATATTCGAATGGTTGAAACTACAAGACATCAATGAAAACCTCCTATTATATCTGATGATCATCGTAGCGATTATTAATATGATTACGGCTTTGTTGATTCTAATCTTAGAGAGAACTCATATGATAGGACTCTTAAAAGCACTTGGAGGTACTAATTGGCAAGTCAGAAAAATATTCTTGTATAATGCTGGATATATCATAATAAGCGGTATGCTGATAGGTAATATTATTGGTTTAGGAATCGCATATATCCAATATACTACCCACTTCATCACATTAGATGAGGCGAGTTATTATCTGTCTTATGCTCCGATATTATTCAATTGGAAAGCTATACTTCTAATCAATCTTTTTTGCTTTCTATCTACACTCGCATTCCTCATACTACCGACCTATCTTGTGACGAATATCAGCCCAATAAAAGCATTGAGATTCGAGTAATATGGAGCGAAACAAAAGTTTTGTCGCACGTTCTTTCTCGTATCTTAAGAGTACTTACATGATACGTATCCGTAGAATGGTCTGTCATCTCTTGTTCAGATCGTCTATATACTATCATAAGCCTCATGGGGTCGTTGAATGGTTGGGAGATTTGACATTTTATATTTTTGACCTGATATGCTTACCAGAAGTATATGAATACGTACTATCGATTACAAAATCTGATTATCGCTATCTTACTCATGATGAGATCCAGCAAGCGAAATTATTCTTCAAAGATTCGATCGACTATCATCACGTAAGAATCAATCCCAACATGCCAAAATGGATAGAAAAATCCGCTTACGCATATGTAACTCTTAATACTATCAACTTCCGAACACGTATATCCAAACCGATATTCATTCACGAAATGGTGCATATATGGCAGTATCAGCGATACGGTTCAATGTATATTTTCAGAGCATTGAAAGCACAAGTTTCTAAAGAAAAATATGATTACGGTGGACTAGAAAATTTATATGCTGGCTATATAGATCAAGGAATGCTAGTCGATTTTAATTTCGAACAACAAGGAGCAATAATAGAAGACTATTGCAGATTATTGAACCATCCCGACCGGTTCGTAAGTCCCATCATAGATACTACCTATGCGTACTACATTGCACAATTAGCCTATAAGTGAATTCCTAACCGATAACTTTTGTGACTATTTCGCTGCCCGAGCAGTACTTTGCTAATGCAATCCTAGCTTCTTCTAGAGAAGCTTCCAATTGGTCATTACTGCAGAAATCATAATATACCAAGATTAGATACTGTATACTGGAAGTCACCATAGTTCTTACCGAATCACTGGTCGGGGTTCCAAAGAAACCAAAGTCATCTCTTAATCCTGGCATATGCTCAATGTTAAGATTCCCCCTACCGATCGCTTCGTAAGAATCACTATTCCCTATATCCAAAATCACATCTCCTCTAATTTTTGCTTGATCAAATCCACCGATCGAAAAATTTGAAGATATGGATAGTAGATTGATGGTATCCACTATATTGTTGATTTTATACAGCCCCTTTCCAGTTCTTATCCGTCTCAGAAGTGCTTCAGATGAAGGTCTGTATCGGCTCGGCTCTTTTCCACACAGCTTGTATGCTTGCCTTGTTTCATCAATTATGGTCAGCTTTGATTCAGCAATCGTTTGTAATTTATGCGTATATTCAGCTTCCACCTCAGCTATGGCTTTATACAACGACTTAGAGGTTTCATTGATCTCAACCCGAGAAAAAATCAAACCCATTCTGCACGTAGGTAATATGCGTGTTATCTTATTTCCTATTCCAAAAGTTAAAGTCATTAGCAAAAACAATAAATTAAATAAATCACACCGTAAAAGTCAAAAGTAACTATTTACTTGCAATACTTAATGTTATATAAATGGCAAAACTTGAAGAAGTAATTACACAACCTGTATTTCAAAATAATAGGCATAAAGTATTTAGCAAGATTTTATACACTGCCAACTATATCAGTGACATTACAGGTCCATTTTTTAAAGAGCATAATATTTTACAACAACACTATGATATACTTAGAATAGTCAGAGAAAAGAATGGAGAACCAATCTCTCCTGGTCAAATTATCGAAGCAATGATAGATAAAGGGCGAGACCTTACTAGACTTGTTGATAAACTGGTAAAATTGGGATACCTAAAGAGAGCAACATCGTCTACGAACAGAAGAAAAGTGGAAATATTCATTACTGATTCCGGTATAGAATTAACCGAAAAGATAAATACAAAATTGGTTCACTTTTATGATAATATGGATTTAGATGAAGAAGCCGCTTCGCAAATGAATGATTTCTTAGATCTTATTAGACAATAATGTCTGCATCGTCCTCTGGTGGCATTTTTGACATGTACATAATGATCAAGCCGCTAAATAACATCACCAACTTCACCAGGATACTGAAACCTACACTTAAATCTGACAACCATCCCAAAAATGTAAGCTGTAATCCTACCATGCTCAATAGTATGGACATAAAACCCGCTAAAAACAACAAATAACCCAGTGCTGTAATGTATCCTTTTTTCATAATTAATAAACTTAACTCCAAATCTAAGATTAATGTTTATTAGTCCAATTAAAAAAAGTAATTTGATGTCATAAAAGCATTATATGATGCTCCTAATCGTCGAAAAATTGCAAGAACAACACTAAAGTAGTATTTTACATTCAAATCCTAATGAAACTATGTCGAATCAAAAACTCAAACTTATAGAGTGCCCAAGAGATGCTATGCAGGGCATCCACGATTTCATAGACTGCGATCTGAAAGCTGACTATATCAATAGCTTACTGCAAGTTGGATTCGACACGATAGACTTTGGTAGTTTTGTATCTCCGAAAGCTATACCTCAGATGAAGGATACTGCAGAAGTCTTAAGTAAATTAGACTTGGACAATACTCAATCAAAATTATTGGCAATTGTGGCCAACATGAGAGGGGCCAATGATGCATCTCAGCACAAAGAAATCGATTACCTTGGTTATCCATTTTCTATTTCCGAAACTTTCCAACTCAGAAACACCAATGCTACTATCGAGGAATCACTTGAGAGAGTAATGCAGATACAAGACCTCTGTGGTAAGACAGATAAGGAACTAGTCATCTATATAAGTATGGGTTTCGGTAATCCGTATGGCGATGAATGGAACGTAGAAATATGTCAAAAATGGGTAGACAAACTTGCAGAAATAGGAATAAAAATAATGGCATTATCGGATACTATAGGAGTGGCCAATCCAGGATCTATTTCTTATCTGTTTTCTAATCTCATACCTCCATACCCTAATGTAGAGTTTGGAGCCCACCTCCATACTCGACCAGACGCCTGGGAAAATAAAGTCCTCGCCGCCTACAATAGTGGTTGTAGAAGATTTGACTCTACGATAAGTGGCTATGGTGGCTGTCCTATGGCCAAAGATGATCTGACAGGAAATATGCCAACCGAAAATCTTCTGTACTATTTTGATAAAAACGAAATAGAAACGGGAATAGACCATGGAGCGTTTATCCGGTCATTAGCGATCAGTAATAAAGTATTTTTGTAAGAATATTAGAGTAAGGATTGCTTATTTCTTTTCAATAAGTTTCATGATTTCCTCATCTGACTTATCTATATTATCTAGGAGAAATTTGACATCATCTTGTAATTCACTCTCTGGAAATCTCTTTACGAATTTCTGATATACTTTTCGAGCAGATTCTTTATCATTTAGTTCATTCTCTAGCATAAATCCTTTTAAGAACATAGTAGTGGCAGATTTTTCGTACTTAGGATATTCTGACTCTATCCAATCGTATATATTGAGTGCCTTGGGATATGTCTTCAATGTGCGAGCCATCTCTGCCGCTCTATAAAGATACTCTGGAGCCATAGCGCTATTTTTATTGCCTAGTGCGTATGCTTCACATGCATCTACATACTTTTGCGCAGCTAATCTATTGATTCCAAATTTATCAGGATTCACAAAAATATCCTTTGCCAAATTCACCAAGAAGGTATCTATATTTTCAATTTTTGTAGTTTGTTTTTTAACAAGGACATCTGTATACTTACCATTTGGATATTGATTCATATAAGCATCTATCAATACATCTCCAGGTATCTTCTTTCCTATATCTGACAATGCAGAAGCCAATTTAGCTGTATATTCTTCTTTTTTTGGCGCATCAGGATAGCTCTTAAGTAATGGCATCAAAAAACCAATCGCGGCAGGCCCCATACTATATTCTTCTGCGACAGATAACCCTTTATCTAAGTATTCTTTGGTCTTCGCTTGATCCTCAGATTTCGCTATTGCGTTCCTTACGGCTTTGAGATAGTTCAAAGCGGACTCTTTTCCAGGGTTCGTATTTAAGCTTTCTAGTGCCGCAGAATATTCTGATGACACAATACTATTGTCCGTGTTAGTGGTGTCCGTTTTGCACGAAAACAAGAAAAAAACTGCGAGCAAAGTGAAGATGATATTTTTCATTCGTGTATATTTTATTGATTCAGTATTACTTAGACTTCGAATAGATAATATTCTACAATGACACAAATCTAACACTTGATGTGATATATTCAAATAATCAGTCTTATGAAGTGTAATACTAACATTATATATTATAGAGGAGTGGCTAATTCCATCTAGTTTTATATTTTGTGCTATAATTAAAAATTACATACAACTATGCCTTCAAAGAAAGTAGAATTCGTAAATACCAATGGCTATAAGTTATCCGCTAGATTAGAAATGCCGCTCACCAAGACTCCAGATGCGTATGCAGTGTTTGCACATGTATTCACTGGAAGTAAAAGTCTCTCTGCTACACGACATATCAGTAGAGCATTGACATTGAATGGTATAGCTGTACTGAGATTTGACTTTACAGGATTAGGCGAGAGTGAAGGAGATTTCAGTGACACTAATTTTTCTAGCAATGTAGAAGACTTACTCGCAGCGAGTAAATTCCTAAGTGACAATTATGAAGCACCCAAGATCATGATCGGTCATAGTCTCGGTGGCGCTGCTTCTGTATTTGCCGCCTCTCAACTTGATAATATCCAAGCGGTAGCAACTGTCGGCACACCATCAGAACCTGAACACGTCACACACTTGCTAGAAAGTAAAATCGAAGATATAGAACGAACTGGTCTTGCAAATGTAAATATCGGGGGACAAACGTTCACCATAAAAAAACAATTTCTAGATGACCTAAGAGGAAAAAATATGTACGAAATTGTCAAAAATCTTAATAAAGCAATCCTAGTACTCCATTCTCCTCAAGACCGCGTAGTAGGAATAGAAAATGCCGCTAAAATCTACAAGACGGCAATGCACCCCAAAAGCTTCGTAACACTCAATAATGCAAACCATATGCTTACTGATAAGAATGATGCATTCTACGTAGGGAATATGATCGCTACTTGGGCAAAAAGATATGTTGATCTACCTAAAAAATCTGAATTAAAAACACATAAACAAGTCGTGGCTATGCTTGAGAATAGTGGATTCACTACTGATATCATGGCGGGCAGACATGGACTTATCGCCGATGAATCTGAGAATCTTGGAGGCAATGATTTCGGCCCTTCTCCATACGAATTACTTAATTCTTCACTGGCGGCCTGCACAGCTATGACATTACAAATGTATGCCAGACGAAAAAAATGGGATCTACAAGAGGTAAAAGTGCACCTTTCCTTTGATCGAAGCTATAGAGAAGATTGTGAACATTGTGAAGAAAAAGATCGAAGACTAGAAACATTTGATCGAGAAATAGAAATCAAAGGAGATCTTGATCAAACTCAGATAGATAGATTAATGGAGATTGCTGACAGATGTCCCGTGCATAGAACTCTCGAAGCTTCAGCAAATATTACAACTAAAATAACTCATTCGGAGTAGATTTACTCCCTATAAGAAATGCCTCCATCCAACGTTAATTTCTATTATACTACAGAAATAGTCAATAAAATTGATCTATTTAATTTCATAAAATATCAAGTATTTAAAACCTCCAATACCCTATCTTCAAAATTATCTTCGAACACTTCGGATACTCTAGTTATCGCTAGCTTCTCTAATTTTGCAGTATTATTTGTAGGAATCATATCTACGTTGATAGTCTTGGCTATCGCCTCTGAAACCTCTTCTGCCCTCAAAATGTGTATCATGGGATAGGGAGACCTATTTGTAAAGTTACCGTGTGCATTGTTATCTTCTCCTTCATACTTAAACTGTGGGTGGAAGACCACCGTCTGGAACTTCGTATCCAATCCTGCATCTTCTAATAAACCTACGAACGAATACTCTAAATCAAGCATAAAATCAAAAGAGACATCTTGTGTGTAAATAATAAAAGCATTAGAAATTCCCGACGAATCATCATCTTTCATACTTTCTGAAGCTGTCGCGGATAGCATTTGGACTAATTCTACCAACTCTTGCATCATGGGCGTGAAATCATCAGAATCTGATATCTCATAGTGTATGTTGCCATCCTGAAATGAATACTTAGCAAAAGGACATAAATTCAATCCCACTACTAGTCGATCGATCCATATTTTAGTTTTTTTAATGTAATTATTATCAGACTCCATTGATGAGAATTTTTATTTAAGTTTACACAAACATACATTCTATGATCTGGAAAAATAAACCTAAGCTGGAAGCATTAAATAATATTAATAAAAATACGCTAGGAGGACACTTAGGCATCGAGGTGATAGAGGTTGGTGACGACTACATAAAAGCTAAAATGCCCGTAGATAAAAGGACCAAACAACCAATGGGACTACTCCATGGTGGGGCATCTGTAGCACTCAGTGAGACCATGGGAAGTATTGCTAGTGTGCTGATTCTTGATGATATTACGAAAGAGTCCATCGTAGGTATAGAAATAAATGCAAACCACCTCAAGTCTGTAAAGTCAGGCTCTGTATATAGTATCACCAAACCAATCAGAATAGGCAAAAAAATACAAGTATGGAATACTGAGGTTTATAATGAGGCAAATGAGCTAATCTGCGTCTCTAAACTGACTACAATGAGAATCGAAAATAGATAAACTATCGATTTGTCTTCAAGAGTTATATTAAATAAGCAATTATATTATAAAATAATCTATATTTTCGTGTCAAGAAACAAATCTTCGTAGTGCTTGTTAAAAAGTAGAAGATATCATTTTCACAAATAATACAATTTAAACATTAATGCGGAATTTTACACAGATACTTTTTTTATGTGCTCTAGCCTTTACAGGATACGGCCAATTAACATTCAATATGGAGCTACTAGCCTCCGTAGAAAACGGCGAAAACGGAAATGACATCTGGGGATATGTAGATTCTACGGGCGTAGAATATGCAATCATGGGAACTAGATCAACGACTAAAATATGGTCACTCGAAGACCCTACAAACCCAATCGAAAGAGCATCTATCCCTGGGCCTGTGGGGACATGGAGGGATATAAAAAGTTTCGAAGATCATATATACGTGACATCCGATCAAGGTACTGATGGACTATTAATCATAGATATGTCTCTAGCTCCTGATACGATTACTTCACAATACTGGAAGCCTGATCTTACGGTGAGTGGAGTGACTGAATCTCTAGATAAATGTCATAACCTCTACATCGATACAGATCAAGGATATTGCTATCTTGCTGGATGTAATAACTCTGTAGGTGGAGTACTCATACTAGATCTCAATCAAGACAAAAAGAATCCGATACACGTAGGATCTGCGGATATCGCCTACGCGCATGATGTCTATGTGCAAGATGATAAAATGTATGCCTCTGAAATATTCTTAGGAATGTTCAACGTCTACGATGTATCTGACAAATCAAATCCTACACTTCTGAATGGAGAGAGATCTTCTACTGATTTCACACACAATGCATGGACATCTGATGATGGCAACTACATATTCACTACAGATGAAAGGGCAAATGCCTTCGTAGAGTCCTTTGATATTTCTGATCTTGATGCTATCGAACCATTGGATAGATTCAAACCAATAGAAACAGAAAACCTTGGTGTCATACCTCACAACACACATTACCTTAATGGATTCTTGATCACGAGTTGGTACTCTGATGGTGTAATCATC
Organism: uncultured Saprospiraceae bacterium; assembly: GCA_938007965.1. Taxonomy (GTDB): domain Bacteria; phylum Bacteroidota; class Bacteroidia; order Chitinophagales; family Saprospiraceae; genus CAJXUU01. The sequence continues at coordinate 26,021 of CALLMH010000037.1, read as the reverse complement.
ACTGATGTAAACGAACCAGACAACATGGTAAAAGTTGGTGCATTCGACTCTGACACTAATGCAACAGGTGGATTCAATGGTTGCTGGGGAGTATATCCATTCCTGCCATCAGGTTTGATCATCGCTACGGATGGAGATGGACTGAGTAATCAACTAAGAGTATATAGACCTACTACCAATGATGGACAGCCGGGGTACCAAAGAGCCTCATACCTCCAAGGAAATATTACAGATATCAATACTGGACAAGGTATACCAAACGCTGAAGTAGTCATCATGGCTGATCAACAGAATAAAAAAGCTGCAGGTGTAATGGGTGACTACAAGACAGGAATAGCTAATGCTGGAACTTACCAAGTCTTGTTTTCTCATCCGAATTATGACAGCGTAATAGCAGAAGCGACACTCGTCAGCGGAGAGATTACAATCCTAGATGTACAAATGGGCAACAGCCTCATCTCTGGTAATGTATCAGATCAAGAAACTGGCGAACCGATTAGAGATGCACAAGTAGTAATAATGGATAATAGTAATAATGCTACTTTGGCTACTTCCACAGATGAAGATGGCAACTGGCAGTTAGGTGTAAGAGCTGGTGTATCATATGGCATACAAGTCGCAAAATGGGGTTACATAGGTAATACACAAGATGTGATTGCAGAAAATGATGCAATGTACACTACCGAATTATCAATAGGTTATCAAGATGACTTCTTCGCGGATCTGGGTTGGACTCAGAGTGGAAACGCTACAAGTGGTCAATGGGAAATCGGTAATGCCAGCCGAATAGATCAGAACGGAGAGCTTACCCAAACCGATGAAGATATCGAAGGTGATATAGGAACGAACTATTATGTTACAGGAGCATCGGGATCGACCATTGGAGAAAATGATATAGACAATGGAATAGTAATACTAACATCTCCTATCATGGACTTCTCTACGGACGTAAATAGAATAGATCTATCATATCACCTATGGTTCTCTAATGTGGCAGGTACTGGAGAACCAAATGATGCCTTGACTGTAGAAATTACGAATGGTATCACTTCGCTTGCACTTCCGACCAAAACTGAATCAAGTGGAGAGTGGTCAGAGCTCTATACCACTACGATAAGTCCCGACGATATAGAATTCAATGATCAGATGAGAATCGTGGTCACTGCATCAGATGATGATCCAGGTCATGTTGTAGAGGCAGGTATAGATGTGTTCAACGCAATCGGATATATCAGTACCAACACTTCAGACTTAGAAACTGAGAATCTTGGATTGGCAGCATTCCCTAATCCTACAGCTGATTACATCTATATCAATTCTAATAAATTATTAGAGGGAGATAACATCATGACAATCACTGATAACACTGGCAAAGTAAGTATGACTAAATATGTATCTTCTACCACGGAAAGATATAATATCCAAAATCTTAGCACTGGTGTATATTTCATAACGGTAGTAGGAAGTGATAAAAAGTCTGAAACGATCCGAATTGTCAAAAACTAACAAATCATAAAGCTTAAGACAAAAATCGGTAATATCTTTAGCAAGGTATTACCGATTTTACTTTAATCGATACCCGCTATAATTCAAAATACAGATTCTATGAAATACGCTCACTCTATTTTTTTAATGATAAGTTTGATCTTTCCAGCTATATCTCAGCAAAACTTCAACATCGAAGTAGTGGCGAATGTGGAACATGATGAAAGGGCAAATGATGTGTGGGGATATGTAGATAAGAACACTGGAATCGAATATGCCATTATGGGTTCGCTCACAAAGACGACAATATGGTCACTTGAAGATCCAAGCAATCCAGAATTCGTAATCTCATTTGATGGGCCATCGAGCATATGGAGAGATATCAAAAGCTATGAAGATCACATCTATGTATCCGCCGAAAGAGAAAAAGAGGGCCTACTAATAATAGATATGTCATCAGCACCTGACACTATAACGGCCACTAATTTCAGACCATACGTTGATCTAGGAATCACGCCTGACACATTAAATACTATACATAATATATTCATAGATGAAGCTGAAGGGTTATGCTATCTCGCTGGATCCAATATATCAAATGGTGGCATTCTTATATTTGATCTTAATACGAATAAAAAATCACCAGATTATATAGGTGCGCAGGATTTTGACTATGCCCATGACGTGTACGTAAAGAATAATAGGATGTACACGTCTGATATCAATAGTGGAGTATTCTCCATCTATGACATCACAGATAAGTCGAACGCTACCTTGATAGGTCAAGAAGCTACAGTAAAAAACTTCTCACATAATGCATGGCTATCAGATGATGAACAGGTACTGTTTACCACCGACGAAAGACCTGATGCATGGGTAGAGGCTTATGATGTATCTGACCCATCTGATATAATATTCTTAGACAGGTACCAACCATTCGAGACGCAAAACACAGGATTGATCCCACACAATGTACACTATGACAATGGATATCTAGTCACAAGCTGGAATACGGATGGCCTCGTAATCATAGATGCTAATGACCCTTCCAATCTGGTAAAAGTAGCTGCCTATGACACCGAGCTAGAAATAGAATCAGGCAGTGGAGGATTATGGGGCGCTTATCCTTATCTACCTTCTGGCCTTATTTTAGGCAGTGACCGGTGGAACGGACTGTTCGTATTTAGACCTATAGATAATGATGGTAATCAAGGGTACCAAAGAGCTTCGTACATAGAAGGGATCGTACGAGATGCTTCCACTGGGATGGAAATACAAAACGTAGATATCAGAATAGTTTCGTCAGAATCTGTAGAAGCCAGTACCGATGTGTCAGGATTCTATTCTACAGGACATGCTCTAGAAGGCACATACGAAGTACAATTCTCTAAAGATCAGTATGCTCCTATTACCACTACTGTGACTCTAGAACAAGGAGAGACTACTATCCTAGATGTCACCCTTACCTCTATCGTAGATGTGGATGAGATACTAGATATAGACTACAATATATCACCAAACCCCTCAAACAATCAAATAACGATTGACATCCCCTACTATAATGCCAAATCAAAACTGACCGTGGAAGTATATAATCATCTCGGAACAAAAATATTGACTCAAACAATCCAAAAAAAGAGTAACACTCTAGATGTCTCTTCATTTCCAGCGGGAAAGTACTTTTCAAGATTATACGCTAGTGAGGGATATTCTAAAACGATTTCATTTATAAAGAATTGATTTAGTTTCTTTACTTTGTACTTCTAAAAGCAAAAATTCCAATGGCTATACACATCCCCTTTTCAGCACAAACATACATAGACAGAAGAAATACATTGATCTCCAATATGAGCGGTGGTCAAGTATTGCTAATCGCAAATGATGAATCATCTATCAACTTTGCGGATAATCTGAATCCATATAGACAAGATAGCACTCTACTTTATTATGGTGCTCTAAGCATTCCTGACATCGCTATCCTTATAGATGCTGATGAAGGAACATCCAAGCTATTCGCCGATGATGTGTCGATGGATATGGTGGTATGGACTGGGCCACAAGAGTCTATAAAAAACTTAGCGGCTAAAATCGGAATCACCGATGTATACCCATATGCGGATCTAAAGAATCACCTCAGATCACAAGTACATCATCTACCTCCATACAGAGCTAGCCAAGAACTGAGGCTGAGGGCACTACTCGATAAGGACCAATCTAGCCATTCTGTAGAATTGATCAAAGCAGTAAATAGCCAACGATCTATAAAAACAGATGAGGAAATCAGTGAAATACAAAAAGCAGTAACGCTGAGTAAAGCCATGCATGCAGAGGTCATCAAACATATAAGACCGGACATCTACGAATATGAATTGGTGGCAATAGCTAGTAAATTTGCCCATGATCATAATGTGAGATGGTCATTTCCTCCTATCCTCACAAAAAATGGACAGACCCTACACAATCACTACCATGGACATAAAATAGAAGCTGGAGATATCGTCTTAGTGGATGGCGGTATTGAAGTCGCTAGTGGATACTGCGGAGACATCACTCGCACAAGTGCAGCATCAGGCACATTCACCGCCGAACAGCAAGAAATATACGATCTCGTACACCTCATGTATAAGGAAGCCGTCAGAGAATCAAAAGCTGGAAAAAGATATCTTGATGTACACTTACATACCGCAAAGGTCTTAGTAGAGGGATTGAAGGATATAGGGCTTATGAAAGGTGATACCGAATCGGCTGTAAAAGAGGGAGCTCATGCTATGTTTTTTCCTCACGGTCTAGGTCATGTCATGGGATTAGATGTGCATGACATGGAGAACTTCGGCGAGCAGTACATTGGTTACTCCGAGACTCTACAGAAAAGCACTCAATTTGGACTCAAGTCTCTTCGATTGGGTAAGGAACTAGAAACTGGAAATGTAATCACCATAGAACCTGGCATCTACTTTATCCCTGAATTGATAGAAAAATTTGAGTCTCAAGGAAAATTCAAAGAGTTTATCAATTATGAAATGCTCAACAAAAAAAGAAATTTAGGCGGTATTAGAATTGAAGACGACTTTCTGGTTACTGAAAATGGTGTTGAGATGTTAGGTGGAGATTCTCCAATGCCGTAAATATCTTGCTAAAAATATTCAAGTGCTTAAAATGCCTATACAATTGATTTTTTAGTCGTTCAATCTTTTTTAATATCGGTATTTAGACAAAACCAACTTTGTCAAATACCCCATTACCCCCTATAATACAAGCTTCCTATCTCCTACAGTGCGCCTTTCATTTAAGCAATGTGGATATCCAATATTTTCATTAAGTAACAGCTCTATTGCTTATCCTCAGCTCTAATCATGCTGATCAGAAAAGAATAACACTTCGCTATTCATGATCATTATTCGTAACGATAAGTTTTAGTTAACATTTCAACAAGCAACCATATCAAAATATCAATAGTATAGGTAGGCAAAAGAATTTAATAATCTTGAAAAATAAAATTCAAATGAAAAATCTACTAATATTATTCTCCATAATTACGATATCATTATCTAGTTGTATCAAAGATGATATCATCGAAGATTTTGTAGAACCTACGATAAGGCTCATGACTACTCCTGACACAATTGTCGTCGGATCTCAATTCAAATTTGAGTTTTCGTATTTTAATAATATAGGCATTCAAGAGGATATTAGTCCGCTATGGAGTAGCTCTGATGACTCTATCATTACCATCGATCAGACTGGACTAGCAACCGCTATTCAAAGAGGGTCTTCTGTAATTTCTGTAAGTTACAGTAATGGAGACATCGATATAACGGAATCATTCGTAGTCAATGTCGGAGAAGTATTCGTAGAAGCGCCAGATGGAAGATTTGGACGTATCGCTACGACCAGTTCGTATCTACTTGAAGGTGACTTTGAGATCATCGAACACGATGGCGGGATTACTATAAATATCTTCGAAAACTATAGAGCCTCTACAGCCTTACCTGGTCTATATGTATACCTGACAAATAATATATCTACTGTCTCAGGAGCATACCAAATAGGGCCCGTGGAAGTATTCGAAGGTACACACTCTTATCAATTAGACGGTGTCGGTATAAATGATTATAGCCATATCCTATATTTCTGTAAACCTTTTAATGTAAAAGTGGGCGACGCAGAAATCCAATAACCTAAGCGATACGCTCGTCTATTAAAATCACCTCAATCGATATTCCCTCTTCAAAAAATGTCAATCTAAACAATACATCAAAATGAAAAATATAATCAACATAATCTTCGCATCAATCATATTCATATCGGCATCTTACGCGGGCGGTCCGTGGACACAACAAAAAGGCGTGGGATATTTCAAACTTTCGCAATGGTGGATCGAGTTTGATCAGCACTTCACAGATACAGGAGAGTTAGATCCTAATATTACTTCAGGCGTATATAATACCGCAATTTATGGCGAATACGGAATATCCGAAAGATTCACAACAATCGTATATGCGCCATTATTTAGTAGAAGTACCTATAATAATCAAGTGTCCGCAACGACAGGAGATGTGCTCCTATCTGGCGAAGGATTGAATTCAATAGGCGATATAGACGTAGGATTCAAATATGGACTAACAGCGCCCGGTGCGAAGTTTCCGATAGCTGCAACACTTACCCTGGGTCTACCGACAGGTGCAACAGGCGGAGGAGAATTGGGCATCCTACAAACTGGTGATGGAGAATTCAACCAAACTATACAGATCGATGCAGGTACAGGTTTTCAGATCGGACAGGCAAATGCTTACTTCTCATCATATGTAGGCCTTAATAATAGGACCAATGGATTTTCAGAAGAATTCAGATATGGATTGGAAGTCGGCACAGGTCTCTTAAATCAAAAGCTATGGATCATCGGTAGAATCGGAGGGATAGAATCATTTAATAATGGTGCGCTCAATGAAAATGCTAATAGCTCGACCATCTTTGCGGATAGAGCCGAATTCACAAGCTATGGATTCGAAGCAGCATACTACCTTACTAATCAAATCGGTGTATCTGTCTCATTTGCATCTGCATTTAGAGGAAAGATTATAGCGGCTGCCCCATCATATTCTGTAGGAGTATTTCTGGATTTAAGTAAGTAGTAATAACATAAAGTGACAAAGTGGATGTGATGCAGAATCAACCAAACAAACCTTCTAGCATGATAGCTACGCCATCTTCTTTATTGCCTTTTGTGATCGCGTTTGATACGGCTTTGACTTCGTCTCTAGCATTAGCTACAGCTACACCCATCCCTACCCCTGCGATCATCTCTACATCATTGTAATTGTCTCCAAAAGCCATAACCTCTGATAATTTTATATCATACGAATGATCTAATAAAAAATTAAGTGCTGATAATTTGGAGATCTTCTTACTGGCGATTTCTATATATGTATCCTTAGACCTATAGGCGTGTACTGTATCCGCGTGATGCATCGTCAGGTAGTCATGTAAGCGCTGTATATCTTCAGCTTCACCCATACACATGATTTTATGAGCCCCTTTATTTTCTGATTTCCATTGACTAGAAACATGGGACAGGTCGGCTACTTCTGGCGTTACCTTTGTATTGTTCATTTCCCGTTTTGCCCAATAGTCCATCTCTGGAACGTACCATTCGTCGTTATGGTACAGGCTAGTATGTATGGTCGTACCTTGACAAAACTGGATCACTGAGTCCGCTATATATGTAGGGATCTCAATAGATAATAAGATCTCAGCCTCACTATTAGTATAGTCTATCACGAGACCGCCATTGTATGCTATCAGCGGATGGGTAATAACATCTAACTCCTCTTGAAGATGACGCATAGCCTTGGGCATCCTAGAAGATATAAGTACCACTGGAATTTCATCTTTTACTTTTTTTAGAATATATATTGTTCTTTTAGACAACTGTCTCTCACTATTCAGCAAAGTCCCATCAATATCACTACACACAAGTTTCCAAATCATACTATTCGTTTTCAGCGGCAAATCTATTATTTTATAATTTCATTTCATCATACGAATAGATCGTTTAGCTATTACTATACGTTCTTTACCTTGCATATCGTTTATGACTTCAGCATCATACGATTCTGAGTAAATTTGTTTTACCTCTTGAGCATTGAATTCATTGCATTCTAAGAAGATAACTCCGTCCTTTTGAAGCTTGGATTTTGCAAGTTCGTGTATTTTATTGTAAAATATTAGTGGGTCATCATCTTCTACAAAGAGAGCCAGGTGCGGCTCATTATCTAGAACATTCGCCGACATTAGCGTCTTCTCGCTGTTGGGTATGTAGGGCGGATTCGACACTATGATATCAAACGTTCCAGAGATTTGATGCCATTCTGCATTATCTAGTATATCTACTTTATGAAAAGTGACCTTCCCGCCAAGCTTCTCATTATTCTCCCTTGCGACTTTTAGCGCCCCTTCACTGATATCCACAGATTGTATATCAGCATTAGGATTCGATAAACTCAACGTTATAGGTATACAGCCGGTACCACTGCCTATCTCTAGTATTCTCGCATTTCCAATTTCCGTTTTTCGAATATAATCATTGATAAGATAAACCAATTCCTCCGTTTCAGGTCTAGGTATGAGTACTTGATTATTTACACTAAAAAAATATCCGTAAAAAGGAGCGACACCTGTAATGTACTGTATAGGCTCTTGATCCACAATCCGGCTACATACTGACGCCCAATCTTCTTCGGATCGGTCCTTCAGTGCCGGCATATCTTCAGCAAATACTCTTAGATAATATGCTACTTCTTGTGGATCAAAATGATCTTTTAATAATGTTTTTATCGTTTGTTCGAATGTCATCTTATCTACTTAATTTCATCTTTACCAGATAGCGTCAGAGGATAGTATATTCCAGTAGCATAGCCTCTCTTTAGTCTATCTAATCTATCTTTCATAAGTGCCTTTCGCATTCCAACATTTGCTGATTGATTGTCAACCTCTTTATATCTATAATCTAGTGCATCACATAGACTCCTTATGTTGAAATGAGAAATACCGTACCTTGCCTTACCCGCTTCACTTACTTCTATATGCGCTATGGCCGCTTTGACTTGAAGCTTCTTCTCTTCTGACATTCGTTCGAACCTGCCAAGTGAATGAGTTCCAATATTTGCAGTCTCATCATGGTTCCAACCTGCCAATCGTGACACTTCTATTTGCTCCTTTTTCGTCGTCAACATATCAGCCGAGAATTGTACCCCGAGAAATCTGCACGCCTCTGATATTGCAACATCCGGCCTATTGATCACGTCTTCGTATTTGATAGTGTGGTATCTACCTATGTAGTGATCCGCCGAAAGTCCACACGCTGTATTCAGCAAATATATGCCAACTGCATAATGCAAATCATACCCTCTATCCCATAATGATGCAATCGTATCATACGGATTCCTTACCATATGGATTACTTTTCCATTTTCAAAATGATCCAAAAATTGTGTGAAGCATGCTGCATTTGCCGGTGTTTTTTCTATCCAAACATCCGCGCCGTTTTCATTAAGTGGCTTTTTATAAAACAGATCGCAGAACGACCTCAATGATCTTGTTCCTACAGCCATTTCACTTATTTTCTTCTTCGTGTGGCCGTATTCCTTATGGATCATATCTGTACCATTATAGATATGATAGCCCTTATTTTTGAGGCCTTTTAGTTTTCTCTTTATGACTCTCTTTTTCGCCTTTGACCAATCATCATATATCATTTCTTTGGCGAAGAAAGAAGTCTCTTCTCCAGCAAAGATCTTTGGATGCCTATTCAAAATATTCTTTACCAAAGACGACCCCGTACTGCCCGAACCTCCCATTATCACACTCATCAATCCATCATTTTGTTTATAATTTGGATCAAGCGAACCTCTTCTTCCTGCCATGAATGTTCTTTACTCACTGTCTTTGTTGCACGCACCATTTCTTGGTACTTTATATGATCTGTAATCAGTGAAGTAATCTCCCTACCAATAGTTTCGGGATCTAAATCTGATATACAAATCCCCACATTATATTTACTACAGTATCTCCGATAAACAGGAAAATTCATGTTGACCGATGGTACTCCAGCATGCATATAGTTGAAAAACTTATTGGCTAGTGAATATTTATAATTTAAACTACTTCCATCCAATAAATTGAGCCCGAGCCAAGCCGTCTTGGTTATTTCATCAAGTTCTTGTGGAGACTTCCATCCTAGAAAACGCACCTTATCATCCAAATCGATTTCTGACTTCAGCGCTCTGAGACGATGTGACAGATCACCCTCTCCCACTATATGTAGCTCTATATTTTCTTTTGAAGAAGAAATCCATTTGATCGCTTGCTCTAAGCCTCTCCCTTTATTTAATACTCCCTGATAAAGTATAATCATCTTTTTTTCGCTCACCTGTTGTCTCTCGACGAATAAAGGCACACTTCGAATCACTTCAAATTCATGATCATATTCTATTTTAAGAACCTCCGCAAGTTCTTTGTTCACAGTAATATTGAGATCGCTAGATGATATGAACAACCTAGCTACTAGGTTCCAAAGGCGCTTCTTGAGTATCGAATTTTCTAATTCTGGAACTTCTACAAAATATTCGTGGGCATCATATATAAGCTTCTTCCTTCTCAGTATTGAGACCAACCCTCCAGCCGCTAGCGTATCTAAGTCTACCGAATATATGATATCTACGGGTCGAATCATGAGAAATACCAACAATCGAATATTGTACTCCAGATAGAATAAGACACCTCTTTCAAAAAAACATTTCAGTCGTTTCTGATCAAATCTTTGGATCAATAAATCGGCAGAATTTCGCTTCGCCCGACCCACCAAAGACACATCATGCCCTGCATCGACAAGACTGTTGCAGATCCTATGCATCCTCTGATCTTGATTCAGATCGTTAGTCACAGATATGAATATTTTTTTACCCATCTACCGAACTAGGATTTGTTTGAATAATATTATCCCTCTCAAAACATATTTCTTTTTCGAAATGAAGTTGTTGTAAAATAGCAAATGCTTTATTCTGTTTATTAAATGGCCACAATCGTAGGTAAGAATCGCAGTGCATCAAGCCATTTTTAGACATCTTCCTTATATGCACGAGCAATGCATATTTTTCCTCTTCTGTAAATAGTTTTTTCTTTGTACCTCGACAGATGTCACATCTGCCACACGGTGGCTTCTCTTCTCCAAAATAGGTAAGAATAGTTTGCTGCCTACAGCTAAAAGAGGTCATATAGTCTTGTACGGCTCTCATTTTCACCGCGGCATTAGCCTCTCTTGCTAGATATCTCACTTCATCGATAGCAAAAGAGTTCGGCGCAGGACGATCCATTAAAAACGTGATTCTTGGTTTCTCTGATGATGGTCGATAAGCGAGTATCGTCTCTTTGTCCATCACCTTTAGCTCTTGGATCAATTTGGGAAGAGGGATATTCAGTTCGTTGGCTAGTTTTCCTTCGTCTATTGTCACAAAATCCATAAAGATACCTTCATACTTCCTTATGAAATGAAGAATCATCCTAGATTTCACATCTTTATTACGGCTAGAGAGACTAATCCTTCCTTTATCAGAAGTAAATACGATTTGGGAGGGTTTTCGCATCGCTTGATTTAGAAATATCCACCCTTCTTTCTCCATGATATTTAGACAGTTAAAAACCTTACCTATATGATACCGATATTTATTACAGAAATCCTCTAGACTGAGATCAAATGACTCGCCCGCACCACTTCCATATCCTACTTTGAGATACGAACATAATCTATTGAAAACCTGCTCTAAAAACTCTAAAGAAGGATATAAGGATAAATGATGTTGCTGTAATTTTACGATGTCTCCAAAATTTATAATCGAAACAGCGTGCGCAGGTTTCCCATCTCTACCTGCACGACCTGCCTCCTGATAATACTCCTCAAGACTAGGGGGAATATCACAGTGAACTACAAATCTTACATCAGGCTTATCCACGCCCATACCGAAGGCATTAGTACAGACGATAATCCTAAGTTTATTTTCTATCCATTCTCTTTGGACGCGCATCCTAGTTTTCATATTCAGCCCACCATGGTAGTAACTAGCGATATCATCCCCTTCGATGTCTTTATTTAGGTAAGCGGCCAGTTGTTCTACTTTTTTTCTACTTCGCATATAGATGATCCCACTCCCGCGCATTTTTGACAAGAAGTCATTGAGCTTATCCATTTTCTCTTCAGAGAGCATAACGGTAAATGATAAATTTTCTCGTTCGAAAGTAGATGTCAGTACATTAGGCGACACCATTTCTAGCTTCTCCGTAATATCTTCTACCACTTTCGGCGTAGCTGTAGCAGTAACTGCAATAATCGGTACTTTGGGATGCCATTCTCTGAGTGCCTTGATTTCATAATAAGCAGGTCTAAAGTCATGTCCCCATTGAGAGATACAATGTGATTCGTCTACTGCAATAAGGCTTATATTAGCTTTTTTGAAACGTTCTAGAAAGATATCTGTCTGCAGTCTTTCGGGAGATACATACAGAATCTTAAGCGGACCATTCATGAAATTATCCAAGATCAGATCTAACTGTTGATACTTCATCCCTGAGTAGACCGCTTTGGCCATGATTCCTTTTTTATTCAGTGCATCAACTTGATCTTGCATCAATGCTATCAATGGGGATATCACCAAGGTCTTACCAGGAAAACAAAGAGCAGGAACTTGATAGCATACTGACTTACCAGCTCCTGTGTGCAGCAAAGCTACAGTATCTCTTCCCGCTAATACAGAATCAATCACATCAGCTTGCAATGATCGAAACTGATCATAACCCCAATATTTTTTTAATACATGAAGTGGTGTAAGCATATACTACTTTACTGAATTAACGATAAACAAAAGTAGCACATTATTATTGTTGTGAATGATAAAATATACTTCCTAGGGAGATTGTTCTTTTCGAGGAAAAAAATACATAAATACTCAAGCCGCCAAAATCATTGTGTCAATATATGAATACAATGGTTTTAACTATACTTCTTCTTCGAATGTAGTTGTAAAATATAACTTTAGAATCTTGGACAATCAGTTCTATGTCTGTGTCTTCCAAATAACTGGACATTACGATTCAATTTGAAAGTGACCGTAACCATGGCTGTAAGATAGTAATCTTTTATGTTTGCACCACCACGCTGAGTCCCAGTAGGAAAGCTAACTGGTTCTGTCTGACCCAGTGATTCACCTACTCTATTGGCTAGCTGAGCGGCCAATAGTCCATTGCCAGCGGCTAGCTCATCGAATGCTACATAATTAGTAGATACGTCATCAATATAATCTGTAAATGTCCTTCTCGCTAATATATCCAATGAGATATTCATCTCTTCATTTAATTGGAATTTTGCACCAGCACCGAAAGGAATCGCCAATGCTATCCTATTGTATTTAGAATCGAACCCAGGTAATCCTTGGCCCTCTGTCCCGAGTGGTTGTAATTCTACGACATTACCTTGGAAGGTTGTCTTAGGATTAAAATGAAAAACACCTAATCCCGCTGTGATATAAGGAGATATTGGATTTTCTTCTCCGAAGTTATATCCAAACACATGAAATTCTCCAAGGATAGACAATTCTGTCAATGTAGAGGTGAAGTCTAGATTTCTTTGTTTTTGCCATTCAACAAATGATCTACTATCGTCTCCAGAAAGTTTACCGTAAAGTAAATTTGCCTTTAGAGCCAAATACCGGCTAAAGTTCAACTTCGCCATACCCTGCACGGCAAAATTAGCATTGCCAAGATTTGTTCCAAAATCAGGAGTATTAAGATCACCCCAGTAAACTGATAACCCTGCACCAGCGCCGTATTCAAGATATTGAGCATCTGATTTACACACTCCTAATACCGTTATCAAAATTATTATTAAAAAATTCCTCATTGTTTATACGCGCTTTACATATTAATGCAAAGTTTAATATTTTATTTATTAATTCCTATGAAAAGTTGTTAATCTTTCAAATGAACGTAAAATTGTCCTTTTATTTTATGTTTTTATCAAACTTTATTCATTTTTATCAAAAATGACATCAAGTGTACATTCTTTTTGGTTTTACAGAAAAAAGTAGACACTCTGTAGTGAGGTAATTTTATAATAAGTGCTAGAATGTGTAATTGTGAATCTAAGAAAAAGATAAAATATTACGTTTCAATCTCAAGCATAACATATTCTGAATCCTAAAATTAAAAAACAGTTATTACCTAGCTCATCTTTCAGAATATAGCCTAAAATTACAACTTAAGTGATTAGGTCTGTCTTTTCTCTGAAAATAGATTTTAAATTTCTACATTTGGTCAACGTAAAACAATGCAATAAAAACAGGATAATCGAACTAAAATAATGGTTATTTGTATCTTTTGCATATCATTAAACAATATAAATATTATATGAAGTTAGTACTAAAAACATTCGCTCTTCTTCTTCTAACGAGTAGCATATTTGCACAAGAAGATTTAAAAGATTGGTTCCACAAAGATCCATCTGAAGGATATATGGGCGTTTCTACAGAAAAAGCTTACGAAGCACTGGAAGGAAAATCAAATCAATCGGTCATTGTAGCTATCATTGATTCGGGTGTAGATGCAGAACACGAAGACCTAGCTGATATTATGTGGGTAAACCCAGGTGAAATCGCTGACAATGGTATCGATGACGATAATAATGGATATATAGACGATATCCACGGCTGGAACTTCATCGGAGGTCCTAATGGCATGAATGTGGGGCCTGACACCTACGAAGTCACAAGACTATACGGTAAGTACAAGTACAAATTCGAAAATGCAAACCCCGCATTACTTAACAAAGAGGATAAAAAACTCTATGAACAATTTCTAGTATGGCAAGAAGAAGTAACAAAACAAAGAGCTAGAGCTGAAAATGCGCTCAAGGAAGTATCTGGAATAGAAACCACAGTGATGGCAGCCATAGATGCTATCTCAAATGAGTTGACAAAAGATAGCCTAGATTTTACCCTAGAAAATATCAACAAGATCACGAATGAAGATCAAATGGTAGCAATCGGTAAAAACATAGCCAATGATTTCATGAGCCGTGGAGGTATAGAGTCTGCAGATGACATGAGGGGTGCGCTCAAAGAAGCTCTAGCTGAAGATGCTAAAAGGCAACAAGACAAACTGGACTATGCATATAATCCTGATTTCGATCCGCGGTCTACCATCGTAAAAGATAACTACTCAAATAGTAAACAATCTGTCTATGGAAACAATGATATAGAGGGTCCTGATGCATTACATGGTACGCACGTAGCGGGCATCGTGGCTGCAATAAGGAACAATGATGTAGGGATGAATGGTATCGCCAATAATGTTAGGATTATGTCTATCCGAACAGTGCCTGATGGTGACGAGAGAGATAAAGACGTAGCCAATGCGATAAGATATGCTGTAGATAATGGAGCAAGCATTATCAATATGAGCTTCGGAAAAGGATATAGCTGGGATAAGAAAGTCGTAGACGATGCTGTAAAATATGCTACAAAAAAAGATGTATTACTCGTTCATGCTGCAGGTAACTCAGCTCAGGATAATGATGTAACAGGTAACTTTCCAGTCAATGAATACGACAAATCTTGTGGTATTCTATGGTGGAAGAAAAAGGAATCTAAAAATTGGATTGAAGTTGGAGCATTATCATATAAGTCAGGAGAAGATGCAGTAGCCACATTCTCTAACTATGGACAAAAGAGTGTTGATATTTTTGCTCCAGGAGTACAGATCTATTCTACATTGCCTGATGATCAATACAGATACTTGCAAGGTACTTCGATGGCTTCTCCTGTAGTAGCTGGTGTAGCTGCCGTACTAAGATCATACTTCCCTGCGCTAAAAGCATCACAGGTAAAAGAAATCATCATGAAGAGTGCTACTCCTGTAGACCTTATGGTAAAAAAACCAGGTGACAAAAGTGGAGATCTTGTGAATTTCAAAACTTTAAGCATCCAAGGTGGAGCGATCAACCTATACAATGCTGTACAGATGGCGAAGCTCACAAAAGGAAAAAAGAAAGTAAAAAAGAAAAGTACGAGTGCATAAAATATAGGCAGTATGCTTAGAAGTAAAAACCACATTCATTAGCTTGAATGTGGTTTTTTAATTTCAGGTATTTCTTTTTCGTAACAATAAAATGGAATAGCTTTCTTTCTGAAATAGCAAAACCCGCCTGCTCTGCGGTACCCTAATTTTTCATGATATAATTTATTCGATCTTTTGTTTCCTGCATAAGCATCTAATCTAATGCTCTTGTAGCCATTCTTTCTAGCATATTCTTCTGCAAACTCACACATCAGTGTGGCTAAGCCTTTTCCTTCGTGCAATGGCGAAACTGCCAGCCTATGGATCACCAAAACATCTTTATTGTATGATTTCCAATGGACAGCTTTGTATTGTTCATCCTGATTAGAATCTAGTACTACCGTAGCGATTACTTCTTGATCTTCAGATATCACGAAATGATGTCCTGATTCAATATCGCACCTGATTATCTCCTCACTTGGATATTCATGGTCCCATTGATTGATATCATTCGAGAACATATGATCCACAACATTTTCATACAGTACGATTAAAGACTCAAAGTCATCTACCCTACTTTTTCTAATAACGTACTTTGACATTTTGATATTTATTTGGCTTTGTGCAACTGTCTAATTACATCTAGTAAAAGTAAGTAAAACAAATTGAAAGCTAGATATTGGGAAATAGATGACTACCCTATATTTCTTAATCGAAGATAAAAACGAAAATCTTAATAGATTACATGAAGCTAAAGTAGCTATCCTAAGATCAAAACATAATGTGGCTAAAGCGGCAGAAATAAAACAAGCGACGATAGTTATATAGATTATGGATAGTCTACACCACTTTTCCTAAATCCATATATTGACAATTCGTTATTTGTTTGATTTTGTCCTATTGTGTGATTACATTTGCATAACAATTAATATTATAGACTCATTACTAAGAATCAGAGTAATGATATTATAAAATAATACTTCAGATAGAGTTAATCTATATATCTCTATAAAATATACAGTTGATGAAAAATAATTCTAAAATATCAGTAATAACAGCTTCATTATTAATCTTCTTTGGGATCGTCAGTAGATTCCTATTGGTTAACGTCCCTAATGTATCTGGTTTAGAAACTTTAGCATTATTTGGTGGTTCTTATTTTCTATTGAAGAGATTCGCATTCATCATACCTATTGCTGCTTACATGTTAAGTGATTTTATTATAAATAATACCGTTTACAGTGCTTACTATTCAGATGGAGTTGTGTTTTATCAAAACTATATGCTGTGGACGATTGGTTCACTATTCTTGATAGTCATACTCGGTAAGTTTTTATTACAAAGAGTAAACCTTAAGAATACTGTTTTTGGTGTCTTAGGAGCTACGACTATCTTTTGGTTGGTTTCTAATTTTGGAGACTGGTTAGGAAGTGCTGTCTATGCAAAATCATTCTCAGGTCTTATTGCTTGTTATATTGCTGCCATTCCTTTTTATGCATACAGTCTTATTGGTAACGCAGCTTTTGGATTGATTCTATTTGGAGGATATGAATTGGTAAAAAGTAATGCCCCTGAGTACGCTCTTTCTACTTCGAAGATCAAGTAATAGCTCGATTTCCGAATGCTCATCGACTGATTTCAGATGGATAAATGCTAATTATCTGACAAAACTTAAAAAAAAGACTACCAATATAGTGGTAAAATGTCTTTAAATGTGTCTTTGATGTATATTGCACCTACTATAATAACACAATGAGCAAGCACATTTATTCCCTTTTGATTGTATTTTCATTTCTCTCATTTACGAGCTTCAACTTCGAAGTCGGTCAAGTGCTTGATAAATATTATGACGTCGCCGTTTATTATAATGGCAACAACTACAGAAATGTCATAGGGAGAAACTTAACTACAGATGGTTACAACTTAGGTCTAAAATACCAATGTGTAGAGTATGTCAAAAGATTTTACTACGAAGTGCATAATCATAAGATGCCCAACTCCTACGGCCATGCTAAAGAATTATTCGACAAAACACTAGATGATGTGGCATTCAATGCTGAAAGAGGTCTCATTCAGTATAGAAATACTAGATATGAGAAACCTCAAGAAGGGGATATTCTAGTCTATGGCGAAAGTCCTACTAATCCATTCGGCCATACAGGTATCATCTGTGAAGTCAAAGAAAATTCAGTTACCCTAATCCAACAAAATTACGGAACAAAAACAAGACAAAAACTTACGCTATCTGAATTCCAAGGTATATATACTGTTGCGGATTATGATGTTTTAGGTTGGTTGCGTTATCCTGAATAGATAATAAGGCAAATCTTCTTTAGACTAATCTTCCAGGTATTTGTCTATTAGTGCCAATATCTTCTTTACGCCTTCAATAGGATCCAAATCATGCCCTTCAAATTCTACAGCAAGATATGTATCATATTCTGATGCACGGATCAAATCGAACATTCGCTTGAAATCTGTTTTGACTGGTTCACCATTCTCATCAAAGTCAAATGCTTTGATACTAATGCTTTTGGCCGTAGGTAATAATTCTTTGATTCCCAGATATCTATCATACTCATTAATGCAAGGACTGCCCCATAATTTTCCGTCTTCTCTTTCGATACACCAATTATCAAAATCGGCGACACTCCCTACTCCATACGGCATTAATCTACCCACCAATGTTGACAACCACTTACCATCACTAGAGTATTGACCGTGGTTTTCTATAGTGACACCTACCTTATATCTTTTACCATAAATCGCTAATTCCTGCACTGATTCGAACACATTTTCCATCACATCATGTGCAGTTCCATCACCATGAGCATTAACTCGGATATTAGGACAGTCTAGTATTGATGCCGCTACGATCCATTTCTTGTGCTTCTCGATCGCTGATTCCCTCTCTTCCTTATCAGATGCTCCTAATCTGGCCCCCTGTACATCTACTGCCAACAGCGTAATATCTACACCTAATTTTTCGGATTCCGATCTTAGATTACTTAGATATTCATCGTCCTCTACTTTGTCATCGAAAAATTGATTGACAAACTCTACTCCTTCGAATCCAAGTTTGGATGCTTCATTCAAAAAATCTACAGTTGTTATTTCTCCTGCAAACAATGATCTATTGAATGTCCATTGAGCGAGGACTACTTTGGGTTTGATCTCATTGCGAAATTCTGAATTAATTACAGGCTCTACCTCTTTACCTTTATTAGATTTACAACTGTAGAATACAATATTTGACAATAGAACTATAGCAATCAACGATTTCTTCATAATTATATATTTACAACACTACCTATGAAATCATCTCAAACTCTCGATCTTGTAACCTACTACTCTATTGGCAAAGAATGTTGGGATTATTAGTTCGCCATTTTTATGATTGATAGCTATATCAGCGGCGTTTGATTTCATTTCTTTTGTGTCTAGTACCTTTTTAGCTTCCCAGTCGGGTGTAATAAAGTATACTTCTCCATTCCAATTAGAGTAGACATATCCGTCTTCCCATACTGCGATTCCATCGCCGCCAGGCACTGCACCTTTAGCACGATTGGTTATTTCTTTTGAGGCTATATCTATGGTGTTGATATCGCCATTTCCAAATCCTGCCAAGTAGATCGTCTTCTCATCTACGAGTATCCCGTTTGTACCTCCAAGGCCAGCATCTTTTTTGAATAATTTGACCTTAGCATCGGCATATACGTAGATTGTATTTTGATCACTATCGGTGAAATAAATTTTCCCATCTGGCGACAGAGCCACATCATTGAGAAAAGTAGAGCCTGGAACCTCTATTCTTCTTTCTACAGACGACGTTGCTTGATCTATTATTACCAGCTCATTGATATCAGTTACGTATAGTTTACCTTCATGTAACGCCATTCCCTTCGGTGCATCAAGACCTATGATATAATTAGAATCCAGTATATTTCCACGTTGATCTATTTTGGCTATATATCCATCCCCGTCTTCCTTATTGGGAGGTACATTACCAATACAAGAAACATAATACAGACCTTGCTTCTCGTCGAACAAGACTGATTCAGGTGTGATAAGCGTAGAATCAGACTCCCAATATTTTGTCAGTTTGATATTAGTAACTGGTCCCAAATCTTCAGCAGGAGTGTTTGACTCTGTTGTATTATTCGATGAATTACTTTTCGTAATCTCTGTACTTACTTTTTCCTTACTTGCACTTGATTGGTCTATCTTACAAGATACCAATGAAACACTTATCGCGACTATAAATAATCCAAGCTTATTGTATATATTCATTCTTTATATTTTTTAAAAAGTTGTCTTTACTAAAACCACGGGTAAATTAGACTTAATTGTTGAATTGGAGAAAATATTCCAGATTTAGTATGAAAAACCATCAAAACCGATAGTAATTAATTGAATTTCACAAAGTGTTCATATTTACTTAATTTAAGATGGCAATCTGGATTATTGCTAAATGGCTTAATCTATAAATAGCCTTAACAGTTTTATCCCCCTTTCAACACAAGAAAATCAAAATAAATAAACTACTATCTTAGTAATATCCTTAATCCACTAACAAGTCCTTAAATACTATATCTTTTTTCTTATTTAATCCGATGGTGTAGGTAAATGCAGGATATGGTCCGACTACAGATTGTACAGGGGCAAATGTAAGATCATCACTTACATCAAACTCCATCAAATGCCTATCAATAAATGATTCGAAAATAGTGATCAAATGAGCACCCATAAAAATGATCCAAGAGTATTCTTTGTTCTTACGCCATTTATTCCGGTTAGCTAGGAGCGCATTCACATCAGAAATTCCTCGCACCGCTCTAGGTCCTTCTAGATCATTTAAGACATTAAAGTATGCTTCCTGAAACAAACCATTTTGCTTTGTACTGGTTATCACCCAATACAGCGAAAAACCTTCTATAGCATATACAAATGGTAGTTTCCACCATTTCTTATTGTAAATCTGCCCCCCACCAGGAACGATAAGTCCATAAAAGGCAGCTTTACCAGGTTTTCCATAGAATATGTCGAAAAATGCATTGCTTACTATTGTGGTAGTGTCTTTCGTGGGTTGTACTTGCTGATCAGCAGGTCTGATTAGATTCTCATCAAGGTTCTTGTTTTCTTGTCCCCTATTATCACTAGATTGGCAAAACGCAAAATGCGAAGCACATAATAATAATAAAATGAGTAATCTTTTCAACATACCATAAATAACGATAATAGCCGGAATATGTATTGTCTAACCCTCTAATTTCTCCAATACAGCGAGTATATTGTTGAATTCTCGATCAGATCCAAACTTGATGGATATCTCTCCACTACCTGAATCAGATCTCTTAATTTTTACAGCGGTTCCTAGGTTTGCACTTAATTCATCCTGCACCTTTTTCACTTCCGGGGGTAGCTCTTTGCTCATCTTAGGGGCCGATACTACTTTGGGTTCATTGTATGATTTTATCAGACTTTCTAGCGCTCTCACACTCATATTCTTCGCTACTACCTCCTTGAATATATCCAACTGAAGACTTACTTCATCTATACCTGCAAGAGATCTTGCATGCCCCATACTGATCTCACTGTTTTTTATTGCAGACTGTATCTGAGGAGGCAGTTTTAGTAATCTTACATAATTACTGATCGTACTTCTCTTCTTACCTACTCGCTCAGAAAGCGACTCATGCGTTAGATCACACTCTACCATCAATCTTTGGTATGAGATGGCTACTTCGATCGCATTCAGATTAGATCTTTGGATATTTTCTATCAATGCCATCTCTAGCAATGCCTGATCATCTGCTATCCTTATAAATGCTGGCACAGTAGTCAACCCTGCCAATTTACTGGCTCTCATCCTTCGTTCTCCGGAAATCAATTGATACTTATCACCTCCGACACTTCTCACAGTGATTGCTTGGATGAGTCCATGTACCTTGATAGACTGAGACAATTCTGCCAATTCCTCAGGGTCGAATTCAGTCCGAGGCTGAAAAGGATTCACTTCTATATTTGCCAATGGGATTTCCAGGATCGAACTGTTGAGTTCTTTGACCAACTCTGTCTTTTCTTTTGGACTATTTGTATTCTCAATATTGGTAAGCAACGCTCTTAAGCCTTTTCCAAGTTCTTTCTTTTTACTCTTACTCATTATAAATTGTAGTTCTGTATATTAAGTTCTTGCACTGGCTCCGCTTATGCCTTATTGAGTGCTTCTTTCACCTCAGACATCGTCCTATCTTTGAATATAGCATCCGTATTTTGCTGAAGGAATTCATTAGCCAAATTTAGAAAATTAGTCGCTCCTTTACTAGTCACATCATAGATGATTACCGGCTGCCCTAGACTTGGCGCTTCACCGATTTTAGAATTCCTGTGTATGATTGTCTTGAACACCTTATCGGATACAATATTGTTTACTTCATTGACAACCATGTTTGCCATTCTCAATCGGCTATCGTACATAGATAACACGACACCTTCGATGACCAGTTTCTCATTCAGTGCATCTCTCACCATATTTATCGTAGACTTCAACTTTCCGAATCCCTCTAGTGAGAAAAACTCACATTGTACAGGCACTATCACTGAATCTGCAGCCACTAGAGCATTCACAGTTACAAGACCCAGCGAAGGTAGGCAATCCACGAATATATAATCATAATCTTCCTTGACCTTGTCCAGCATATTTTTGATGAAGTACTCTCTAGATAATTTATTGACCAATTCTATCTCAGCTCCTACTAGATTGATATTTGATGGCAGGCAATCTAGAT
Organism: uncultured Saprospiraceae bacterium; assembly: GCA_938007965.1. GTDB lineage: Bacteria > Bacteroidota > Bacteroidia > Chitinophagales > Saprospiraceae > CAJXUU01. The sequence continues at coordinate 3,648 of CALLMH010000037.1, read as the reverse complement.
TTGGTGTTTCAGTCTTCTTGATCACTTCTCTAGGGTGTATCTCATCGATAATACAATCATAGATGGTCAATTCTAGTTCATCAGTAGATATTCCTACGCCAGAACTAGCATTTCCCTGAGGATCAGCATCAACCAGCAAAACTTTCTTATCCAGTATGGCTACCGCAGCAGCTAAGTTTATAGCTGTTGTTGTCTTTCCTACTCCTCCTTTCTGATTAGCTATTGCTACAATTTTTCCCATCGAAATGCATGATTTTAGTACTGAATAATACAGATATATAAACGTAAATCCAGCGAAAAGATTCAAAACACAAAAATAGATTATTTAAACTTAAACTAGAATTTTAAGATAGCTTTGTACGATTATTTGGTAATACTTTATCTTTATTACGAATTTATAATCTTTATCTACGCTTTTAGTGTTATGACACAAATACAAATATATGATTACAATAATATCAGCCACAAATAGACCTGACAGTAGAACAGAATATGTAAGTAAGAACCTGTTTGAAATGATCGGGAAGTACACCGATGAAGAAGTAAATCTTATAAAATTGAGTGAAGTCGATCCCGGATTTATTCATCCTAAGATGTACGAAGCCGAATTTCAGCACCCAGACCTTACAAAATTACAAGATGAGCAGATCGTCCCTGCCGATAAATGGATTCTAGTATCTCCAGAATATAATGGATCATATAGTGGAATAGGTAAAGTCTTCGTCGATGCACTTTCAATAAGAAAATATGCTGAGACATTCAAAGGAAAGAAACTAGCTCTCGTAGGTGTAGCAACAGGTAGAGCTGGTAACCTTAGAGGTCTTGACCATTTGACGACTTCATTTAACTACCTCGGAATGAATGTATATCCAAATAGACTACCACTTGCACAAATAGCTGATCATATGATTGAAGACGGTTTTGATGAGGCTACCACGAAAACATTGAATGATTTCTTAGAAGGCTTCGTAGAATTCTAGAATGAATCTAATACCTACAACTTACAAAATTGTAGCGATCGTGTACATACTGAGGTTTTGCCATTTTTCGTTTTATCTGAAACTTTAACTTTTTAAAGTTAACTTAGATCATTCACTACACGTTCTTAGAGTATAACAAAAATACGAACAAATGAAAAATCTACTTCCATTACTAGTTATAGCAATGCTTACATTCGCTTCATGCGAAAACAAAGAAGCTATGCTAAAAGATGATCAAATAGCACAACTACAAGATCAAATAGAAACGATGAAATCCACCAATGCTGGGCTCTTAGACAGGATGTCGGATCTATCTGTGGTAAGTATGACAGGTGCAGAAAGTATACAAAGATCGCTAGAAAATATCAGTAGGCAAACTGCATACATCGAAGATCTCAATAAGAAAGTACAGTCAAAAGACTCCGTAAACTTGTCATTGGTAATGAATCTAAAAAGATCACTATCCAATATAAATGATACTGATATCCAAGTAGAAGTGAGAGGTGGACTAGTGCATGTGTCGATATCTGACAAGCTACTATTCAAATCAGGAAGCTCAGCGATAAATCAGAAAGCGGAAGACGTGCTCGCTAAGATCGCTTCTGTAATCAATGATCATGATCAATTGCAAGTACTCGTAGAAGGTCATACAGATAATGTACCTATGAACACTGGCTGCATCACCGACAACTGGGACCTGAGTGTAAAAAGAGCTACCGCTATCGTAAGATCTCTAGCAAACAAACATTATGTGGCTCCTGATAGACTTACTGCTGCAGGTAGGTCTTCTTATGTGCCAAAAGATGATAATGATACGGCCGAAGGTAGAAGTCGTAATAGACGTACCGAGATTATAATACAACCGAGACTAGATCAGTTTTTTCAGTTGATGGAAGCTCCTGAAGCACTCAATTAAAATTAACCCATGATATTTAGAGTGCTTTTTTACCTTATGCTAGGTCTGATAGTGACACCGATGAATGCACAGGAAGAATTTATCCATTATTATCTTAAGATTGATGGTTCTGACATCGAGAATTTCGAATTAAAACTCGGCGTAGTGGAGTACGATGCTGAATACAATCCACGAAAACGAGAATTAGAAAATATCACTTCTCTTACCCAACTAAATGACGCTATATGTAATTCGCTTGGAGAAGAGAATACATCAGAACAATTAAATATAGTCATCCATGGTATATGGGGCAATCAGATTTTCGCTTGGAGAGAGATGGTCAGAAACCTAAGTCGTGATGTCTATTCTGTAGATGATGGAAAGAAAAAAGTTATGCTCTCTATCATCTGGAATAGTTCTATAAATTATCTTACCGGAATAAAAATAGCACGTAAAAAAGGGGATTATTTAGGTCCGTTTATCAAAGAACTAGTTAATTGCCAAGCGGATAAGACAAAGATATCTTTCTTATGCCATTCGATGGGAAATAGAATGTTTGAGCATATAATGACGAGCAGTGGATTGATCAAGCAAGAACAAAAAGTGATAGACCAATATATAGCCGCTGGGGCCGATCTAGAAAATGACGTATTCAATAAAGGCAAATCACTAGAGCACCTTCACAAAATCATAAATAATGTAACGATATACGTCCATAATAACGACAGATCTCTCAAAATGTCAAAACTGATCAACAAGAACGATAGACTCGGCCTTAATGGATTAAACCCTGAGAAAATGCCAGATAACTTTACCATTATTGATGTATCTGTGATTAAAGACCATGTAAACTTCTCATCGAGCATGAGTAATCATAGATACTTCTACATGAGCCCCATGGTCATGAAAGATATAAAGAGAATAATTTGGTCGAAAGATTTTACAACTCAAAAGAAAAAACTAGACCACCCCAGAAGGTTGAAGTTGATCCCTGATGAGTCATAATGGCGCGTAGTTCAGAAGTCAGGAGAACGCTATTGATACAACTAAATAGGGATATTCAGTAGATCTGAATATCCTTATTTATATAGCCGTTTACTGCTGAATGACTACCCCGTTTACGCTTGATTTTACGTAAATATGAGGTAGTAAATTTCAACCTAATCTTCCACTCGCCGTTCGGGCTTTCATTTTTGGCTTGACCTACCCTATGGAATTATCAAACTATAACTAATTGATCTTAAATCAACTAACTGTTACCTTAGATAATTAACAGCAATCACATCGGATAGTGAACTACTAGATTGGGTTTCTATTTGGATTCTATTAAGAGATACTCCCTTAATCTTAAGATAAGCAGTTGCGGCTCCTAATCTATTATCAGACAACTTATTAGATTTATCATCCGTATCTGATAAATGAGCGGTCATCAGAACCCTAGTCTCAGGCTCATAATTTAATAATAATGCTATTTCATTGAGCTTATTGATCATGGCTTTATCCAAAGTAGCATACCCTTTCTTATAATTAAGTAGGACTTTCTCGTTCGACATTATTGCATAATCTGCATTTGCTGTCGATTCACTTTCTATTACTTTTTGAATAGGAGTAGACGGGGTGAAAGTCACTTTCTTATCGACAAGCGTATAGCCTTCCATGTAATCCGCTGATGCTTCACCTATAAAAGATTTGATCTTATCTCCTTCTAGCTTCACCTTTACAGGTTGGCTATTGTATAAGATTACCTTATCTGGATTATTTTCAGAGATAGAA